>JAQBPO010000100.1 GCA_028287465.1 Fibrobacterota bacterium
AATGACTATTTTAGTTTTACGCCATGCATTTGAATTTCCTCGCGATACCGATGTTCCTTCTCCTCTTCCTCCTCTCCGAATCCCTCGAGTTCTCCAAGACCGAATGGGACAACCCCGGCCAGGCCGGCAGCTCCGTCTGGATCAGGAATGATAAGGCCGCGCCGGTGCGCGTGGAAGCCCTGTTCGTGCGCGACAACGGCATCCGCAAATATGACGAGGTCGCCCTCCGGGTCGGTCCCGCCAAGTACGTCTACAAGGTGGAAAAGGCCGGGCACGGAAAATGGGCCAGGCTCAGGCCGATAGGCGGCGGGAAGATCCGCATCCGGGCCCGGGACAGCCTGTTCGTGCGCGGATTCGAATATGGGAGCCGGTTGCAGGGAAAGAAGGCGCACAAGGTCCTGACGCAGGAATACGTGCTGGACCTCAAGCTGATCGACAATACCGGGGACTCGTGCCTGGTGAAGGTTTCGGAATCCTCCTCGAAGTATTACATCGAGGGCGCGGCCGAATGGGCGGATTTGCGGTCCCCCGGAATCGCGGCGGACTGAATGGACGGACGCGCGCCGACGCCACCGCCTACTCCAGGTTCCCGAACTTCCCCGAATTGAAATCCTCGATCGCCTGCATGATTTCCTGCTGGGTATTCATCACGAACGGCCCGTAGGTGGCGATGGGCTCTTGGATGGGCTCGCCGCTCAGGACCAGCACAACGCTGTCCTCGTCCGCCTCCACCGTGATCGCCTCGCCCTCGTTCGCGAACAAGGTGAAATGATCGGCCGGGGCCTTGGAGGTCCCGTTGATCGTGACCGCGCCTTCCACCACCAGCATGCCGGTGTTATGGAGCGCCGGGAAGGAGAACTCCGCGGACGCGCCGCGCTTGAGATGCGCATTGTACAACTGCACGGGCGTGAAGGTGTACGCGGGGCCCTTGGTCCCCAGGTACTCCCCGGCAATCACCTCGATCCGGCTCCCGTCGGCCAGGGCATGGTTCCCCATGCCGGCGCGGGCGAGCTCCTGGTATTTCGGCGGCGTCATCTTACGGCTTGCGGGCAGGTTCACCCAGAGCTGGACCATCTGCATGATCCCGCCGCTGCGGCTGAACCCCTCCTCATGGTATTCCTTGTGCAGGATGCCGGAACCGGCCGTCATCCATTGGACGTCCCCTTCGCCGATGATGCCGCTGTTGCCGGCGCTGTCATGGTGGGCCACCTTGCCGTGATAGGCGATGGTCACGGTCTCGAAGCCGCGATGCGGATGGGCGCCGACGCCCCTGGGCGTTTCCGTGGGGGCGAACCGCGTCTTGGCGCCGTAGTCCATCAGGAAGAACGGGCTCATCCGATGGGCGCCGATGCGGGTCCCTCCGGGGAAGAAATTATGGACCTTGAACCCGTCGCCTACCATGTGCGGGGCGGTGGGAGCATAGACTTGTTGGACGGTTTTCGTTTTCATGTTCCTAATATACGTTGAAACGGTATTTGTTGCAACAGGTAAAATGCCGGGGAAAATGCCCATAAAATGGGATCGGAAGCTAAGACGCATGGGGAATGCTAGTTTTCAAAGGAATGAAAATCCTCGGCATATCGGGCAGCCTGCGGGAATGCTCTTCCAACACCACCTTGCTGAAAATCCTGCGGGACCTTCCTTTCCCGGAAGTGGAATTCGGAATCTACCCGGACCTGGGCCGGCTCCCGTTCTTCAGCCCGGAGCTGGATGACGGCGATACGCCGGGGATCGTCACGGAATTCCGGGCCCGCCTGGCCAACGCGGAGGGCATCCTCATCTCCACGCCCGAATACGCCTTCGGCATGCCCGGCGTGCTCAAGAACGCCCTGGACTGGACCGTATCCTCAGGGGAATTCACCGGGAAGCCGGTGGCGGCCATCAGCGCTTCGCCCACCTATGGCGGCGGGGACAAGGCCCATGCGTCCTTGCTGCTCGTGTTGAGCGCGCTTTCCGCGCGCGTCGCGGTAAAGGGATCCTTCCCGATCCCTGCCATCTACGGGAAAATCTCCAAGACGGGGGAGATCGTGGACCCGGCCATAAGGGATCTGTTGCGCGGCGTGCTTTCCGAACTCGTCGCCACCATCCGCGCCCCGGTGGAAGAATGACCCTCTTCCGTGGCCGATGGGGCGGAGAAGTAATATGATGAAGGTATGATGAGCCCAGGCAAGCTGTTCGTAGAGTTCCTGTTCGGGATGGTGGGGATGGGATACTTCATGGCCGGCAAGCGCAGGGGGGACGGGCGCCTGTTGGGTTGCGGTCTGGCCTTGGGCGTATTCCCGTACTTCGTCGACAATTTCTGGCTGATCCTCCTGTTGGGCGGGGCCCTCACCGCCATCCCGTTCATTTTCCGCGATTGAATCCCGAAAGGCAACCCATGACCATACGCAACCAGTTCGATATCGAGGCCCTCCGCAGGATCGGGCACATCGTCGCCGAGACCTTGGAACTCATGAAGGACGCCATCGAGGAGGGCATCACCACCCTCGAGCTGGATGCCATCGCGGAAGCGAACTTCCGCAGGCATCGCGCGACCTCGGCCCCCAAGAAGGTCTACAATTTCCCGGGACAGACCTGCATCAGCGTGAACGAAGCCATCGCCCACGGCATCCCTTCCAAGCGGAAGATCCGCAAGGGCGATCTGATAAACCTGGACGTGTCCGCGGAACTGGACGGCTACTTCGCCGACACCGGATTCACCATCCCGTTCGCGAGCGTGGACAAGGAAATCCGGATGCTATGCGAGTGCTCCAAGCGCGCGTTGGACAAGGGCATCGCCCAGGCCATGCCTGGAGCCAAGCTGAACCTGGTGGGCAAGGCCATCGAGCGCGAGGCCCATCGCAACGGTTTCAATACCATCCGCAACCTCACGGGGCACGGGACGGGCGGCGCCCTGCACGAATATCCCGACCATATCTTCAACTATTACGAGCCCAAGCAGAAGGGCGTCTTCGGGAACGGGATGGTCGTGGCCATCGAGACCTTCGTTTCCACGGGCGCGGATTCCGCCGAGGACGCGGGCGACGGCTGGACCCTGACCACGGGGGATCGCAGCCGGGTCGCGCAATACGAGCATTCCCTCATCGTCACCGACCAGGGCCCCATCATCCTCACCCAAGTCATGAAATGACCCCGCGCGGAGCCGCGGGACCGTAATCCGGCGGCGATCCCGGCGTCCCGGAATGGCGCAACGGTCCGGGATTCCGCCCTGTCCGCGGCCCAGGCCGTAACCGGCCGCCCAATCCGTCCCGGACCCGGCCCCCGGCCTTCCGGGTAAAACCTATGGTTATGGCGAGTCACCCAGGAGACCGCCATGTTACCCCATTTCCACATGCCGTCCTTCCATTTCCGTAACCCCTTCCGCCGCGCGGAGCCGTCGCGCAACGGCCGCGGCCAAGGGGCGGATCATGGGGAGCCGCCCCCTTACTCGCCGCCCTCGCCTTCCCCGGGCCCGGTCCAGGCAGCGACCAACCTGGGCGGCGCGCGTCCCGATGGATCCGAATCCTTCGATATTCCCGCCGCGCGCGTCGGCCGGCCTCCCCGCCGCGTCAGCTTCGCCCCGGGAGTGCATCCTTCCGAAACGACGCCCGTCCGGTCGCGCTCCAACTCCCGATCGGAACCCGGCTCCACGGCCCATTCCCGGTCCGGCTCACCGCCGCCGCAATACTCCGGCGGGAATTCCCCGGCTCATCCCTTCGCGGATCCCCCGTCGCCCCGTTCCGATCCCTTCCCGCCCGACTCCCCGCCGCCGCTCTACCGGAGCCGCCCCGCCCATGACGAGCGCACCATGGACAGGAACGGGCATCCGATGCCGCTCGGCCTCGAGGCAGGGGATTCGCCGGAGGGTTCGACCGTGTCCTTCCACCTCCCAGGCACCGGGCAGATCACCCCGCTCGATCTCAACGGGTCTCCGCCTGCGTCGCCCGGAGGCCCCCGCCGCGGCAGCCACTCCGGCAGTTCCGGCTCCCTGTCTTCCGAGGCTTTGGACGCGCTCCTCGACAGTCTCCCGCCGCTGTCCCGTTTTCCCACGCCGCCCGACCGCGCTTGACCTGGGAGCGGGGGTTGCCGGTTTTCCCGGCGACTTCGCCGGGGCGGTGAAGTAGATTTGCCTCAATGACGGTCCGTATCCGGAGGGGCATCCTCCCGGCGGCCGAGTGGGGTACCGCATGCGCAACGTCTCAGCCTTCCTCGCCTCGACCGGCATCTGCGTCCTCGGGTGGGCCGCCTCCGGGTGGGGCCTCACGGTGAAGGATACGGTCATCTACAACCGGCCGAACCATCTGATCGCCTGGACGGACCAAGGCGGCAAGGAACGCAAGGCGGCGCTGGTCAAAAGCGGGGATCATACCGGCGTCTGCCAGTACCTGACCTATTACGATGGCGCGAACAAGGTCACCGTATCCCCCGGCTCTCCCGACGCCGATCCCCTGAATAGCGGGATCGGATCCATGTGCCATCACGGTTCCTCCGTGTTCTACAAGCAAGGGGCGCTGGCCCTGCGCTGGTCGGGCGGGGGCATGGCCGTCTTCGATTGGACCTCCATCATCGACGGCGCGGCCGAGACCATAACCTACGCCTTCATGGACGGCCATGAGTATTTCCAATGGGCCGTGACCGTGGACGCTAGGGCCGGAACCAAGGCGGGGGACTCCCGCGGACCCTATGCGACCGTGAACTGGGACGGCATGGGCGGCCCCGCGGAAGGCGTCGAATACGGAGCCAAGCGTTATTTCAAGCAGCCCTTGCTGTCCGGCAGCGGGTTCCCCAACCGCACCGGCCCATGGACCTTGAACGGCGCATGCGATATCCCCTACGCATGGGAGTGGGCGCACAATCGCGAGATCGGTTACCTGGCCAGCCAGACCTTCGCCCAGCAGAACCAGGGGGTGCCCGCTTGGAGCGATGGCCTGCCGGCCAGTGGAGCGGGGATGGATCCCGCGGGGGAAGTCTGGCGCACGGATTACCAGATGAACTTCTACGACCAAGGCCTCAAGATCACCTGGGGCCAGCCGTACGGATGGATGAACAACAGCGCGGACGCGGCGGCGCCTGCCTGCCTCAAGGGCGGTTGGGGGCAATATTCCCTTTCCATCGTCCTGGACGCGAAGCCGGACGGCGGCGTCATGCGCGTGCGCGACGAGAACCGCGCCATCCATTCCGGGAAGGTGGCGTTCACGGCCTCCGTGGGCGCGGTCAAAGCCCAGGGCCCGGTAGGCACGGTGAATCCGGCCCTGCAGACCCTTTCGCCTCCGGGCTACGATCACAATTACCGGGCCTGGTGGGCCGTCGCGGCGGACAACCAGGCCTCGGTCGCCTTGGACATCGACGATGCGGCGGAATCCCTCGTCTCCCCCGCGTTCCGTTTTTCCGGGATGACGGCCCTTCCCTCCGGCGTCACTCTGAACGGGGCCGCGTTGATATCGGGGAAGGATTATTATGCGTCCCTGGACTCGGCCGCGAAGGAGACATGGCTCACCCTGGCGAGGACCCTCAGGGGCAAGAACCGGATCGTGCTTTCCCCGGGGCGGACCGGGATCCATTTCCCGGGCCAGCGCCGGGAGCCTCTCCGCCCGCGCGCCGGCGATGCGCCGGTTTCCGCGAACGCATCCTTCTCCGCCTTCACGGTGGATGGAGCCGTACGGCGGTTCCGATACGGCGATCCGGTTCCGGCCAACGCCTGGCTGGGCTTGACACCGGAATCCGGAAAAGGCTTATTACGGAAATGAAATCCAGCATGCCGGACGCGAAGTCCATCGTCAGGGAATATCTCTCCCAGGTCTGGGACAAACAGGACCGCTCCGCGATCGATCGGTGCATCGCCACCGGCTATATCCAGCATGCGCGGGCCACGCCGCCCGGCCGCGAGGGCGTGAAGGCCTTCTTCGCCATGATCGATTCCGGCTTCTCCGGCGCGGAATACCTGGCCGAGGATTTCATCGCCGAGGGGGACAAGGTTTCCTGGCGCTGGGTCCTGCGCGCCAAGCATACCGGCACCTTCCAGGGCCTGCCCGCCACCGGCAAGCCCGTGGCCATCTCCGGCATGTCCATGGTCCGCGTGGAGGACGGGAAACTCGCCGAACATTGGGGCGAGCAGGACATGTTGGGACTGCTCCAGCAGTTGGGCGTGCTGCCCGGCAAATAGGGCCTTCGCCGGTCCGTCCTCCGCGCCCCCCTCGGGGATCCCCCAAAAACCCAAGCCGTCCTTGCCTTTTCCCCCGCGATTAGGGCATTTGCGGATTTCCTTTGATCAATCACCCGGGTAGACTGTACATTTGTGCAGTATGCAAGATTGGACTCCCGCCGAACGCCATCCCTCCTCCTCCGCCCCCGATCCAAAGCCGGCCCCGCGGCCCGCCTCCGGTCAGCCGCCGGCGCCCAAGGTGCCTCATGAGTTACGGGTGCCCCGCCTGTTACCGCCCCCGCCCCCCGCCGGATTCCCCGGCAACCTCCTACCTGCCTCCGGCCCCGTTCCGGGCCCGTCCGCGGCCGGAGCCTGGCGGCCCCTGGACATCCCCCCGGACATCTCGCGCCTGGGCTTGCACGTGGGCACCAGCGGCTACCAGTTCGACGATTGGGCCGGGCGCTTCTACCCGCCGGGGCCGGGCAGGGAGCGGTACCCGTTCTACCAGCTTTATTTCTCCTTCCTGGAGATCAGCCATACCTTCAACCAGGAACCGATGATCCAGCAGTTCGCGGAACTGGAGCGGCGCAGCAAGCCGGGCATGATGTTCTCGGTGAAGGTGCATCGGGACATCTCCCATAAAGGCACCTGGGACGCGCGCGCGTCGCGCTCCCTGATGCGCAAGCATGCGGAGGCGGTGGCGCCGCTGGTCGAGGCGGGGCGTTTCTATTCCTTCCTCATCCAGCTGGACGAGGCCCTGGAGCGGGACCGCAAGGCGTTGGATTACCTGTTGGAGACGGCCTCGGCGGCGATCTCGGAGGGACTGGACGTCCACGTGGAATTCCGCAACCGCACCTGGCACCAGGAGGCGGTGCTGCAATCCCTCAAGGACGCGGGCGTGGGCATCTGCAATACGGATCGCCCGGACCTGCCCGACGCGTTCCCGCTCAAGACCTACGCCACCACGGACAAGGCCTACGTGCGGTACGGCGGACGGGACCACCGGTATTCCCTGGCGGAGCTGGAGGAGCGGGTGCGCGGGCAGATCCTGCTGCTGAAGAAGACCGGGTCCGTGGCCTCGGTCTTCAGCAATCACGGGGGGGCTAACGCGGCCCTGAACGCCGTGCAGGATATCCACCTGCTGCTGAGGAACCTGGGTCCGGGGCGGTAACCGGCCCCGGCGCCTTGGCCGGCCAAGGCGCCTTGGCCGGCCCGGGTCGGACGGATCCTTACAGGACGACCAGCCGTTTCACCACAGTCGTCTTCCCGTTCCGCATCCGCATCCAATACATCCCCGTCCGGAAAACGGATCCGGGGATCCGCAAGGTTCCGGAAGCCTTCGCCTCCAGGCGGAGTACGCTCTTTCCGCCGGCATCGCAAATCTCCAGCGTAGCCGCTCCCGCATGGGGAACCTGCAGTTCCGATCCCTGGAACATCAATGCGCCCGGGTCGGCCGCGCCGCGGATGGACCGGTCCCGGGACGCGGTGGCGATGGCGCAGGAACCGTCATCGGTCTCGGCGGTCGAGTCGAATTCCGCGTAACGGGGATTGGTGCAACCCCGGATCGGATCCCGTCCCCAGGCTTCGAGCTCGGTAACGCGGGAATACCCTTGCAGGGAGCCGGTGATTTCCAGGCGGATTTTCGAAGCGACCACGGGCTTGAAAACGAATTGCCGGTGGAGCTTGCGGTTGCCCGCGACCTCGCCGCCGGGCACGGTTTTCCAGGCGGCGCCGTCCCAGTATTGGACCTTGAAGTCCGTGATCCCGGCGAGGGTGAATTCCGTTCTCAGGGAAACGCCCATGGGTTTGCCCGCCCCGCCGGGATAGCCGGAGTAGGCATCGTGCAAGGTGAAGACATCGATCTTGCCGATCGACTTGGGTCCGGCGAAATCGACCTGGAGCCAATCCGGTTGGCTGTTTTCCGTATCATCGTTCCAGCCGCCGCCCTTGCTCCAGGCGGTTCCGGT
This sequence comes from Fibrobacterota bacterium, assembly GCA_028287465.1. GTDB lineage: Bacteria > Fibrobacterota > Fibrobacteria > UBA11236 > UBA11236 > Chersky-265. Next base: position 8,089 of record JAQBPO010000100.1, read on the forward strand.
CCGTTCGCCGTCGATGACGGATCGCTCGGGGTAATTATCGCTGTAGGTCGAGGACGCGGTAACCCTGCCGCCATTGGTCACGGCTGCGACGTTGCTCCAATTCCTCTGGAAGACGTCCTGGACCGCTTCCAGGTATTCCATCCGGTACAGCGTGTCCGGTTCCAGGTAGCTGCCTTCCGGCCATTCGTTCCAGGAATTGATGACGATCAGCTTCTTCCGCTCCGGATGCTTGTCCAGGTATTCCCTGGCCTTCCAGAGATAGCGGGCGAAGCGGTTGGGGGTATTGCCCGTGATATGGTTGGGATCGAAAACGGTGCGCCGGGGATTGGTGTCCCAGCTGATGGTCACGTTGGGGAAATAGGGCACGGGGAAATCGACGTCATAGCGCTTCCAGGCGGTCACCCCCGATTCCGCCCAAGGCACGTAATCCCCGACGGGGCTTACGTAGTGGGTCCAGGTATAGGTGCTGAGACTGGAAAAGGCGAGGTCGGCGATGGTCTTGCCTTGGGTGGGAACCTTGTCTCCCGGCACGCCGTTCAGGCCGGCGGGAATGCTGCCCCAGATGACGCCTTGGAGATGCAGTCCGGGAAATCCCGCGGCCCTGGTCTTGGCGCGGAAGGAGTTCAACGCATCTTTGGTCGGTTCGATCCCGCCCAGGCCCGCGATCAAGGTGCCCAGTTCGTAGATGGAGAAGACCGGTTCCCCGTCGATCTTATAGTAGGTCGGCTGCATGAAGTAATCCTTGATGACGTGATCGACCACGTTGTCGAAGGTGGCGCGGTTCACCTCGCCGTCGAAGATCTTGCCCAGGTTCCCGGGGCGGCCGAGCGGGAAGATGTCCTCCCAATCATGGTTCGCCCACATCAGGTAGAACTTGACCCGGTCCCGGTTTTTCGCCTTGAGATATCCCTCGTTGAGGCACCGCTCCAGGAAGGGTTTGTTCTCGTACCAATACCAATCGAAGATGAAGGCGGTGACGCCATGATCGGCCGCGGCCGCGATTTTGATTTCCATCTCCGAGGCGAGGGCTTCATCCTGGTATCCCCACAAAGGCACGCGCGGTTGGAAATGGCCGTCGTATCCGGGTTTGGCGGCCTTGATGTTCCGCCACTCCGTGTATCCGGTTCCGAGGGTGGCCTCGTTGCGCGGGTCGATGTGGAAGCCCGGGAAGTAATAGGCGGCGATATCGTATTTTGGGGCGATTGGGGTTGCGGGCGTTCCTGCGTAAAGGAGCTGCATGGCCGGTAGTCCCAGCAACCATGGCAAAATCCGCGACTTCCGAAGCATTGCGCTCATATTCCCCCCAGATCCAAGACGCCGGACCATTCCGAAAGCGGCATCCCCGAGGGCCCACCGCTTCCGTGGATGGAATAGTAACGCGATCCTTAGGGGTCGGCGGCCATCCGTAGGGAGCCCGCAGGAATAGCGTTGTAGATTTCTTTCAACGGTTTGTTCCGGGCCGGCAAGCCCACGGGCCGGTCGCGCCTTATAATCCCATTATGCGGAATTGCCTCCAGGGTGGGCCGATGAACCTCGTATCGACATGGGCCGGGAACGGATGCTGAGCGGCCCGGTTCCGAACGTTTTCGATTACCTGAACTACCAGGCCTTTTTAAAGGACCTGTACGAGGTCAGGAAGGCGCGCAGCCCCTATTTCTCCTATCGCTACCTGGGCAAACGGCTGTCCGTGGACCCGGGCTACCTGGTGAAAATCATCCAGGGGAAACTGCAGATCCCCGTCAAGAGCATCGACCGGATCAACCAATACTGCGGGTTCCACGGCCGCGAGGCTGAGTACCTCAGGGAGATGGTGATTTACGGCAGGGCGAAACGGATCAAGGATATCAAGGTCCATTTCGAAAACATGATCCGGCTGCGCGACAAGGAACTGCGGAAGGTCGAGATCAGCCAGTATTCCTTTTTCAGGAAATGGTACCATTCGGCGATCCATTGCCTGCTCATGTTCCATGAGTTCGACGGCGACTTCAAATCCCTGGCGGCGAAGCTCAGCCCGAGGATATCCGCCGAGGAGGCGGAGGAATCGATCCGGTTGCTGATCGAACTCAAGTTCCTCCGCAAGACCCAGGCGGGAAAATACCTCGTGACGGACAACCGGTTGTCCACGGGCGAGAAATGGCAATCCGCCGCCATCCGCAACTACCAGGAGGAATGCCTTAAGCTGGCGGGCGAGTCCCTCAACCGGCACGAGAAGGATATCCGGGATATCTCCACCGTAACCATACCCATGTCGGACAAGGACTTCGAGGAAGTGAAGGATCGGATCAAGGAGTTGCGCCAATCCCTTCTCCATCTGGATCCGGAAAACGGCAAGCCGATGTCGGTGTATCAGGTGAATATCCAATTGTTCCCCCTGACGCAAATCGGGGTCGCCTAGTGGATCGGCGCTTGCGGCTCGTGCCGGTCCTGTTCACCGTCCTGGTGGTATCGGGCTGCGATCTGATGCAGTCCTCCGGGAAAGGCGGAGTAGAAACCACCAACGGGGTTTCCGGCCTCATCAAGGATCCGTCCGGCAATCCCGTGGCTCACGCCCAGGTGCTTCTGGTTCCGGAAGCCTACGATGGGGCGGCTCCGGGCCAAACCACGGCGCCGGAAAGAACCGAGACCGATGCGCAAGGACGTTACCGATTCGATAGGGTTACGCCCGGTACGTACAATCTGGAGTCCCAGGTTCCGGGCCGGAACGTGAAGGCGTGGATGCCGGGCCTGGCCATGGGAACCGGGCAAAAGGGGGAAACCCTCGCCGATGCGGTCTTGAAGGCTCCCGGCGTCCTGAAAATCCCTTTTGCGGACAGGCATCTTTCCGAGAACGCCGTACTTTTCATTCCCGGAAGCACCATGGCGACGTCCATCGTCGGCAAGATCGATGCCCATGGGGATTTGACCCTGCCGGGGCTGCCCGAGGGACGGTTCCCTTCCTTGATGGCGTATTTTCCGGACACGTCGGATGGCGGCGCGGCGGAAGTCTGCCCGGCATTTACGATCCGGTCCGGCGACACCACGCGTATGACGGGACTCGAAGCCTGGAGCGGCCGGAAATCCCTCGGCCTCGATTTTTCCGGGGCGGGTGGGATATCGGAACCGATGGCGGGCCATCCCATTCTGATCCGCCTCGATGCGGCCGACTTGGATTTCAGCGCGGCGGGCGCCGGCGGCAAGGACGTCCGGTTCACCGATGCCGCGGGCACCGGGCTACCCTTCCAGATTGAACGGTGGGACGCGGCCGCGAAAGAGGCCGCGATCTGGGTCCGGCTCACGGCTTCGCCGGGAGTCCCGCCTGCGGGCGGGAAAAAGGATTCCCTGATCGTTTACTGGGGCCGGAAGGACGCCATCGAGGTTTCCGACGGCGCGGCGGTTTTCGATTCCGCCCAAGGGTTCGCCGCCGTCTGGCATTTGGGAGAAGCCGGAAACGCGGTCGCAGGCGGATACAAGGACGCGACCGCGGGAAGGTATCATGCGACCGGCGCCGGAACCGCCGGAGATCCCGGGTTGCAGGCCGTCGCCGGAAACGGAAGGCTTTTCCAGGACAGCGGTCACGGACTGACCGCGCCCATGCCCGCTTCGTTGAAAGGCGGGACGAGTTTTTCCGTGACCTTCTGGATGGACTTCAAGCCGAACCCGCGCCGCCAGACCATCCTGTCCCTGGGCGAGGAGCTTACGGACCTGGGGTTCCACTTTCTGATCCGTCCGGATACTTCGGCCCAATTCGGCCCCTTCAATCTGGCCGGCCCCGAAACCCCATCGCCCAAGCAGAATTCCTTCAGCCTTTCCCCTTACGCGGATCGATGGGTCTTCGTCGCGACGGTGTATGACGCGCCCAAGGGGACGCTGACGACTTATGTGAACGGGGTCGAGGCCGCGGCCAGTTCCGTTCCGGCCTTTGCGATGGGCGGTTCCGGCGGCGTGAAGATCGGAGCGGCGATCCAGGACGCGCGCGATGCGCAGTCCGATTTCTCCGGCGCCCTCGACGAGGTCCGGCTCTACGGCAAGGCGATGGACGGGAAGTCGATCCGCTTGGAGTATTCCATCCAAAGGAAGGATTCTTCCATCGTCCTCAAGTGAAGGCGGGGAGAAAGCAGGTCAATCAGGCAAGCCGATCCTGGTCGGTCTCCAATAGGATCCGGCGCTCGAAGTAGAGGCAGACCGATTCCATCAGCTTGTCGGTATCCGCGCGCAGGAACACCCAACCCTGGTCCCACCATTTCTCCACCTCGCGCTCGATGACGCGGGCCATGGTTTCGGGCTTCCAGTCGGGAGGGATGGGGATGAGCGATTCGCGCCTTTCCTTCATGCCTTCATTATAGCGAAGAGGGGTGGTCCGATGCCAGCCCCGGGCGGGCCCGGGGGCGTCCGGCAAGGCGGGCGCGGACCGGGCGATCGTCGCCTATTTCTTATGGTCCTTGCCGGGCGAGGTCGCCGGCGGGTCTTCCCGGAGCATGCGGGCGATTTTCCCGGTACGGTAGCCGGTCTGGCGGTTGAGGGCCAGTTCGTCCGCGAAAACCTCCTCGAAGATGTTCCAGATGCTCAGGAACATGGAGGCGATGATGGGACCGATGATGAAGCCGACCAGGCCGAACAGGCCCAGGCCGCCCAGGGTGCTGAGAAGCACCAGCAGGTCATGCATCTTGATGTCCTTGCCGACGAGCACGGGCCGCACGAAGTTGTCCACGCTGCCGATGACGAAGGCCCCGCAGAGGACCACGGCCAAGGCGGCGCCCCACCGGCCTTCGAAAAGGAGCACAATGGCGGCGGGCCCCCAGATGGCCGCCGTTCCCAGGGCCGGCACGATGCTGGCGAAAACCATCAGCACGCCCAGGAAGACGGGCTGGCTCATGCCCACGGCCCAGAACAGGAGGGCCCCCAGGACGCCTTGGATGATACCGATGAACAGGATGCCCTTCAGGGTCCCTTTGCTCACGGATACGAATTTCGCGATCAGGATGCGCTCGTATTCGTCCTTGAGCGGCGACCATTTGATGACCCGCTCCAGGATGCGCGGGCCGTCCATGTAGAAGTAGAACATGATGAACAGCATCAGGAAAAAGCTGAGCAGGTTGTTGGCCAGGGAAAGGGAGATGTCGGCGCTGTTCTTCAGGATCAACTGAAACGCGTTCTGCAGGCCGCTGATGGCCATCCCCGTGAGGTTCTGGGTGTTCACGCGCTGCAAAAGGGTGGGGAACCGTTCCCTCAGGCCCTGGGCGATCGATTCCAGATGGGCCCGCCAGGTATTGAGATCGAGGCCGGTGAAGAAGCCGACCGCCTCCTGGTACGCGACCGCGCCCACGGCGATGAGCGGGACCACTAGCACGACGAGGAGGCAGATGATGGTCAAAAGGGATGCGAAGATGGGCTTGCGGACCTTGGAGAGGATCCAGTTATAGACGGGGTAGGTGAGGCCGGTGAATACCGAGGCCAGCAGGATGGGCATCAGGAAGCTGCGCAGCAGGTACAGGAAAGCGGCGGTCACCGCCAGCAGATAGAGGAGGAAGGAGGCTTTTTGGAAGGTGGTGCTGCCGTCTCTCGCTTCGCTCGCTTTGGCGGATTTATCCATGGAGAGAAAATGGATAACTATTCCGTTAAATGCAAACCCGATCAATCCCGCCGGCGCCCCGGGCCCGGTATCCGGCACGCTTCCGGTTCGCCATTTCCGTTCCGCCGGGGTGTCTTACTAAATTATGGATTAGGAGGCCGTCACCATGACATCCGAGGCAGGTTCCCAGAAGGCTCCGGCGGAGCCTTCCGCCGCGTCCGCGAAAGCCCAGCCGGCTTCCCGGCCGGTCGATTTCGTGAAGAAGGTGGGGAAGGGCAGGACCCTCTCGGCCGATCTCGCTTCAGGGGAGGCCCGCACAGCGTTCAACCTCTTGCTGGATGGCGCTTTCCATCCCGCCCAGGCTGGGGCCTTCCTTCAGGCCCTGCGCATCAAGGAACTCTCCCAGGAGGAGCTGGATGCCCTTGCGGAGACGTTCCGTTCCCGCATGGCCGCCTTGCGGCCCCTGGCCGGGGAAAAGTCCCTGGTCCTAAACATGGCATCCGATACCCAGCGCAAGGGCGGGCTGGCCTCCTTGCTGGCGGCGCATCTGCTCCGGCGCTTCGGAATCGGGGTCGGTATCGTCCGGAGCGCTCCCGTGCTCCAGAAGAACAAGGCGTCTTTCGAGGAGACCTGGGAGCTGGCCAAGCTGCTGGACCCGGCCGGACCTCTTTTCCCCATGGCCTCCGGACCCGCCCCGGCACCCGCGCCGGTGCTGGCGGATTGCGCCGCCCTGGTACCGGGCCTCGCCTCCCTGGACGACCTCCGATCCCAGCTCGGCTTCCGGTCCTGCCTCCATACCGCGGAGAAGCTGGTCAACCCATGGCCCGCCTCGCCCATGCTGCTCGGCATCTCCCATAAGCATTACGCCCTGCGCCTGGCCGCCACCATGGCGGCCCAAGGCGCGCGCGGCCGCATCCTCCTCGGGAACCACGGCACCGTGGACCTGGTCCTGCACAAGGAGACGGAAATGGTGGCCGTGGAGACCGGGGCGGCCATCCGCGAAGAGACCGTCTCACCCGCGGAGCTCGGCCTGGAGATCCCTTCCGACGTGTATTCCCTGGGCAAATTCCCCCAATGGCGGGAATGGCTCCTCGCCATGGCGGTTTCCGCCCCTCCGGAGGGCCGGGACAACGGGCTGCGCAAGGCGGTACAATATCACTTGGCCGTCCACTTGTGGGCCGCCGGCGCCGCGGAGAACGCGGCCGAGGGCCTGGCCTCGGCAAAGCGAGCAATACCTACATTGTTCGTATAGTGGCTCACGGCTTTGGAGTTGCCGAGGGCAACTCCACGCCGCTCGCTTGATGGTAGGATAGTGGCTCACGGGTTTGGAGTTGCCGAGGGCAACTCCACGCGGCTCGCTGGATGTAGGACGATAATGGCTCGCGGTTCCGGAGTTGCTTGAGCAACTCCACGCCGCTCACCGGATTGCAGGGAGATTTGAGGCATGGAAGGCAACGGAAAGAGGAAATCCGCGAAGGCGGCGGGGCAGACGCTGGCAGGCCAATCGGGATTCCCCGTGCAGTCCATCCGCGAGGTCTTCGGGTATCTCCGCCGTTACCGTGACCAGGTATTCGTCCTCAAGATCGACGATCACCTCATGTCCAAGCCCCTGTTCTCCCTGCTCATCAAGGACATCGTCCTCCTGCAGAAGATCGGGGTACGGGTCATCCTGGTGCCGGGCGCCAAGCATTCCATCGACAAGGTCCTCAAGACCTACCGGGTCAACTCGCCCATGAAGGACGAGGTCCGCATCACCACCGAGGAGGCCATGCCCCTGGTGAAGCTAGGCGCATCCAACGTCACCAACGTGGTCCTCTCCCTGCTCACCGAGAACGGAGCGAACGGGGTGGTGGGCAATTGGGTCCGCGCGCGCGCCATGGGCGTGCTCAACGGCCTGGATTACCAGCACACCGGCCGGGTGGAAAAGGTCGACGTCGCGCTTATCAACAACATGCTGGATGACCGGCTCATCCCCATCGTTCCCAACATCGGCTGGAACCTGGTCGGCCGCGACTACAACCTGTCAAGCAGCGAACTGGCCGTCGCGATCGCCAAGGCCTTGCGCGCCACGAAGCTCTTCTTCATCGGCGTCGATACCGGCATCCCCGTGGTCCCCGATTGCGACTTCGCGGACGCGGGCGAAAAGGCGAGCGGCTATTTTTCCAACCTGGATCTGGAGGAGGGCAATATCCTCCTGCGCGATTTCTCCCATTCCCTCAAGGCCGAGCACCGCGAACTCGTTTCCCTGGCCATGGACGCTTGCGCCGCCGGCGTGGACCGCGTCCATTTCATCGACGGCTCCCTGGACGGCATCCTCCTGCAGGAAGTCTTCTCCAGCGCCGGCCACGGCACCATGTTCTACGCCAACCAATACGACAAGATCCGCCCCGCCAAGGCCTCGGACATCCCGGAAATCCTCCGCATCATGCAACCCTACGTGGACGACGGCGTCCTCATCCAACGCTCGGCCGACACCCTGGCGCAGGAACTGGACAACTTCGCGGTCTACAAGATCGATACCACCCTGCACGGCTGCGCCGCCCTGAAAATCTATCCCGACAAATCCGCCGAACTCTACGCCGTCGTGGTGGATTCCGGCTTCACCGGCCAGGGCACCGGACGCAAGATCATCTCCTACCTACTCGACAAGGCCCGCAAGGCCGGTGTCAAGACCGTGTTCCTCCTTACGACCCAGACCAGCGACTTCTTCATGCGCAATGGGTTCCGCGAGGCCGGCCTTTCCGTCATGCCGCCCGAACGCCAAGCCGAATACAACCCGGACCGCAACTCCCGCGTCCTGGCCGTAACCTTCTAGCCCAGACCATCCCTCTTCTTCTCTCCGGGCAACCTATCCCAAGGTTGCCCGCAGCCCAGACCAACCATTTTTCTTCTCTTCTTCCCGGACAACCTATCCCAAGGTTGTCCGCCCCAGCCCAGACCAACCTCTTCTCTTCTTCTTCCCGGACAACCTATCCCAGGGTTGTCCGCCCCAGCCCAGACCAACCACTTCTCTTCTTCTCCCCGGGCAACCTAACCCAGGGTTGCCCGCCACAGTCCAGACCAACCTCTTTTTTTCCTTTCGACCATGACATCCGAATCGAACCCCTGTGACCCCATCCGCTCTTCAAACCTCCGCGCCCCCCCCCACGCGAACACGGATTTGGAGTTCCAGGGGTTGGGGTCCCGGTCGCCCGGGGGCGGGGTCGGGGCTGTCAGGCGGAGGCCGGTGAATGGGGAGTCTGTCCGGGCGAACGCGAGGAAGTCGCGCGACCCGGAGCGTGTGATGTCCGTTTGCGAGCGTTTGCGATAGACCGGGCTTATTGCCGGATAGGCGACCCGCGTCCCCGCAGCCTCGTCATGAACCGGCCGCAGCCGTAAGCCCCGACCCCGCCCCCGGGCGACCGGGACCGCGCGACCTACCTGAACTCCCGATCCAACACCGACGCGATAAACCGCTCAAGGCTAATAGGATAAAACCGCGGCTGCGGGCACCAGATCACCCCCATATTGATGATCTCCGCCCGACCCATCTCATTCAGTACCTTATCCAGCAACTCCAGATCCGGATCCGCGAACGCCTCCACGGTCAGATTCTCATTGCGGATGCGGTAGTTCTTCTTGTACGCCGTGCTGAACGAGAACATCCTCGCCACAAGGCTCTTGTCCATGAACGGTTCGGCCTCCGGGAACATTTCCGCGAATCCCTCGTCGCCGGGGGAAAGGGAAAGCACCAGCTTGGGGCTCACCATGATCTTCCCGGTCAGCTTGAGGGAGCCGGGGTTGGCCTTGCCCTCATCCGTCTCGTCATTCGGGCCGATTAGGGTGAACGGAAGGGTATGGTAACCGGCGACGATACCGGTCATGGGAAGGCGGCGCACGTCCGTCTTCCTGTAGATTTGCTTCATCCGATCCTGGTCGGAGTTCTCGAACATATCGGACATCCCAGTCAATCTACATTTTTGCGCCTGCCGCCATTCCGGTCAAGGCGGCGATGGGATTTGCGTACCCCCCGCGCCGCGTCGATTCCATGGTGGCCCGCGGTATCGAGGGTGGCGGGAAGATAGGTCGTCCATCCATCGGATTCCCCGCCATGGCCGTCCTTGCCCGTACCGCCCTCGCCGGCCGGGATTACCCGATCCCGGCCGCACGAGAAGGTAACGGCCCCGTCGCGCGCGGTCAGGAAGAGGCGGGAATCCAATTCCTCAAGGGCAGCGACCGTAACCGGCCCGGGATGCCCGAAGCGGTTGCTCCGCCCGGCCGAAAGCACGGAGACGGGCGGCCGCACCGCATCCAGGAAGGATCGCGCATTGGACAGATCGCTGCCGTGGTGCGGCACCTTGAGGATGGCATTGCGCAGCGGTCCGCCGCCCTTCGCCAAGAGGTTCGCTTCCGCATCCGGGCCCATATCGCCCGTGAAGAGGAACTCCCGGCCCCTCATATCCAGGAGGGTCACCACGGAATTGTCGTTCCGATCGGAAAACTGCCCGGGCCGATCCGGCGAGAGCACGGATAAGCGGATATCGCGGGATGCATAGAGGGCCTGTCCCCGCGCGACCTTGACCATCGGCACTCCCCGTTGGGCCAGGGCCGCGCGCAAATCGTTCCAAGCGCGGGTGTCCGCTTCTATCCCGGGATAGACCACCTTGCCGATGGCCATATGGGCGGCCACGTAGGCCAGGCCGCCGTAATGATCCAGATCGGGGTGGGTGACCACGACAAGGTCGAGCCGGTTGATGCCTTCGTGGCGGAGATAGGGGAGGATGACATTGCGTCCCGCTTCGGGCGGACCGGCATCGATGAGCACGATCGCGCCCGGCAATCGGCAAAGGGCCCCGTCGCCTTGGCCCACGTCCAGGTAGGCGACGGATGCGGGCCCACGCCAGGCTTCCCAGGCCTCTCCGCAGGCCCAGCGTCCCGAGAACGCGGCGGCGCCCGCCAGGACCAGCAACAGGCCCCTGCGCGTTCTCGCGGCATAGGGAAAGGCGAATACGAAGAACAACAGGGCCAGGCTCCACCCCAATGGAAGGGACGGGACCGAGTAGGCAGAACCGGGCCAGAGCGCCAGGAGATGCACCGCATGCGTGAGCATGGCCCCGAAGGCTCCCGCGCTTTCCCCGAAGCAGGCCGCGATGGGGGCCACCGGGCCCGATAGCAGGCAGAGGCACGCGGAAACGATCATGCCCGAACTCGCGCCCACGGTGGCCAGGTTCCCCAGGATCGAGGAGGGCGCGGCCGTGTGCACCACGGCAGCGAGCAAAGGGTAGACGCCGAGGTAGATCACGATGGAAAGGGCGGGAGTGGAAACCAGGTAGACGGCCAAGGGCCCGGTGAGGCGCCACCGGGAAAGCAAGGTCGCGAGGGCCGGCGAGTACAGGATGAGGAAGAAGGTGGCCGCGAAGGAGAGCTGGAATCCCAGGGAGAGGATCTGATAAGGCATGAACGCCAGGGAGGCCGCGGCGGCCCAGCCCAGGTTGTTCAAGGCGGAACCGGGCCGCTCCCAGAGGACGGCGGGCAGGCAGGACCAGAACATGATGGCGGCGCGCAAGACGCTTATCTGCATTCCGCATATGGGCACGTATAAACCCAGGGCCGCCCCCGTGGCCAGGTAGGCGAGCTTGCGCGGCAGCCGGAGCAGAGCGAAAACCTGCAACAGGATCAGAGCGAAAATGCCCACGTGCTGGCCGCTGATGGCCAGGATATGCAGCATCCCGCTCGCCTTGAAGTCCTCGACCAGGCCCGGATCGAGATCATCGGTGGCGCCCAGCATGGCGGCCCGTAACAGGGGAGCCTGATCCCCGGGTACGGAGCGGTCGAGGGCCCGCTCCAGGGTTCCGCGCAGAAAGGCTATCAATCGATTGAACGGCCCCGGCTTTCCGATCCGTACCAGGCCGCGCGCCTCGAGGATGCCATCGAGATCCTGGGAACGCAGATAGGCGGGATAGTCGAACTGGCCGGGATTGGTGGGCGGTCCGGGCGGAGCCTCGCGCGCCCGGCACCGTAGCCTTTGACCGGGCGCTATCGGGAAGGACGGGGTATCCGACATCACCCGGTAGCTTCCGCGCTCCGTGGCCAGATTGAAGGTCAGCCTCCGCTTTTGGGAGGGGAAGCCCTCGACCGTCCCTTCCAGTTCGAAAAAAACCTTCGCTTCGGAAGAGGCGGGGGGGAAAGGCGGTGGCGCCGGCGCGGGAATATGCGACCCTCCCAGCCAAGTGGCCCAACAAACGAACAGGAAGGCCTGGGCGGCCAGACGCTTTCCGACGCCCCCTTCCAGGAACAAGGCGGTGGCGAGGAATCCCAGGTAGGAGAAACCGGGAAAGCGATAGGCCTCCAGGCAGCCCCATACCATGGGGAGGGCGGCATAGAGCCCGTGCATGCGATGATAGGCGGCTACGGAAGCCCTCCGCCATCCTTTCAGGAAAGCGGATCCCGCCCGGATCTTGGCGCGCCCGATCCTCCGCATGAACCTCTCCGTGCGCGCCCGGTGATCCCCGGGCGACGGAGGCAAATGTAGCCGGCGGCGGGATTGGGTTCGTGAATACCGTCACGTCTTGGCCGTATTACCCGTCGGCTGGAACCCGGTCCTTGCGCTGGATCACGGACCGGAAGGAACGCGGAACGGCAGGATGCGATCCGGAGCAAGGGAATCAAGGTCAAGAGCAGGCCGGGAGTGTTTTGAAGCGGAAGGGGAGTAGATGGGGAAGAGGAGGAGGCGGAGAGCGGAAACGGAAATCGGAAGGGAAAAAGAAGGGGCCGGCGATGCCGGCCCCGACAGGATTACTTCTTGCCTTTTTTGGCGGCGGCCTTCTTAGCGGGAGCGCCGCCGATGGCTTCCTTCGCGGCCTTGGCCACGCGGAACTTCACCACCTTCTTGGCGGGAATCTTGATCGCTTCACCCGTGGCCGGGTTGCGGCCCATGCGGGCTTTCCGGTTCACCAGCACAAGCTTGCCGAGGCCGGGAATGGTGAAACCATTCTTGGCGTTCTTGTAGGCAAGTGCGGATTGGCTCTCGAGGAACGAGCGGACCTGCACCTTGGTGAGGCCGTTCGCGGTTGCGAGCTGATCCACGATTTGCGATTGGGTAAGGGATTTATCTGCCATGTGGCATCCTTTCTAGAGGGTGAATGAGCAAAGGAAAAAATACATCGGCACAGTCTTTATATAAAAAAATACGGATCATCTTCAACTAATTTCGCTTCCCGACCCGATAAAGATTGCCCCGCGATGCGGTGGGACGTCTTCATCTGGCGAGGTCCCCGACGACGCGCACGAGGGTGTCACCGTTGAAAACCATGCCCCGCTTGACCGAAACGCTGTCCGAGCCGAAGTAGTTCCACAGGGAATCCCGGTTGTCCGCCACCGCGGTGGTGTCGCCGTCTCCGCCGTTCCAGCTGATCCCGTATCGATTGTTCTCGGTCCGATCGGGCTGCCCGTAAAGGAAGACGACCATTTCCTTGGTCATGCCCGCGGCCGCTTTCCCCACGACGAAATCGTCCTTAAGACGTTGTGGTATAAGGGCTCCCGTCTGTTCCACGTATTCCTGGCGCTCGTCCGGCGTGAGGGCGCCTTTGACCAAGGCGCGGCTGGAGCAGCCGATGCATATGGCCGCGAAGAGGGACAGGGGAATGTAATTGCGCATAAGAGTTGGGATCATTCTATCATTTTTTCCCGCCAATGCTTGGCATTTCTGCGCCCGGCCCGATTTTCTTCCGAGGTCCCAGGCCCTCTCCCGAGCCCGCCCCATCGGCTCCGGAAGCAGCCAAAGGTGTTCCTTGCCCGGGAATACTGTTACTTTTCCTCCCATGAACGCATCCGATGTTCCCGCCGGACCCCCTCGGGAGGCCCTTTGCAAGCGGGTGATGGCCGTGCTCGCCCCGTACCCCCAGCCTTCCGAGGCCCTGTGGCCGGGCCTGGAAAGCGTGTTCGGCCCCATCGACTTCAAGGGCCCCTTCCTGCCTTTCGATACCACGGACTATTACCGGGACGAGTTCGGGCCTGGCCTGCATCGAGGGTTCATTTCCTTCCGGGGCTTGGCGAGCCCGGAAGGATTGCCCGGGCTGAAGCACGATGCCGCACGCCTCGAAGCGGCGATGGCCAAGGAGGGTAAGCGCTTCTATAATCTTGACATAGGATACATGGACTCTGACAAATTGGTCCTCGCTTCTTTCAAGCGCGGACCGTGCAAATTGTATCTTACCCATGGCGTTTACGCGGACCTCCTGATAAAATACGCAAAGGGCCGTTTCGAGCCCTTTCCATGGGCCTTTGCCGATTTCCAGGACGGAAGATACCAGAAGAGCCTTTTGACCATCAGGGAAAAATTGAAATCGGAGCTTCGCAAGTCCAGGGAAGAAGCTTCCGGAGAATCGGATTGAACACTATGGCATCGCTCGACCGGTTCCCGTCCACCCTCGCCCAGGCAGTCCTGGCCGCCTTCCTGGGCCTTTGCATCGCCTCCTGCGGCACCTTCACCCTGGGCGACGATTCGCCCACCCCCAACCGTTCCGTCAAACGCCGCGTCTACGTCAATGACAAGGCCCCGAACGACTCCTTGCGTTCCGACCTGATCCTCAGGGGAGTCAAGTTCGTCCTCCAACCCAACCGTTCCTACGAGTTCGCCCTGGATTCAACCGCCCGGACCGGTGACAAGCTCAAGCTCTTTTATTTCAAGGACAACGTTCCGGACCTGTACAAGACCCTCGACGCGGCCAGCAATGGAACCCGGGAGGTATTCTCGTTCGTCTCCGATCGCGCCGCGGCCCAATTCTTCATGGTCCAGCTTTCGACCCCGGACGGCGCCCAGGCCATCTCCAGCCTCAGGCATGTATCCCTGGCCAACGCCTCCGCCCTCTCCTCGGATACCCTGCAGGTCCGCCTGATGTTCATCCGCAACCTGCGCAACTTCCCGGATTCCGCCTCCAAGGCCGCCTTCGCCAAGAGCCTATTCACCGAGATGGCGAAAATCTACTCCCCTCTCGGCATCGTGCTGCAAGGCTCCATCGACATCATCGAACCGCTGGCGCCGGCCCTTACCTTCCCCTTCAGCAATACCTACGTCCCCCTGCCTGGCAACCGGGCCCCCAACCACGCCCATCTTTACATCGTGGACAGCATTTCCATCGGCGACCCCGCCTCCGGCCTCGTAGGCGAGGTCCTCGGCTTCGCCCCCCGCGAAGTCGTCGATATCGACAACCATCCCGAAAGCCGCGTCCTCCTCTCAGGCCGCATCAAGGACCCGGTCAGCCTCGCCATAACCGCCACCCACGAACTCGGCCACTTCTTCGGCCTCCGCCACACCGTATCGACCAAACACGACTTCCTCCAAGACGCCGACTTCTCCAACGTCGAGGACGGTTTCACGGACACCCGTTTCTGCCAACTCGACATCGCCTTCGCCAAACAGGCCGCCCCCGTCTGGCTCGAGCCCGCCGACACCAAATACTGCCTCCGCATCGCCGACAATTCCTGCAGCAACCTCCAATGCGACCTAACCAACCTCATGCATCCGGTCGACTGCGGCTCCCGCAACCAGATCCGCTTGAGCCCCCAGCAGATCACCTTCCTGAAAACCAACCTCGCCAGCTACAAGCACTAGAGACCTCCAGCCACGGCCGCCAAACCTCCCTTCCCCTTTCTCCTTTCCTTCCTCTCTTTTCTCCTTTCTTTTCTCTTTTCTTTTCTCTTTTCTTTTCTCTTTTCTTTTCCGCCAGACAAACCGCCGCGCGCATTCCAAAGCAAGGCCCCACAGCCACCGCGGCCTCCTCGCCCCCTGTATCCGAAATAGGGCCCCACACCGAATCGACCCGCCGCCCAGACGCATACGTCCAAGCCACCCCCCCGACGAACCCAACCAGCCACGGTTGCGACCCCGGAGTCCGCTCGAACAGAAGGCGCGTTGGGTCTGGGGCGGCGGCTGGGGAGCGCGGGGGGCGGATATCAGGCGTTGCCGACGACCCGCCGGCTTCGGCGGGGCGCTCGGTTCGCAGGAGCGGTGGCAGGGCGAGGGCCGGGCGTCCGCGAGACTTGATATCGAGAGGCGTCCGTTCGCCCGGCCCGCGCAGCGGACCCGAAGCCTCGGCCTGACGCCGATCCGAAAGACCCAGCGCATCGAAGCGAACTCGGCAATGCCGTCATCCGCCCCCCGCGCTCCCCAGCCGCCGTCCCCGGCTCCAAGGTCAATCCAGCGTCACTCCATCGCCAGGGGTTGCAAGGAGTTCACGATATCGTAGAACGCCTGGATCCTGGCGTCCATGCCGTCCTTGCGGGCCCCATGGTAACGGATGAAGGCGCAGTAGTTGTTCCAGAACGCATGGCAGACGATCCAAAGGCGCTCATCGATGCCGATGCCGCGGGTGACGATGGTGATGATCTTGTAGGGATTCTCCGTCATCACGGTCTTCAGGGGTTGGATCTTCTCTTCCCGCAGGTAGTTCTCGTGGAACTCGGAAATCTCCACGTCCTCGGCCTTCTTGATCTTGCGCGCCGCGATCAGTTCGATGAAGCAGGAGTTGTCGTTGGCCGTCACCATGGTCTTGTCCGGCAGGTCCTTCACCTGCCATCCCGTGGACTCGGCGAAATCGAAGCAGTACCAGGCGCATGGGGAGACGTGCATTATGGCTCCTCGCTGGGAGTTCGCTGGGCGAACTCCACGCTTGGTCGCTTCGGGCGAGTGCTGGGCGCACCCGCAGACATGAGCTCCCTGGTCATCAAGGCTCCTCGCTGGGAGTACGCTGGGCGAACTCCACGCTTGGTCGCTTGGGGCGAGGGCTGGGCGAGCCGGCAGATATGAGCTTCCCGTTCATTTGGCGTCTCCGCGGGCCGTTGGACCGTGGTCGAGGAAATCCTGGAGGATGTAGCAGGCGGCCACGCGATCGATCTCGGCCTTGTCGCGGCCGTGGTCGCGCCTTCCGCGTTTCTTCTTGGAGCGGGTCTTGAGGCTTTGGGCCGCCATCTGGCTCGTGAAGCTTTCGTCCTCGCGGTGGACCGGCAGGCCGAAACGGGTTTCCAGTTGGGTTATGAAGGCGTCCACGGCCTCGGTCTTGGCGCCCGCGACGGATTTGCCGTCCGTGCGCAAGGGATAGCCCACCACGATGGCCTCAACGTCCTCTTCGCGGATGATATCGCCGAGCGCGGACAGGAAGTCCGGGTTCTTCCGGCAATCGAGGGTGGTGAGCCCCGTCGCCAGGGACTTTCCGGTATCGCTGAGCGCCACGCCGATGCGCCTTTCCCCGAAATCAAGTCCGAGTATGGTGGTTGCTTTCATCCTTGGTCTTGGCCCAATCCATCAGGATTTTCTGGGTGTTCATGGCGCCTTCGGGCGCGGCTCCGGGGCCCGCATCCCGTTCGTGGAATTCGAACGCTCCCGAAGCCAGGTTCAATATAGCTTCCGCGGCTTTCGCCCCGGACAGGCCTTTCATGGTGGCTTTGGCGATGTCGCCCTTATGGAGCACCAGTTCGCTCTTGGAGGAACCGGAGACCGCGAGCAATTGCCCCGATTTCTTCACGGCACCCAGGAAATGCAGCAGTTCCATCAGGGTCCCCGGATGGATATCCCCCTTGAGGGCTATGGGCTTCACGGAGTAGCGGATTTTTTCGGGGGATCGCTTGAGGCAAATGGAAATGGCGTCGCTGAGGTCCTTTTCGCTCGCGTTGGAATCAAGGAAGGCGCGGATGCGGTTTTCCGCCTTCGCGGGCTCCTTGCGGCAGTGCAGGTAGACGACCGGAGTATTGATGAGGAGAGCGTCCGTTTCCACCATCTTTTCCACCTGGCCGTGGAAATCGAATCCGGCGATGATCAGATTTGGCTTGAAGGCTTTGCAGGAGTGCAGGAATTTCTCCGGATCGTTCTCCAGGTTTGCGACGTACCCGATGCTTTGCAGGCATTCGCGCAGGTCCACCTCGTCCATCACCAGATGGGAGTGGATCTTCGGCTCTACGTGGAACAACAGTTGGATCTTGTTCTGCAACCGGCGCCTGGCGTCCGCCATGGCCTGCCGGGACCGTTCCTGGCTTTCGCCGCGTCGTTTGATGTGCAGGGAGACGGCCAGGAACAGGAAGGTGGTCAGCCCCAGGCCCCCCACAACGGCAAGGACGACCTTGACGTAGCCCGGGTTCAGGTTCACCGGGGGGCCGGAAGGGGAGACGGAGGTGGCCGGCACCCAGCCGTCCAGGGTATCGTTGACCCGGACCTTGATCCAATTCTCGCCGGTCTTCTCCACCGCCAGGACCTCGCCCTTGCGCGTGAAACCCTTGATCACGGCATTGCGGGTGGTATTGTCGCGGATGGGCAGGACGGTTTCTTCCACCTGAATCCACCGGAGTTGATCCGATTCGATGGTCAGGGCCGGGGCCGGGATGGGCGCGAGGAAAAAGGACACCAGAATGGGGTAGAAGGCCTTCCTCATGGCGGAGACCGCGATAGCCTTGAAACGATGGGTTTTCCATCCATACCCGAAAATTAGCATATTCCCGATTGTAGTACCTGGAAGCCCGAGAGGGTCAAGATTCCCGGATTTCCCAGGCCCGGATATGAAAATCCCCGGCTTTAGGGATAAAGCCGGGGAATGCAAGACCCGAAAAGTGAAACGCGGTCCGGGTATAGGCTCCGGACCCCGATAGCCATCAAGCGCGCTTGCGCTGGTTCTCTTCGAGCAGGATCTTCCGGATGCGGATGTTCTTGGGGGTGATTTCCAGGGCTTCATCGTCGTTGATGAATTCCAGGGCCTCTTCCAGGGACAACTGCTTGTGGGGCGTCAGGATGGTGGCCTCATCGGACGAGGTCGTCCGCATATTGGTCAACTGCTTGCCCTTGTTGATGTTGATGACCATGTCCTCGCCGCGATTGTTCTCGCCGACGATCATGCCGGGGTAGACGTCCACCTGGGGGCCGATGAACATGGTGCCGCGTTCCTCGAGCTTCCACAGCGCATAGGCCACGGAAACGCCGCGCTCCTTGCAGATGAGGGCGCCGTTGGTGCGCTGCTCGATATGGCCCTTCATGGGCTCATAGCCCTTGAAGATCTGCTGGAATACCGCGTAGCCCTTGCTCAGGGACATAAGCTTGGAGCGCAGGCCGATGAGGCCGCGGGCGGGCAGATCATAGATGAGCTTGACCTGGGTGCCTTCCAGCTGCATGTCCTTCATCTCGCCCTTGCGCTTGTTGATTTCGTCGATGACGGCGCCGGAGTAGTTCTCGGGCACGTCGATGGTGATGGTTTCAACAGGCTCGTATTCCTCGCCGTCGATCTCCTGGGTGATGACGCGGGGACGGCCGACCGTGAACTCGTAACTTTCGCGGCGCATCTTTTCGATGAGCACCGAGAGATGCAGCACGCCGCGGCCGGAGACGATGTGGGCGCCGGCTTCGGGAGCCTTGATGACCCGGAGGGCGACGTCCGATACGGCTTCCCGCTCGAGGCGTTCGGCGATATGGTTCGAGGTCAGGAAGCGTCCGCCGTCCTTGCCGCAGAAGGGCGAATCGTTGACGGAGAAGCGCATGGAGATCGTGGGCGGGTCCACCTTGATGCGGGGAAGGGCCACGGGGGGATCTTCGCCGGTCAGGGTATCGCCCAAGGTGAAATCGGGAATGCCGGCAAGGCATACGATCTGGCCTGCGATGGCGTCGTCGACTTCCTTGAGCTTCACGCCTTCGGGGAACAGGATCTTGGTGATGCGCACCTTCTTGTGCTGGCCCGCTTCATTGATATGGGTGACGGTCTGGTTGACCTTGAGGCTGCCCTGGCGCAGGCGGCCGACGGCCAGGCGGCCCATGAACTCCTGGAAATCCAGGCTGGTGATCTGCAAAAGCGGATTCGGCGAGGTTCCGATGGTCGGAGGCGGAATCTTGTTGATGATCATTTCGAACAAAGGCATGAAATTGGAATCCGGATCCGTCATCTCGCGGCGGCAGGTGCCGGAACGGCCCGAAGCGAAGATATGCCCGAAGTCGAGCTGCTCATGGGTGGCTCCGAGTTCGCCGAAGAGATCGAATACCTTGTCCAGGGCCTTGTGGGGCTCGCTGCCGGCACGGTCGATCTTGTTGATGACGACGGCCAGGGTGAGTCCCATCTCAAGGGCTTTTTTCGTCACGAAGCGGGTCTGGGCCATCGGGCCTTCGAAGGCGTCCACGATCAGCAGGGCGCCGTCGACGGTCCCGAGCACGCGCTCCACCTGTCCGCCGAAATCGGCGTGGCCGGGGGTATCCACGATGTTGATCAGGTAGTCTTTGTATTGGACCGAGGCGTTCTTGGAAAGGATGGTGATGCCGCGCTCGCGTTCCTGATCGTTGGAATCCATGACGCGTTCGGTCATGACCGAGCCTTCGCGGAATACGCCGCTCTGGCGGAGGAGGCCGTCGACGAGGGTGGTCTTGCCATGATCAACGTGTGCGATGATGGCGACATTGCGGATATGGGAACTTTTCATGGAGCAACTCGGTGAAATCGCCCTAAGGCGTGGGGTTGGAAACGAACGTTTTCTATTTGCCGGTTGGTGTTACGGGGCTAGGCCTAATAGAGTACTGTTTTTTATAAAGCCAGGCAAATAAGACTAGAAAACGGGGTTTTTGTCAACCGGGGCGCGGCGCCGGCGACGGGATCCGCCAAGGAACGGCGAATTCCGACCCGAAATGGAAACCGCTCAAAGGCGCAATCCTCGGCAACGGGTCATTTTACCCATCCTTGCCCGGACCGGCCATGCGCCTGGCGAAGGGCCTTGCGGCCGGAGGCGGTGACTCCGAAGCTCCCGGGACCCCCGGTTTTGGGCCGGGCATTCGGCCTTAGCGACGGCCCATTGGTTCCGGAAACGCGACCCAACCGCCGTTCCACCTGGGATGCATACAGGTCCGCCGGTTCCGGATCGGAAAGGGTTTCCAGCCATTCCCGGTCCGTGGTCCGTTTGTCCTCGGTGGTCCCAACCACGTTGAACTGGACGAAGGCGAAGGGCGGCGGGGTCACCGGCCCCTTGGCGGTCCGGACGTTCCAAACCGTGCCACGGGCCCCCGACCGCAAAACGTCGCCTCCGGCGCCTGCCACGGGAAGGTAAGGGTAGGCTCCCAAACCCAGATCCAGATCCGAATACAGGTTTTCGAAGGGGCTTCGGCTATGGTGGTCGAGGTTCAGATCGGACCCGCGCCCGGATCGCGCCACATTGCCGCTGGCATTGTATCCCACGCTTACCCCGTGGATGAAGGAGGCTTTGAAATCGAAACCGCTGAGCAGGTTGTCATGGGAATCGATGTTGAAGCTGAAGCCATGATGCCCGGAGATGCGGCCGTTGATGGCCAGGATGGTGCGGGGAAGCTGGGTCAGGTCCAGCACCGAGCAATTCTTGGTCAGCTCTTCCAGGGACGGTCCGTTATCGCAGTTCTTGAGGACCAGGTTCCGCGCCCAGCAATTGAGGGCTCCCTCGAAGGCGAGGGCGTTGAACCCTTCCTCCAATTGGTGGCCTGGGTAGGCCGTATCCGGGAATTCGCAACGCAGGTTCTCGACACCGCTCTCCTCGATCGGCCGATAGCGGTTGATCCGGGGCTTCCACTCCGGACGCACGTCGAAGCGCAGGGGTTGGGCCAGTTCCAGGACCGTTCCATCCACCGACCGGATCTGCGCCACCCAGCGCAAAGGCATATCCTGATTGTATCCGTTCGAGCCCTGGCCGTTATGCAGATGCGCATTCAGGGATTTATCCGGCGGATCGATCTGGGTGAGAACGATGAATTGCCCAGGCTTGATCTCGACCGGAGTCGCGAGCCGGAGATGGGTATCCCCCCGCTTGGCCGCGGTGGAAACGGGACCGAGGAGCGCGCCCAGGGCCAGGTCATGGGTGGGAGGATGATCGGCCGCTTTCGCCAAGCCGTCCGGCGGCGCCTGGGCCGGGATGGGCGGAGCGAATCGAAGCAGGCCGCCCGCGCCCCAATTCGAGGGGTAGATGTTCCCGGTCAACTCCCGGAGCCCTTTGGACCAGACCAGGACCGTGCCGTCCGGCCCGGATCCCTCGCCGCGCAGAACGAGTCCGCTTTTGCGCACCTGGATTTGGCGGGCGACCAGGTAACGTCCCTTGGGGATGAGCAAGGCGCCCCCGCCCGCGGCATCGATGGCGGCCTGCAGGCAAGGGGAGTCGTCGGTCCTGCCGTCGGCCAGGCATCCGAAATCCCTTACATTGGCCACGACGGCCGGCGAGGGCGGGGATCCGGCGCCGGCATGGTAGCCCGCGTAGGAGAAGTCCGGCAGGCGGCCGAGCGGATCCCAGAGTTCCCCGCGCGCCCCCCAAAGCCGCGAAGTGCCGGCATGGGAAGGGCCCAGGAAGGAAGCCAGGATCAGGATCCGGAGCAGGTTGAAAGGTTTCATATGCGGATCGGCACCGATTCCTTGCGCAAGCCCTTCAAGGTCCACCAGGACAGGTCGACCATATAGGAGCCGGCCCGCAGGGATCCGATATCCAGTTCGACGGGAAGGCCGGTCATCAAGGATCGCTTTACCAGCGCGCCCGCAAGATCATAGACCCGGAGCTCCACGGGTTGGCGGGAGGTATTGGGGGGAAGGTGGAAGAGGATGGAATTCCCCAGCCTGCGGGCGTAGACGTCGAACTCCATCATGGCCGGATCATTCTGGGGGATGAGACCGGTGGTCACGCCCGGGATTTGGATGTTCCAGGTCCCTTTCCAGAGCGCGGGAACCGTCTTCACCCAGGGGATGATGCGGTTGGCGGCTCCGGGCTCATCGGCGCCGAAATCGCCTTTGATATAGGGATCGCCCGCGAAATAAAGTTGCGTGACGATCTGCACGCCGGGAGATTGGGAGATGATGACATGGATATGGCGCGGGCGGTAGGCCGATCCGTTGAGGTAGGCGCCGGGCAGGATCGATTCGAACGCGAATTTCCCATCCCGGTCCGTGACCATCTGTCCCCGCAGCCGGAAGCTTTCCGGATGGCCGGGGATGTCCGGGCAGGCATCGCTGGGATGCTGGTAACATCCGCCGTCCGTGGCATGCCAGACGTCCAGATTGACCCCGGATACCGGGCCGGAACAGTTGGCCACCGTTCCTTGGACGCTGATGCGCTGGCCCGGTTCGAATTCCGAGGCCAGCTTCACCTTCCGGGGCGCGCCGTCCGTATGGAACGGGCCCATGCCATAACGGTCGCCCAGGGTACGGTTGTCGCACGTTTGTCCCAGCAGGCCTTTGGGCACGGCCAAGGCGGCCAAGGCCGCGGTACCGGCTCCTACGAATTTCCTTCGGTCCATGGATGATCCTTTCGATGCGGGGTGGGAGAGGCGGTTCACGGCGCGGCCTGGGCGGCGCCCTTATCGAGAGCGGGAGCGGAAAGCCGGCCGTCCGGGCGGAACAATCCGCCGGCGGCATTTCCGTACCGCGGCATTTGATGGAACCGATCGGTATGCCGCGAAGCGTTTCCGGAGCGTGAGGCCCGATCCGGACGGAACAATCCGATGGGGGACCCGGCAATGGTGAACATTCCCTGTTCGGTCAAAGCATAAACCCGACCTTCCGGTCCCATGGCCATGGCTTCCGAATGGAGGTCGGTCAGGCCGCCATTGAAGGCTTGCCAGGTTTCTCCGCGATCGAGGCTGCGGTAGACTCCTTGCCCCCAGGTTCCCAGCCAGAGCACGGTCCTGCCGGATTCCCGTTGCACCTTGAGGGACGTTATCGCGGAATCCGGGATCCCGGCGTTCGCATGCCGGTGCGCCTTCAGGGAGTCGCCGCTCCAGACGTATTCCACGACCTGGTTGGGTACGCGGTTCGACGCGGTCGCCATCCAAAGGGATTCTTCCGGATAGGCCGGTTCGAGGGCGAGCAACCCGGAAGCCAAGTCGACGGTTTTGGGCGCGGCGGGATCCCGCTTGACCAGGGTCTGCTTTTCCGCCCACGTTTTTCCGCTGTCCCCGCTCACCAGCAGGTCGTCGAACTCCGGCGCGGCATAGGCCCTTCCCGTCGGCGAGATGGCGAAGTCGATGATGCTGCCGAAGGTTTCGCCGAAGTGGACCGAGGTCGATTTCGCCCCCAAGGACGGGGCCCGATCCACCCCGTCGTTCCCGGCGGCGAACAGGCAATAACCGGTGGGCGAAATGGCGGCCGCGGGATGGTACGGGGAAACGGTCCCGGACCAGCCGGTCCAGGCGGCGCCCCCGTCCACGCTTTTCCAGGGTCCCCAAACGACCGTGCCGTTCCCGCCGATGGTTACCGAGGTATGGTAAAAGTCCGCGGTTTTCGATTCGATGGGAGCGGTCTTCCAAACGATAGTTGGCGTATTGGCGGACGCTTTGCCGATGTACAGGGAGTCCCCGATCGACACGAACAGGCTCCCAGGCGCATCGGCGCCCATCCGGGTCGGGGTTTTCCCATAGATGGGCCCCCAGGAGGCATTGGGAGTCCATTTCACGCCCAGGCTTTTCCATTCGGCCGGGCCGGACTGCGCGCATGCCGCCCCGGCGAGGGCGAAGAAAAGGATGGTGAGGGCGACAATGGCCGCCCGCAATGGTTTTCCGATGGCAATGGCTCTCCAATGGCCGGTGGTAACTGGCATGATTCCTCCTGGGGATCTTTATGGATGGAAATTCAGCGCTGCAGGCGCCGCGCCGCACAAGGCGCTAGGGATACAAGAACATGGTGCTCCGCGTTGCGATCACCTTCGCCGTATCGGATACGGATACCAAGGTCGTATCGTGGACCCAACCCGCCCGGCTCTCCACGACGAAGCGGAGCGCGCCCATGGGCACGGAATCGATCTCGGAAGGGAAGAGCCCATCGCACCGCGTCAGGATGTCCGTGCCCGGGAAATAGGCGATTCCGGAATCGGATTTCATGTAGTCCTCCGAATGCAGGGAGAAAAGGAACACCTTGGCGGTGGATAGGGACAGGTCCTTCCGATCGGTTCCAGGCTGCAGGCCGGCGGCGATGGCCCAGGCCTTTTGCGCCGCGGACCCGGCGATGACATTGTAGGCCTTCCCCTTCTCGAGTTTATCGATGCGGAAATGGCCGGATGGGTCCGTCACCGCGCGGCGGATGCGGGCCGGATCCGGATGGCTGGGATCATAGTCCGCGGGAATGAGCTTTACGGATGCGCCCGCGGCGGGAAGCCCCGAAGGGGAGGAGACCAGGCCGGTGAGGGTTTCCGTATCGGACCCTCCGCCTTGGGCGGTCTCTTCCTCCGGAAAGAAGAGGCAGGCGGCGGTGAGAAGGGGCAGGCCCAGGGCCAGCCATCGCAATAGGCGGGTCATTCCCGGGTCCCTTTCGACAGGGGGAAGAAGTTCAGGTTGAGCTGGTATGCCCGGGTAGGTTTGGGATCCAGGCGGGCGAGCTCGAGCAATTCGGCTTTGAGTTCCCGGATCTTCTTCCGGAACAAATCGAAGGTCTCCTCCGAAATCCCGAAGGTGGTGGTGGACATCAGGCGCTCTTCGGCCTTGGCCCTATCAAAGGCCTCCAAGGCGAGTCTCAGCATCTTCTGCTGGAACTCTATCACGACCTTCGCGTCCACCTGGCCGCCCGTAGTCAGCACCGGATCCGCCTGGCGCCAGCGCCCCTGGGCATCCTTCTTGGCCATACCCAATCGCGCCAAAAGGGCCAGGGATTCCTCCGCCTGCCTGGGCGTGATGGCCGGGGTAAGGCGCTTGGCCAGGGCCTCGAAATCCCCGGTGAAGCGCAGGCACTCGAGCAGTTCGCGGACGGCGCTATGGTGCCACTCCCCGTAGAAGGCGAATTGGGCCTCCTGGACCTGCCGCTTATCATAGTTGCCCCTGAGCCGGGTCAGGTTGTCGAAGTAGGTGTTCTTCTCCTTGATGGTCTTGGCCTGGTTGAAGAACACCAGGTTTTCGAAATACTCCGCGTCCTTATCCTTCAATTTCAGGGCCATGCAGGTCTTCAGGATGGTGGTCTTGGTCAGGTTCCGCTTGCCGTCCATGATGTACTTGTAGAAGGCCGAGGAGTTGATGCCGGCCTTTTGGGACAGGAAGCGGTAGGAGAAGTTGGGATTGGCCGATTTGTGCGTCTCATAGTATTCCTTGAGGAACACCCGGTAATCGGAATAGAGAAGCAGGTTGGGCAGGCTCATATCGCTGTCTACAAGGTAATGGAAACTTCCGGAATGGGGATCCGGCCCGGACTCAAATACCGTTGCCGTATGTGAACGGTGAGGTGAACGGCGAAGTACTCGGCTAAGGGAACGATGAACGGCGCGCCTCAAAAAACCTGTAACCTTGAACCAGGCGGTTTCCAGCCCGGGTCTCCACGGGATCGCCCCGGAACGCGCCGGAGTCCGTTCCGGACCGGAAAGCCCTGTAATCAGCCGGTCCCCAAGGCCGGTTACGGCTCGTTGGTGACCTTTCGGGATCAATAGATTCATGGAAGCAAAAGGAGCAAGGCACATGAATTTTCGAATCGGTAAACAGGTATTGACGGCAGGGGCCTCGGTTGTCTGGGCCGTTATGGCGATGGGTTGCATCCAGGACGCGCCCGACCCCGTCCCTGATCCCGCCCCTGGATCCGTCGCCCCCAGGTGGCAGGCCGCCAGGAAGCCGGATGGGTTCACCTATACCGTTACCCGGTTATGCTTTTGCCGGGAGGAGTATCGCGGCCCCTTCAATGTCGTGGCCTCGAAGGACCGGGTCATCCGGGCAGTCCGGGTGACCGATTCCGGGGAAGTGGACATCCCGGAGGCGGAACTCCAGGCGCTCTCCGTCGACTCCGTGCTCATGGATTTATCCTTGAAACTGGAATCGGGTTTTCACCTGGTCTCGAGCTTCGAAAACCCGGAAACCGGAATCCCGTCCCGGGTCGAGTTGGACCAGAGCGAGGCCGTTTATGATGACGAATTCGGCATCGCAATCGACTTTTTCCAGCCTGTGAAACACCGACCGAGGCCCCTCTGATCCGTTCCGGATGGGACCTCGCCGGCGCTCGAACCCCAATAGAGGGGAGGGGTTTGAGATTATGGGGGTTTATACATTGTTGGCAACCCGGCCCCGGACTATGGGATAGGCCGTGGATAAAATGTTTGGAACGGCCCTAAGGCATTAGCATCAATGGATTTGGCTCCGGAGCGCTGTCAACAGGCTCTAAGGGGCTGCTTTCGAAGTCCCGTTGACTATCTTTTTCCTTGGTAATTGAGCCGGTTGGGGCTCCAGAAGTCTAGTGAAGCGACGAGCGTAGAGTTTGCGAAGCAAACTCAATAGCGAGGAGCCAAACATCTAGTGAAGCGACGAGCGTGGAGTTTGCGAAGCAAACTCAATAGCGAGGAGCCAAACCAAGGATTAGCATGTACTTATCGAAGTTGCGGATTTTCGGATTCAAGTCGTTCGCCAACAAGGTGGAAGTCAATTTCCCCGGCGAAGGCATCACCTCCGTGGTGGGGCCCAACGGCTGCGGCAAATCCAACATCATCGACGCCATCCGCTGGGTGCTGGGCGAGCAACGCGCCAAGGTGTTGCGTTCAGGCAAGATGGAGGACGTCATCTTCTCCGGTACCGCAGAGCGTCCGCCCCTCAATATGGCCGAGGTCTCCCTCCTCATCAACAACGATTCCGGGGTGCTCCCCTCCGAGTACACCCAGATCATGATCACCCGCCGCGCCTTCCGGAACGGCGAAACCGAATACCTGATCAACAATACGCCCTGCCGACTCAAGGACATCCATAACCTGTTCTACGATACGGGAATGGGTGCCGCCTCCTATTCCTTGATCGAAGCCAAGATGATCGACAGCATCCTCTCGGACAAGGCCGAGGAGCGCCGCGTCATGTTCGAAGAGGCCTCGGGCATCAGCAAGTACAAGCAGCAGCGCAAAGAGACCCTGCGCCAACTGGAGCGCACCGCCCTGGATCTGGCCCGCGTGGAGGACAACCTCAAGTTCGTCCAGCAGAACGTGAACATGTTCGAGCGTCAGGCCAAGAAGGCCGAGAAATGGCGCGAGATCAAGAAGGCCTACGTTTCCCTGGAACTGAGCTACAACCATGACTCGTTCGTGGAACTGGACGCCAAATTCCGGCAATTCGAGGCCGAGACCGAAAAGAACATCGAGAGGTCCGGCGCCCTCCAGTCCCAGATTACCGTCCGGGAATCCGAGTTGGAAGAAGGCAAGCTCCTCATCCTCGAAGAAGAACAGGAACTCAGCCGCCTGAACCAGGTGGTGGCCGCGACGAACGCGGAAGTGGTGCGCCTGGAGAACGAGCTCGACAAGTCCAAGGACCGGGTGGTCCATCTGACCGAGTCCATGCGCCGCCTGGAAGGCGAAAGCGATCAGGCCGGACGCCGGGTGGGGGAGATAGCCCTCGAGAAGCGTACCGACCATGAGGAGATCGCCCGGCTCGAAATGGAGAAAATGGACCTTGCCGCCCTGACGGAAGGCCATGCGGAGGAAAAGACCCGCCTGCACCAGAATTACGCGGAGAAGCGCCGTCGCGCCGATGAGCTCGCGGAGGAGCGCGTTCAGGCCCTGGAAGAGCTATCCCTCCTCAGGAACCGGGCGGGTACGGCCAATTCGGAATTGCAGCATCTCAAGGAAGACGAAGGCGAACTGGACGCGGCCCTGAGCGAGGTGTCGGAGAAGTTCCTGACCTTCTCGGAAGAGCAGCGCACCCTGGAAGGGGAAGTCCGCAGGCTGGAGGCCCAGGTTACCGAACTCGGAGGCCGCATCGGGACCGGGTCCGCCCGCCTGGTCGAGATCAGCAAGGAACTGGAGTCCCTGCGTGCGGAAGACCGCGCGGCGAATTCCGAAAAAGTGGCCCTGGAAACGCGCTACTCCATGCTGAAAGGCCTGCAGGAGAGCATGGAAGGCGTGGACGGCGGCGTGAAGCATCTCCTGGCCAAGGCCAAGGACCGGATCCAATCCATGCTTTCGGACGCCTTGCAGGTACCGGATGATGCCGTCGTGGTCGCGGAAAAATGCCTGGGACGCTATCTCCAGGCCCTTGTGGTCGCGGACCGCGGCACGGAACTGGATCTCCTGCGGGAGCTGAAGCAGTCGGAAAAGGGAGAAGCCCTATTGTTCGCCGCGGATGGCGCGCAAGCCGGCGGCTTTACCCGCCCGCGCCCCGATTTCTCCGGAGAAGGCGGATTCCAAGGCTGGATCATCGACAAGGTGAAGAGCGATGCCGGATTGCGGCCGTTGCTGGAACTGGCCATGGGCAATTACGCCCTGATGGAAAGCCAGGACGCAGCCTGGTCCCTGCTGCCCAAGCTGGCGGGCCGGGACATCTGGCTGGTCACGCCCACGGGCGAAATGCTGCACGCTTCCGGCCTGGTGCTGGGCGGGGCCAAGCAGGGCGGCCAGACCGGCCTCCTGCAGCGCAAGAATCTCATGGAGCAGACCGCGGCCCGCCTGGTTGAAGTGACCGCCAAGGTCAAGGAGCTTTCCGAGCGCATCACCTCCCTGGACGCGGAGCGCAAGGTCCTGGAAGCGGGCCAGTCCGCCATGGGTCAGGAACAGAAGCAAGCCGAACGCAAGTGGCAGGAACAGAAGGGCAAGCTCAACTACCTGGTCTCGTCCATCGAAGCGATGGATAAGCAGAAGTCCCAGACCCGCATCAAGCTGGAAACCGTGCGCGAGCAGCTGGAAGAGCGCGAGCGCGGGCATGCGGACATGGCCGAGCGCCTGGAAGAGGGCGAAGAGGCCCGCAAGGTGCTGGAGAACCAGTTCCACCAGGCCCTGGAGGAAGTGCATAAGGCCGAAGGCGAGCGGGCGCGTTTCGAGGAACGCCTCCGGGACCTGGACAAGAACAAGGCTCAGAACGAATCCCAGACCAAGGCCTTGAGGCTGCGGGTGGAATACCTGGACCGTTCCGAGAAGGAACAACAGGATCTGGTCGGCAAGAATGCCCTGCAGAAGGCGGAGTGGGAAGGCCTTGTCGCCCAGCTGCGCGAACGCATGCAGGGCCTGGCGGATCAGATCGAGATCCTGCACGCCCGCATGACGGGCGAGGAGAAGCTGCGCGACGAGGCCAAAGGCGTGTACGACGGCAAGGTCGGCCGCCTGGACGAGATGCGCATCCTGATCCGCAACCTGAACGACGAGCTGCGCTCCACGACCGCGGGCCACCATGACTCCTCCATGAAGATGGAGCAGGCCCGCGCGGCGATGAAGAACATCCGCGAACGCATGTTCGAATTGCACGAAGTGGACCTGTCCAATCCGACCAAGCCGAACGATGAGGGCGAGGCGGAACTGATCTTCGAGAAGGTCGCCTATGACGCCTCGACCGCGGCGGAGGAGATCGCCTCCTACAAGGACAAGCTGAAGAACCTGGGCAACATCAATCCCGGCGCCCTCGAGGATTACGAGGCCGAGAAGGCCAAGCTCGACGAGGTCAGCAAGCAATACACGGATCTGGAGAAGGCCCGCCTGGGCCTGGAGAAGGCCATCAAGAAGCTCGACAAGGTCGCGCGCGAGCAGTTCCTGGCCACCTTCGGCGTGGTCCAGAAGAATTTCCAGGAGGTCTTTTCAAGCCTGTTCGAAGGCGGCGAGGCCCAATTGGCGCTGGAGGACAACGTGGATCCCCTGGACGCCAAGATCGAAATCAATGCGCGGCCCACCGGCAAGAAGATGCGCGGCGTCTCGCTCCTCTCCGGCGGCGAACGAGCCCTGACCGCCATCTCCCTGCTGTTCGCCCTGTACCTGGTCCGCCCCTCCCCATACTGTATCATGGATGAGGTCGACGGCCCGCTCGATGACGCCAATATCGGGCGCTTCGTGAACCTGCTTCGCCGCTTCGCGCATCAGACCCAGTTCATCGTGGTCACGCATAACAAGCGCACCATGGCCGCTTCGGACATGCTTTACGGCGTCACCCAGGAAATCAAGGGGATATCCAAACTGGTGAGCGTGCAGTTGGATGAAGCCAGCCGGATAGCCGCATAGTGGCTCGTCGCTCCGGAGTTCGCGGGGCGAACTCCACGCTTCCTCGCGTGATGGTCTTGGTGGCTCGTCGCTCCGGAGTTCGCGGGGCGAACTCCACGCTTCCTCGCGGGAGTGTCTGGGGTCCGGTGCGCTTCCGGTCCCCCGGAAGCGCCAAGCACACCGAAGGTGTGCCGTGAGCATCCTGCGTGAGATGTTCCTCCGCAGCGTCCATATCCTGACGCTCCCGAATCCGGCGGAGCGCCGCCGCAATATCTGGTTCCAGGTGGAGGCGAAGGCCGAGCGATCGTCCAACGTCATACGGGCCGGGTACGTGCTGGTCTGGTTCATCTCGACCCTGGGGCATGCTCCCGGAAACCCATTCTGGTCCAACGTCGCCAACCTCGGCTGTGGCGGCTTCTGGCTGGCCTGGTGCATGGGCTACCAGTGGTATCTGCTGAAGCGCCCGTACCGGAAGTGGTTCAAATACCTCTCCACCACGGTGGACATGGGCGTAATCACCGCGATGCTCGCCTTCTACGCCTACGGTTCCGGCTATTCCTACGCTCTCAAGGTGCCCACCTTCTACAATTATTTCTGTTGCCTGGGCCTGGCGGCGATGCGGTACCGCCTGCACCTGGCCGTCTATAGCGGCGCGGCCGCGGTGATCTGCTACCTGTCCCTGTGCGTCTACCTCTACGTGAGCTTCCCGATCCGTTTCGGGACGGGATTGGAACATGCCACCTCCGAGAAGATCTGCCCGGCCTACATCGGATTCAATTTCCTCTACCTGGTCGTCTTCACCTTCCTGATCTATTTCCTGGTATACAACGTGAAGCGCCTCGTGAACGTGCGGGTGAGGGAAGGGGAAACGGCCTTGAAGGCCAAAGAGCGCGCGGCCATCGCCGCCAACGTCGCCCACGAGATCAAGAATCCCCTTGAAGGCATCTACGGCGCCGCGCAGATCCTGAAGGAGGAGGGAAAGGGAAGCCCGAAGTTCATCGAAATGATCCTCAAGGATTCGGTGCGGCTCAACGGCGTGGTGCAGCAGTTCCTGCAGTTCTCCCGTCCCTTCCGCACCAGCATGTCCGACTTCGACGTGGTGGAGGCCATTTCCGGATTCTGCCGGGAACAGGCGTCCCTCGCCGGCGACGGCAAGGTGCGCTTCCGTTCCGATTGCGAATCGGCCTTGGTCCATTCCGATCACGAGGGATTGCGGCAGGTGATGTTGAACCTTTACCAGAATGCGCGACGTTATCAGGCCGCCGATAGGCCCGTGGATGTCACCGTCCGTGCCAAGGACGGGTTCGCGGAAGTGCTGATCGAGGACGATGGAGAGGGCATCCCGGAGGAGAACCGGGAACGCGTTTTCGATCCTTTCTTCACCACATCCTCGAAAGGGACCGGCCTGGGCCTGGCCATTTCGCGCAAAATCGCCCGGGAGATGGGCGGTGATTTATATTTAGAGCCGAAGCAGCCCGGAGCCCGTTTCGTGCTGTCGCTGAAACCCGGCAAAACCGCAGAGGCACCCGCTTGAGCCAGACCGAATCCGTCCGCGGCCGATTCCTCATCGTCGACGACGAAGAGCATATCCGCGAAATCCTGAGAGCCACCCTGGAACCCCTCGCGATTTCCGTCCATGACGCCGGGTCCGCGGAAGAGGCCCTGGAGATGGTCCGCGAAGAGAACCTCGACATGATCATCTGCGACGTGCAGATGCCCGGGATGAACGGACTGGAGTTCCTGAACAAGGTCAAGACCGAGCAGCCGGCCATCAAGTTCCTGATGATCACGGCTCACGGCACCATGGATACGGCCGTAAAGGCTTTGCGCTACGGCGCTTCGGATTTCCTCACCAAGCCTTTCGAGAACGAAGCGGTGCGGCAGATAGCCCGGCGCCTCCTGCGCGAACGCTCCGGATCCTCCGATACCATCGCCGTGACTCCCGGCCCCGCCAAAAGCGTGCTTGAAGGGGTCCTGGGGAAGAGTCCCGCCTTCACCGCCTGCCTGGAAAAGGCGCGCAAGGCCGCGGCCGCGGATACCACCGTGCTCATCTGCGGCGAAAGCGGGACGGGCAAGGAAGTCATGGCCCGCGCCATCCATAACCTCAGCCGCCGCGCCGACAAGCCCTTCATCGCGGTGAATTGCGGCGCCATCCCCGAGAACCTCCTCGAGAGCGAACTCTTCGGCCATGAGAAAGGCGCCTTCACCGGGGCCATCGCCTCCAAGCCCGGGAAATTCACCTTGGCCGACGGCGGAACCATCTTCCTCGACGAAATAGGCGAAATGCCCCTGCTCATGCAGGTCAAGCTCTTGCGCGTGATCCAGGAGCGCATGGTGGAACCCGTAGGGTCGACGCGCACCCAGAAGGTGGACTTCCGTCTTATCGCGGCCACCAACCGCAATCTGAAGGAAGAGATAAAGACCGGCCGCTTCCGCGAGGATCTCTACTATCGGTTGAACATCATCCCCATCGATCTCCCGCCCCTGCGCGATCGCGAAGGGGACATCCTCATCATGGCCCGGAGCTTCCTGGCCTATTACAACGATCGCTACGGTTGCCGCTACGAATTGACCCCGGCGAATGAAGCGGAACTGCAAAGCCATGGCTGGCCGGGGAACGTCCGCGAATTGGCGAACGCCATCGAACGCGCGGTGGTGTTGGCTTCGGGGGACGGCTTGTCGTTCGCGGTCGATGGCGGAACCCTGCAGTCGGGGCAGAAGAACGGGACCGGCGCGGGCGCCGGCCTGGCCATGAAGGAAAAGAAGCAAGCGGTCGAACGCGACGCGATCCTCAAGGCCCTGGATCTGAACCGCTGGAACAAGACCCAGACGGCGGAATCCCTGGGAATCAGCCGCCGCTCCCTGCTCTACAAGATCAAGGAATTCGGGATCGCTTAGGGCGATTACGGTCCCGATCGGATCCCATCCTGATCGGATCCCATCCTGATCGGATCCTTACGCCTGCGCTATCGGTGCGGGCCCCCTGGCCTTCAGGATTTCCCCCATGTCAGCGGATTGTACCACTTGGTGGGTTTCGGCTCCGGCGCCGGCCGCATGGGAAAGGATTCCGCCGATTCCGGACGCGGATGGGTCGCTCCAGGGCTGGGTATGTTCCTCCGGTATCCGACGGTATTTCGCAACTGATCCCGGGATTGCTGAAGGTGGGATCTGGCCCTGTCCACGCTTTCCGGAACGGGAGGCTGGCTGATCGTGGGATATGGGTTCCCCGGCCCGAAAGGCCGGCTGAAGTTGGGCGCGGACTGGGTGCGCGCGGATTCGTGCCCGCCACCGGCTTCCGGGGAAGGCGTTCTGGACCGTGCCGGATCCGGGTTGGTGACATGCAGGGTTCCCCGCCCCCGGTATCCCTCCTGGACGGGCAATTCAAGGTGGGGGCTATGCGGATCGAATGATGAATCCGGAGAGCCCGCGCGCGGGGAGCCGGCGGGTGAGACCGAACCCGTTTGCGTCGGCTCCGGGACCCGCCTTCCTTCGGCGCGGAGGTCGTGGCGCATCTGCATCAGGTGCGCACCGGGGCTGTTGTCGGATCGCATGGGCCTCGGTCCCAAAGGCAACCTGCCACCAATGGATCCCGCATCCACCGGGCTTGCCGGGGTAAAGGTGATTTCGGGCGGGGTGGCATGGGTCCGCGATGCCGAATCCGGATGTCCAGGTATCAGGGAAGTGGGATGTTCGCGTTGAGGCGTCGGGGACGACAGGAAAAGGTCCGGGTGGCTGAAATCCTGGCGACTTGGGGCCGAATCGGGATGGCCGGGTATCAGGCTGGTGGGATGCTGGTGGGAGCCCGATCCGCTCGCAAGCGGTTGGGAGGAGGGGCCAGCCTTGGCTTCGGCCTTCAATCCAGCCTTATTGTCGCTGTTGAACCGGTCCAGTTCGAATTTGGTCCGTTCATAATGGATGCTCGCGGTATTGTATTCCGATCGTTTCGCGTGCTGCTCCGGGGTAGACGGGTAGCGGAAATTCTTGAAATCGGATTTCATCCCGTCCACCTTCTGCTTGGCGGCCTGGAAATCCCTGGTCAAGGCCTGTTGGCGCTGATGGAGGGGCATGCCCTCCAGGCTCGCATTACGGGCGCCGGCCTGTCCGGTCGTCTTGAACGGGTTGGAGAATTTCGGCAGGTGCATGGATTGCATAGACACTTATCCTGTTTACTGGTTTCATGCGCGGCGGTTCGGCGCCGACAGGATAAAAATACGCCGAAGTCGGCCCGCGATTCCGGCCTGGGAAGGACTCTCGGGACCGGTAGTTACGTTTGGAGCGGCGCCCGGAGCGGATTCCCGGTTTTCCCCCTGGATTGGCCGCAGGGCGTATGCATGCTGGTTACGGAACCGGGTCCGAAAAAGCCAAGGGCCTTGTTTTCCAGGGAGTCGGGGAGGGGGGCAATCTTGGGGGTGAAGTCTCTCGGAACATGGCCCCCTGGCGCGGGTACCCCGGTTAAGGGGGTTCGGGGGCCATGCCGAGAGTGGCTCGTTGCTACAGAGTTTGCTTTGCAAACTCTGCGCGCCTCGCATTATAAGTCTTGTGGCTCGTTGCTACAGAGTTTGCTTTGCAAACTCTGCGCGCCTCGCATTAGTAGTCTACCGGCTCGTCGCTACGCTTCTCGCTTTTCCATACTACGGCTCACTTGTTGAATCGTCCGGCTCGTCGCTACCCTCCTTGGTTTTTCGGGCTTCATATTTCCATTTTGCATCTGCTCACCACGTGATGCTTTATGCTTTTCCATTCCTACCATCCGCCTTTTCGGAGTCCTCCACGCTTTCGATCCGATTCATTCCGTAATCGCCCTGGAGTCCGCTTTGCAAGGTCAGGGCTTTTCCGATTTGGATCAGGCGTCGTCGCAATCTTCGGCGGTGACGCGGGCGTAGCCGGTTTCGCAGCGCATGTCTTCCAGGGAGTCTCCCAGCTCGGTTTTGAGGAGGGCGACCTTGGCCTGGAATTTGGCCAAACGCTTGGTGATGGCAACGCGGGACACGCCGCAGATTTCGGCGATCTCTTCGTGGGTCAGGCCCACCTCGAAGCGGAGGAACACGACCTGGCGGTTGGCCTCGTCCATCCCGTCCAGGAGGCGGCGGAAAAGGCGTTTGGCGGGGTTGTCCGGGGACGCTTCCGGCGTGCGGCTGAAGGCGAGATCGTCCCCGTAGCCGGCGAGCAATTCCGTCTGGCGCTTCTTCCAGCGCAGATGATCCAGGCAGTGGTTCGTTGCCACGCGGTACAGCCAGGTGGAAGGCTGGGAATTGCCTTCGAAGCCCGAGAAACTGCCGTGGACCTTGACGAAGATCTCCTGGGACAGGTCGTCCGCCTCTTCCCTGTTTTTAGTATATCGGTAACACACACGATGGACGAGCTGGTAGTAGGTCTCGTACATGTTCCGGAAGGCGTCATGGTCCAGGGTCTTGTTTATGGATTCGCGGGTTTTGGATTCGGTCTGGTTCGGAAGCGTTGTGTTCATCATGGAATACAGGTAAAGCGAAGAGCGTGCCATACCGGAAAACCGGGTTTTCGCGATGAATAACGCGAAAATAGGAGGTTTCCGCCAGGGAGTGCGCAAGGGTTTGCGCACGTCGCGCAAGCGGTCCTGCGCAACCTGAGCAGAGTCGGACCGGAGAGTGCGCAAACGCGATCCCAATCCCGTCGGCAAGCCTGCCGCGCCGACTCCGATAAAGGCTTTAGGCCTTGCCCGGGCGAACGGGATTGGCCACAATGTTTCGAATGCGGCTCCGGGAGCCGCTTACCGGGTCAGGTCAACCGTGCCAATGAAAAAAGCGATGCCATTGCTTGCGACCATCCTATGGGCCGCCTGCGCGCCTTCGCTTCCTTCCTCCCGGCCCGGAAAGGCGGAATCCTCCGCCGCGGGAATCGGCTCCGCTTCCGCCGTAACCGTGGACGCGGTCCTTCCCACCGGTCGTAACCTTTTCCTCTTCGATTTTTCCCGATCGCGATTCCGGAAATGGACCCTGTCCCGGGGACCGATGGACTCCTTGGGGCTATGCCGCGTCCTGGATACCTTGCAGGGTGATTGGGGCGACGCGGGCAATTGGAGGGCCCTGGCCGCCCCGAG
Organism: Fibrobacterota bacterium; assembly: GCA_028287465.1. Taxonomy (GTDB): domain Bacteria; phylum Fibrobacterota; class Fibrobacteria; order UBA11236; family UBA11236; genus Chersky-265. Next base: position 44,550 of record JAQBPO010000100.1, read on the forward strand.
CCGGCCTTTCGCGCCCATGCGCGCCTTTTGGGGACCGAGCGGGAATTTCTTCCTCCTGGATCGGGCGGGTAAGCGCCTGGGCCTCTACGATTCCAGCGCTCAATTCCTGTCCAGCTTCCCCCTGCCCTCGGAAATCCGCGAACGTAACCTCGATCGCATCGAGGTGTTCTGGACCCGGGACGGGCTTTTCTCCTTCCTGGATCTGGGCGAAGGGAAGGTCTGGCAGTACGCGGAACAGCGCAGCCCGGGGGGCCAAGGCGATTGGCGCTTGCGGAATACCGTCCGCCTGCCGGTAGGCCTGGAGTCCTGCCTATGGGAACCCTTCTTCCGGGACCCCTGCTGCATCCAAGGGGAGGCCGGTGGCGCGAATTCCGGGACCCGGACGGAATACGGCGCGAAAGGCGTCTGCTTCGACAAGTACTTCAATCCGATCGGCCCCTGGCCCGAAGGGTCGGCCGTTCCTGGCCTGCGCCCTGCGGTATCCGGTTCCGGGTCCGGATGGATCCTCAGGCTTGACGGAGGTCCCGCTTGCGGCCAATCCCCGCCCGCCTGCTTTTCGCCCGATAAGGGGAATCTCTCCACCTGCCCGACGGAAACGGACGCTGCGCCCGCCAGGTAACATCACGGCGACGGTATCCGCCTTGTTGCTTTCCGTCTGCCTGTCGCATGGCGCCGGCCGGGAGCCGGGATGGATCTGGACGCGCACCTGCCATGCCGGCCCCCCCCTTGCGGATTCGAATGCGTTGGCCGATGGCTCCGTTGCGGACAGCTCCATCGCCGCCGCCGACTCCGTCCCCGCCCTCGCGGCCGCCGAAATGGACTGGCGGGCATCCCAGACCTTGTCGCCGAAGGAGGGCTTGGGATCCGTTCGGCGGCTCCGCGTCCTCCATGGCGACCAGCTTCTCCTGCCCGGGCAGGATTACCGGATCCCGCCGGGGGATTCCCTCGTCGTTTTCGCCGCGCCCATCCCCGCCGGAGACAGCGTCTGCCTGGAACGGGCCTATACGCCCCTCATGGCCAATCCCGGCTTCGGGCTTTACCGCTTGGACCGGGTGCCGGTCTACCGGGCCGGGGCCCTGGACAGCGCCTGGGAGGCGGGCGCGCATCCGACCCTTGATCCGTCGGACACGGCCTATTCGAAATATCGCCTGAATTATTCCGGCAGCAAATCAATGGCCGTCACCGTGGGAAGCGGGGGAGGCCTGGGCCTCGACGCATCGCTCTTCATCAACCTGGACGGCCAGGTGGCCGAGGACGTATTCGTGGAAGGCCAGCTTTCCGATCAGAACGTCCCCATCCAGCCGGAAGGGAACACCGCAACGCTCAAGGAGGTGGACACGAAATACGTGAAGGTATTCGGAAGCCATTACTCCTACGTGCTGGGGAACTACCTGATGGATTACGGGGTGGCCGGCGAAGATCGGTTCACGGCCAAGGTCCAGGGCGTGGACGGGGCCTATTTCCGTTACGGCCACGTCCTGCGCGGAAGCTGGTCGGTGAGCGATGGTCAATACCAGAGCGATACCTTGCGCGGGGTGGACGGCAAGCAGCGGGGCTATTACCTGCGCGGAAGGGACGGCCGACAGTTCATCACGGTATTGGCGGGCACGGAAAGGGTGTGGCGGAACGGCGCGCCCTTGCTGAGGGGCGTGGACTATACCATCGACTACAGCGAAGGCCGGCTGGATTTCCTGCCGCCCCTGGTCGTCACGAGCGAAAACCTTTTTTCGGCGGAGTTCCAGTATACCGAGCAGGATTACCAGCGCAGCCTGGCTTCCGGGGAGGCGCGCGACAGCTCCGGCGCGTTCACCTGGTCCCTGCGGGCCATCTCGGAACTGGAGAACAAGGACCAGCCCCTGAACATGGTGCTGGATACGGCCTTGCGGCGCCGGTTCGCCGGCCTCGGGGATTCATCCTACCTGGATACCCTGGGCCGCCCGGTGGCCATGCCCCATCGCCAGTCCGCGGCCGCTGCGGACATCGCCCTGAAGCTGCGCGGCTACGAAGGGCGGGCGGCCCTGCTGTTCTCGCAATTGGACCGGAACCTGTATTCGGCCCTGGGCGATGACGACAACCTGGGGTATTCCACGCGTTACCTGGGGACGCATACCGCGGGCAAGCCCTTCGACCAGGGCGGTTTCGGCCGCCTCGGGCTTACCTTCGACCACGAAGCGCGCGCCCCGCATTTCGAATCCTTCAAGCAGTTGATCGAAGCGCGGGGTTTCGCGGAAACCTGGAATCTGGACGCCCGCGTCGCCCAGCGGGGATTCATGGCCAACCGCCTGCGCCTGGAGGAACGTCCCATGACCTGGCTTCTCCTGGGCGGGGAACTGGGCCGGGCCGAGGCCGACCTGGCGGCGGACGCGGCGAATCCGAGGGCGGGGATGGGCAGCCTTTCCCGTCGCGGCGGGGTTTCCGGCCGCTTGGGCGGCGACAAGCTTTCCCTGGAGGCCTCGACCGAAGCGAAACTGGCGCGCTCCCCGGACCGCCGGGACAACTATCGCCAATCCGGGCGGACCCATTGGGAGGCCGCCGGCATCATGCCTTCCTTTACCTGGACCCGCAACGAATGGCTTACGGAATTGCCGGGCGGGGCCATTGGAAGATCCATCAAGCAGGAACCGGATTTCTCCCTGGCCACGGTTCCGTTCTGGGGGAGGGTGAGCCTGACCACGGGAGCGTCCGCTCTGTCGCAACAGGCCAACTTCGACGGCAGGCTGCCGGGATTGCGCGACTCGGTGAGGGATTGGGGCGGGAGCCAGAAGGTTGCGGCCGTGGGCCTGGGGCCTTTGAATACGGATGTCTTCTATTCCTATCGCAACCACCGTCAATGGCGCCTGGACGGCCTGGGCGGTTACGCGGACCAGCCGGAGGAGACGGATTTCAACCAGGCGGAATGGAACAGCCAGCTCGCGGATCGGCGCAAGGGATATGGCCTGATGTCCTCCTACCGGATCAGCCAGACGGCCGAGTTCCCCTTGGTCGAGGATTACCGGGAATTGAAGGGCCGGGGCGACTACGTATACGACTCCGCCGCGAACGCGTACCATCGCGTGGAGACGGGGGGGGATTTCGTCCTGATCGGTTTGAAGCGGGACACCACGGTGGGATCACGTCCCTATCAGGACCTCTCCTGGTCCGCCAACCTGCAATTGACCCCCGGCAAATTCCCCTTTCCGGTATCGGGAGTGTTGGCCGATTTGGAATTCACCTTGGACCTGGCCGTGGACAACCAGGATACCAGCATGAACCCGGGCCTCCTTCCCCTCTTCACCGACGATCAGATCGAATCGGTGCGCAGCGGCCGGGCCCGATACAGCCCCGCCCTGCATTGGACCGCCCCGGGCGGGGGCAAGGCCGCCAACCTTTACGTGGATCGCTCCTACGGCCGCGCTGCGGGAATATACGCCTTCCGCGAACGCCTGTGGAACCAGCGCGCGGACTATCGCCGGGAGATAGGGGACGATTGGGAATATTTCCTGGAGCAATCCTACGAGAACCGTTCGCGCGAAGGGCTGTCCGGCGGCGCGGCGTCGGAGTCCCGGAACCTGAACCAGGTTTACGGCACCCGGGTCACGCGTAAGCTGCCCAAATCCTTCCAGGTGGAAGGCCGCGGCCAATACCTCCTGCTCGAGGGGACCTCGGCTTCCGGCCCCACCGATCTGCAAGGCGTCAAGCCCGCCCTCAAGGTGGAGAAGACCTCGCTATACAACGGCCGGGCTTTCGTGGAATACGGGATGATCTATTTTTGGGGACGGGGCGAAGGCGGTTTCTACGCGACCGGGGATTTCGCCAAGGGATTGACCCATCGCGCGGAGGCCAACGCCAATTTCCAGGTAGGGCAGAACATCTATCTCAATTTCGATTACGTCGTCCGCCTGGAACCGCGCGGAACCCGGCTGGTGCAGAAGATGACGGCGGAAGCCAGGGCGGTATTCTGATGCGCGGTGCGATCCTTCCCATCTGGTTGCTGGTCTGGGCGGCCTCAATCCCCGTCCCGGCCCAGCCTTCCGCGGCCGGGGAAGGGGCGATCGCGCCCGTGCGTTCCGGACCCGCGCCTGCCGAAAGCGCCTTGGCGCGGGCCATCGCGGATGGCCATCTGCGGGCGGCTACCGGGGAGGACGGGCGATTGGTTCCCGGACCTTCGTTCACCTTCGGGGAGATCCGCGCCGCCAGCGCCCCGGGATTCACCACGGCGGATCTGGGCATCTCCGCCTTCGCCGGCGAACCCGCGACGGCGGCCAACCTCAAGGCCATCGGCGATCGCGTCCGCGCCTTCCTCCTGGATCATGGGCACCCCTTCGCCTCCGTCGCCATCGACTTCGCCGTAGGCCCGGATCCGGACAAGGCCGTCGCGGATCTCCAAATCTCCATCGACGCCGGCGACGGGTACAAGTTCGGGGGCTTCAAGCATTCCGGCGGCCGCACCGCTCCCGCGACCCTGGATCGGTTGTCCCTGCTCCGCTACGGGGAAACCTATAGCGAGACCCGCCTGCGCCTTTCCGCCGAGAGGCTTTCCCGGACAGGTTATTTCGAGGCCGTGGTCCCCGGCGCCCTGTTCCGGGATTCCACCCGCAACCTGCTGTATCCTACCCTGGCGCTCACGGACCTCAAAGGCAACCGGCTCAGCGGAATCCTGGGGTACGATTCGGAGAAGAAGGGCGGCGGCGGGGTCAACGGGTACATGGACATCCATCTCATCAACCTGCGCGGGACGGCGCGGGATCTGGACTTCACCTTCGACAGCAAGCAGATAGGCGAGGGTACCGCCTCCAAGGAGGCCCGGTTCGCCTATACCGAGCCCTGGCTGCTTTCGACCCATGTGGGGGCGCATATCGATCTGAGCGTGTCCCTTGAGGATTCGGTCTACGATGAACGGAACGGCGAATTAACCCTGTTCCAGGATCTGGATTTCCACTCACGCTACCTGGTGGCTTTCGCCCGCCAGTTCAACCATGACTTCCTCAACGGCGCCCGGACGGACGCGGATATCGCCGGCCTGGGTTTCCAATACGACGCGAGGGACCAGGTGCCCGCCACCTTGAAAGGCGCGCGTTATTCCCTGCGCCTCAACGGGGTCCACCGGGACCTGGGGGACTCGGCCTATTACCTGGTGCAAAGCATCAACCAATTGGCGCTCTGGCATAACCTGGGCAGATGGGTCGGGCATGCGCTTTTTTCAGGAAGCGGGAATTGGCCGCTGGAAGGCCGCGCCAACCGCGGGGAACTCTATGCGCTCGGGGGCGCCAATACCGTCCGCGGATTCCGAGAACGCGAATTCCTGACCAACCTTTTCCTTTACGGAAATTTCGAGCTGCAGTTCCTGTTGGCGCCGCGCAGCCGCGCCTCCGTCTTCGTGGTGCCCGCCTTCATAAACCGCTTGGGCGGGGACGTGTATTGGCGCAGGGTGGTGGGCTACGGTCTGGGCCTGGAGTCAGGAGCCAAGGATTGGACCTTCGGAATCAGCTACGCGCTGAACCCCGATCGCGACCTGGGCGACGGGTTCGTGCATTTGCGCGTTACCAACAATTTCTAGGCCGCCGGGCGCGGCCCGGAAGCCGCCGGCCCGAAACCTATTTCCCCTTTTCCGTGAAGACCAGTTGGACGTCATCGTTCCGGACCACCTGGGTCAGGAAGTCGCGCAGCTTGGGCACGTCCTTGCCCGCGACCGGCTCCCCCAGATTGAGGACCGCGGACCGGGTATAACTCAACACGTTTCCCTTCAGGGTGAAGGTCAGGTTATAGTCCCCATACGGTGATTTAAGCCGGACCGGCTCGGGGCGGTTGAGCAGCTTCCATTTCGGCGGGAAGGATACGGTGCCGCGCGTGGCGTAGGTTCCCACGCTGTACCAGGACGCGTACAGGTCCGCGCCGGCCGGCCTGGGCTGATCGTCCGGGATGTCCATATTCGACAGGCGATCCGGCATGTAAAGGGAGAAGATGCGCGTCGGGCCCGAGACCTTCACGGCTTGGCGACCGCGGAAATGATAGGCGTATTCGACGGAATCGGTCCCCGTTCCCAGATCTCCGAAGGAGAGGGAATCCAGCGCCACGTCGGCATAATCGTCGGACAGCACCTTGAGCATTTCCTGGCGGCGCTCCTCCTGGTTCAGGAACCGGAAACCGTCCCGGTGCCCGCGCGCGAGTACGCCCGTCCGGACGGTGCGGGCGTCGATGTCCGCGGATCCGGAATCCGTGAGCGCGCATTTGAAGGTGCGGGAAACCCTGCGTTCCGCCGGAGCGTCCACGGGAAGCCGGATCAGGTCGCGGTTGCCCCTGGAAATCACCAAGGCCATCGAACCCTGATCGGCCTTGGGGATCCGGTTCCAATTCAGATGAGGATCGGTCAGGTCCACGAAATGCTGCGCGCCGTCCACGGTGAGGCCCAGGATGCAATGGTTGAAATGCGGGCCCACCGGGCCCGGCCGGGTACCGTATTCGTCGCGGGTGGCCACCAGCACCAATCGGCTTTGCATCCCGCCGAGCTGCAACAAGGTCTTGGCGAGAGCGGCCATGTCCTTGCAATCCCCGAGGCGGGAAGCGATGACTTCCTGGGAGGATTGCGGGATCCAGCCGCTCTGCCGGAAGGAGAGGCTGCTGTAGGCGATGTTGTCCGTGACGTAACGATGCACGCGCGCGACCTTTTCCGTTTCCGTCGCGGCCCCCGCGAAGAGCGAATCCGCGATCTTGCGCAGGATGGGCGAGGGTTCGGTCTTGTGGTCGGTCAGGTTGGCGTACCATTCGGTGATGCGGCCCCAATCGGAGAAGGTCGAGTACAGAACGTCCGGCGCGGTCTCCTCATTGATGGGCAGGAAGCGTTCATTGATGGGGGGGGCATAGGGTCCGCGGGTGAAGAGGCGCATTTTGACGCCGGCTTTTTCCGAAGCCGACTTGACGATGCCCTTGCCCCGGACCGAATAGCCGATGGTATCCGCGGCCATGTAGAGGCGCAGGCGGGAATCGAATACGGGCATCCCCAGCTTGAAGTCGTACACGCCCCAGGCCTGGCGGGCCATCTCGCCGTCGTAATCGTCCTTGATGGTCCACTCCATCACGATGCAGTCGCCGGGTTCCAGGGACTTGAAGATCAAGGTCCGGCCGCCGACGACCTCGGCGTCCACCTCGCTTCCGGCGGCCTTGCGCGAGAAGGCCCGGGTCACGCCCAGGCTCTGGTAGGTGGAGTTGTAGGGGATGGAATATTGCTTCCAGTTGTTGACCGCATCCTGGCTGGGCAGGTGCACGACCAGGAAACCGCGGTGGCGGACCGCGCGGCTAGGATAGAAGTATACGTCCTCGATATAGGAAAGGATGGATCCGCGATCCCGCTTCAGCCCTTCCCAGCCGGCGGAGGCGCGCACGAGGCTGTCCACGGAAGGAAGCGGCGCCAGGGATTCGAAAGTGGGCTTGCCGTCCATTGTCATCAACTTGTCCCAGGACGGGAAATCGTTGTAGTTGGATTCGACGCTCTGCTTAAGGGTCTTCTTGGCGCCGTCCTTGTCGCCGGCCAGGGAGCGCAAGGTCCCCTTCAAGCCCAGCAATCCCGGATTGAAAGGGGCCAGGGCCAACGCCGATGCCAGGTATTTCTCCGCCTCGTCGTACCGCTTCTGGTGCATGTTGATATTGGCCAGCGTCATGAGGAGATTGGGATTGTCCGGCAGGTATCCGGTGCCTTCCCGCAGGACATCCACGGCTTGGGAGAAGTCGCCGGACTTCAGGTACAGGTCCGACAAGGCGGAATAGGCGCCGACGTTCGCGTGGCCGTGCTTGAGATATTTCCTCCAGGCATCGATGGCTTCCTTCTTGCGGCCTTGGTTCATGTAGACGATGGAAAGGAAATTGGCGGTTTCATCGTCGAAATCCTGGTTCGCGTTCTCCAGGGTGGCGAAGACCTTGAAGGCTTCGTCGCGACGCCCAAGTTGCGCGAGCTTCCCCATCGTGGTGAGCAGAGCGCGCTTGGTCGATTTCATCTCGTCCGGGGATTTGGAGAGGAACTCGAGGACCGCCTCCGGCCCGGCGGAATTGATCAGGCGCGCCAGTTCCTGGTTCCATCCCGACGCGCAATACGGGCTGTTGCGGTACGCCGCCTTATAGTATTCCTGGGAACGCGTGGATTGGCGGCTGCGCATGAGGGTTTCGGCCATCAGGGAAAGCCATAGCGAGCTTTGCGGATGCCGCTCGAGCCTGCGCAAGGCCCACACTTCGCCGCTATCGGTCATCTCGTGTACGTTGAACAGGTCCATTACCAAAAGGGCCGCGTCCTCGTCGTCGGGATTCTTCCTCAGGCGCTCGCGCAGGTAGCCGATCTCGCGATCGAAGGCGGGCATGCTCTTGAGGTTCTCCGCCGTCCCCGGTTCCTTCGGATAGGCGCCTTCCGGCTTGGCGACCTTGAGATCGGCCGCGCCGCGCCCATCGGCTTCCATGAAACGCAGGAGGAAATTCGCGTAACGATCCTCGCTCCCCAATTTGACCAGGATGCGGTTGGAACCCTTCCGCAAGGTCACCGGTTGCACGAAGGCGTCCGCGCCCGTGTTCCGGAATGCCCGTTCGGCCAGCACCAATCTGTCGTTCAGGAATACCTTGAAGCTGCCCGAAGCCCCGAAGGCGAGTTGCACCTTGCGTTCCGAAGGGCTTTCCACCTGGGTCGCGTAATAGTTGACGGCGTTCAGGGCAGTGCCATGGTTGTTGCTCCAGATCCAGGTGGCGGGGGAGGGGACATTGAGGGGGAACCAGCGCACCTTGTCCCCGTTCTTGCCGTCGTGCGCCTGGCCCAGGGCGACCCCGGACTCGGGCGGATAAGCCATATCGAATCCGCTGCCGGAAATGTTCGAGAAGGGACCGACCGTCCACCACTTCCGGATGATGGACATGTCGGCCGTGATCTTCTCCGCCTTGGAGATTTCGCCGTCCTGCAGGTAACGATGGCTCAATTCGAAGACGGCGGGCGAGGTCAGTTGCGAAGGATGCCTGGCGAGCTCCTGGCCCAATTCGAATACCTTGGGCACGGAATAGGCCGCCCAGATATCCGAATGGTTCAGGTGGCGCAGCTGCCCGGCCATCAGGGCCAGGGTATCCTTGTCCCTGGCGAATCCATCCAGGGTCCATTTTATCTCATCCACGTTCTGTCCGATGAACCTGGAAACCACGCCGGCTCCGCGGCAGGCTTCCCCGGCGACGACCGGATCCTTGTCGGAGCATTTCATCCGGAAGGCATCCCTTGCCTCGAGGGGTTTATTGTCCAGGAACAGTTTCCACGCGGCTTTGTTGCCCTGATCGGCGTTACCGCTTCCCAAGGCGGAACCGGCCTTGTCATCCCAGGTCGCCTTGGCCACCGCGGCGCCCCGGGCGTCGAATACGGATAAGGAAAGGGACGCGGCGAGGACACATGGAAAGACGTTGCGGGCGCGGACGGAAAAGGAAAGGGGCCAAACTGGCATCGGATCTCCCGGGGGACGTTGCATCCGGCCTGGAGGGGCCGGAAAATCAAGGTATATAAACGCGTGGGTTGGGGAAAGCGGCGGGCAAACCGGCAAGGATACCGACGCGCATTCCGCGTGGGCCCTGCAGCGGAGCGGAACCGGGGGGGATGGTCAGGGAGAGATCGAGAACCGGGAGCGGGCGACCCTGCCGTCAAAGCGGGTTTCCACCACATATAGGCCAGGGGCAAGGGTCCGGGCCCAGGGCATGCGGATCCGTCCCGACCGCGATCCCCGCATGGAACGGCTTTCCAGGATACGGCCGTCCGCGGTCATCATGCGCACCTCGAACTCCTGATCGGCATCGGTCAGGAAGACGGCTTGATCGGCATCGGCTTCCAGAAGCCAGGGCGGCGCTTCCGGAGGCGATGAGGCGATTCCCGTGACGGACATGACATTCACCTGCCATGCGGCCGAGTCGTTCAAAAGGCCGTCCGGATCCTTGCGGACCATATGGGTTGTGTCCGCCACCTTGACGGAGACGCGATGCGGGCCCGGGGCCAGCGCCTGGGTGAATTGCGGACCGGTGATTGAAGTCGAAGGATTCCCGTCCACGGTCCAGCGGATCTCGAGGCCATGGGAGAGAGGCTGCTTGACCTTGATCCGTAATGGGGCGATTTGATTCGCGGCAACGGTCACGGGACCCGGTTTCGGGAGCGCGGAATCAATCGGGGAGATCTGGGAATACAGGGAGAGAAGCACGGTTTCCGAACAGGCTTCGCAGAAGGGGATGCCGTTCTCGCGCATGCGGCAGTTCTGCTTGGGCCGGTACCAGCCTTTGGGGTTATAGGCTGCGCCTTCGAAAAGGCCGGGCAGGTTGGCATAGATCTGGGTCTCCGGGGTGGGCACCGGGGTGGCCGCCGCGATCCAATGGCTCCAGGGAATGGAGGAGCGCGACGTACGCTGGGTGGTGTTGGGCGCTTCCCAGGGTTCCACTCCGGCATAATCGTATTCGTCCCCCAGGCCGGCGAAGGAATGCTGGGCCTCATGCGCGATGATTTCCGGATTGGCGTAACAGGCGACCGCCACCTGGCCGCCGGAACCGCCGTACCGATCGCTGTTCACGACCGTGAACTGCATATCCGCTTCCGGAAGGTATTTGTTGATGAGGGTCATGGCCTTGGAATCGTTGATGGTCAGCAACCGGCCGTCATAGCTGGCGCCGAAATAGGTGTCCCGGTAAACGCCTTCGGCGGGCACATCGGCCCCGGACTGGTTGGATGGAACGAAGATCGCGTAGACGTTGAAGTAGCCTTCGTAATCCCGGAAGGGTTCGTCCTTGATCACCCCATCCGCTATGGTCTTCAGGTGCATAAGGAACCTGGATTTCTCGGCGGCCGTGTATCCGTCCCCGAGAATGACCATGTTGACGCGCTTGTTACGCGGTCCGGTCTCCTTCACGATGGAGAATTCAGGGGTCTGCGCCAGGATCGGGAAGGCGAACGCGAACGCGGCCGCGACCAGGGGGATCCGTACGGCGGCGGAAAGGAGGCCGCGGTGTTTCGGCTCAGGTATCCTCATTCCAGGGGGAATTCCGCGATGAGGGTCTTCCGGGGCGAGGGTTGCGGGCCTAGGACCTCGGCGGCGCCGGCTTTGGGAGCCGCGGGGGCGGCCGGGCGCGCATGCCGGTAAAAGCGGATGGTCCGTGCCTCCGGTTCAGGAATGCGCAGGTAGATATCCGATGTATCGACGCGCCGCTGCTGGGACCGCAAGCCATGATCGCCCTTTTCCTGGAATTCGACGCGTTGCACTCCGGGATCCCCCAGGAAGCGGGTGGACAGCCTGCGGCCATCCGGGCCCAGCAGATCGAAACTGAATCCGGACCGCGGCGTTTCAGACGCCTCGGCCATCATCCGGGCCCGCTTGGCGCCGGTCAGGCGCGGGGTCTTGACCGCGGCGGGAACGCGCTGGCTCTCGATCAAGGTGAGATTCCCGATGGAGGAAACGGAGTCGGTCAGGGCCGCCGTATCGCGGGTCCAGCGGTAGTGGAGGAGCAGCAAGGTGCCTTCGCTATGGGCGGATTCCTGCGCGAGCGCGGACGCGGCCAGGGCCAGCATCAGGAGTATGGGCGGTGCGGTCCGGGGCTTCATGGGATTGAAATTACCGTCGAAGCGATTCAGGGGATGGGGGTATTTCCCCCTTGAAACCGGAATTCGTTGTCCCGTGGACATACCTGCGAGGCGACCGCGCGGGAACGGCAACCCAAATGCCTGCGGAAACGCCAGGACTTCAAACGGAAAGCGGAGTCTTGAAGGGTTCGCCCGCGGTCTCCCGGACGTACCTGGGGACGGCGTAACCGGGAAGTTTCCCCCTGAGGGCTTCGATGAGATCCCGGCCCTTCGCTTCCGGGGTTTCGAAATGGGCCGTGCCCACGACCCGATCCAATTGGTGCAGGTAATAGGGCAGGACGCCTTGGGCAAGCAGGCCGCGGGAGAGATCGGCCAGGACATCGGCATCATCGTTGATTCCGGCCATGAGCACGGCCTGGTTCAGAAGCATGGCGCCGGCGGCGCGCAGGCCGGAAAGGGCGCGGCCGGTCCCGGCGTCCAGTTCATTGGCGTGATTGGCGTGGATGACCACGATCAGGGTCTTGGCCTCGGACAGGGAGCGGAGCATGGCGAGCAGGCCGGGTTCGATCCGGCTCGGAAGGACGATGGGAAGGCGGGTATGGAACCGCACCGTCCGCAAGCGGGGAAGGGCTGCCGCCCTTTCCAGGATCCGTTCCAGGCGTCGATTGTCCAGGAAGAGGGGATCCCCGCCGCTGAGGACGATTTCATCCACGCCTTCCGCGCTTTCGAGATAGGCCCAGGCCTCGTCCCACCCGGCTTGGCCGCGCGGCATGTCGCCATAAGGGAACTCCCGGCGGAAGCAATATCGGCAATGGACGGCGCATTGATGGGAAACCATCAACAAAGCGCGGGAGTCGTACTTATGGAGGAGTCCGGGAACGACCTGGGAAGCAAGGTCCCCGACCGCATCGGCCAGGAAGCCCGGAACCGATCGGGTCTCGCCGTCCCGGGGCAGGACCTGGAGCAGCAGCGGATCCCGCCAATCCCCTTTTACCATGCGGGACGCGAAGCTTTGGGGGACCAGGACCGGGAAGGCCGGATCGGGTGCCAAGCCTTCCGGGGCTTGGGCAGGGTCCAGGTCCAGGAATCGCAATAGGGATTCCCCGGTCCGGAAAGCGTCCTGCATTTCCTTTTGCCAGCGGACGGGCTCCCGGGACGTTGTCCCGGCCGTTTCGGGCCGTCCCGCATGGTCCAAGAGGCCGGATCGCGCGGTTACGGAGGTTTTTGGAAGGATTGGCATGATATTTCTATATCTTGTGGCCCAATTCGAGGTTTGTCGCCCGGGATTCGCATCGCAAATCCCCGCTTCCGGCCTGGATGAAAACAGTACTGAATATAATCAGAATCGACCCGGAGGGCCCCCATGGGCACAGTAAGCACGAACGAATTCAGGAAGCGTTTGAAAATCATGTTGGACGATCAGCCCTGCATGATCGTGGAGAACGAATTCGTCAAACCGGGTAAGGGGCAGGCCTTCAACCGCGTCCGGCTCAAGAACCTGATCACGGGCCGTCAGCTGGAGAAAACCTTCAAGTCCGGCGACTCCTTCCAGGAAGCCGACATCACCAACACCACCATGCAATTCCTCTATACGGACGGCGTCAACTACACCTTCATGGACACCAAGTCCTATGAGCAGGTGGAGATTTCCAAGGAGAACATGGACGGGGCGGAAAAGTGGCTGCTCGAGAACACGGAGTGCGACATCTCCTTTTGGGGCGATCGTCCCATTTCCGTGACCCCGCCCGTCTTCATGGATCTCACCATCACCTATACCGAGCCCGCGGTCAAAGGCGACACCTCGAACAACGTGACCAAGGCGGCCAAGGTCGAGACCGGCGCGGAAATCCAGATCCCGCTGTTCATCGGCCAGGGCGACCGCGTGAAGATCGATACCCGCACCGGGGAATACGTCGAACGCGCGAAGTAGTCCGGAAGAACGCTAGAATTGGCTTCAGGGGGATTTCCGTCCCCCTTCAATCCATCTCCTCTGATTCCAAATGATTCCGTCCCACCTTCCCGATCTCCCCGCCCTCCGATTCCGGGCCGAAGCCCTCCGTAACATCCGCGAGTTCTTCCATCGCTCGGGCGTCCTGGAAGTGGAAACGCCCGTTCTCTCCCGCGGCATCTCCCTGGATTGCCATATCGATGTGTTCTCGTCCCGGTTCCATTCCCTGGGATACCCGCGCGGTTCCGAGGGCGGAGGGGACCGCGAAGGCGAAACCTATTACTTGCAGACCTCCCCCGAGCCGCATATGAAGCGCCTTCTCTGCCTGGGTTTTCCGGACCTTTACCAACTCGGGAAGGCCTTTCGAAACGGTGAAAAGGGTGATTTCCACAATCCCGAATTCACCATGCTGGAGTGGTACCGCCGGGGCTTCTCCCTGATGGACCTGATGGAGGAGGTGGAAAAGGTCTGCCTAATCGTTACGGGGATCATGCCGAGCGTTCGCTTGACCTACCGGGACGCCTTCGGGGATCGATTGGGGGTCGACCCCCTGGAGATGAGCCGGGAGGATCTCCTCGCCTTGCCGGAATTGGTTGGACGAGCGCCCTCCCCGGATGCCTTTCCGACCAAGGCCGATGCCTTGGATTTCATCATGAGCCATGTGATTGAGCCAGGCTTTCCCAAAGACCGGTTTACCTTCGTCCATGATTTCCCGGCCGAACAGGCGGCCCAGGCCCAGGTCCATGAAAGCGACCCCCGGGTAGCCCATCGGTTCGAGGTCTACGGCGGGGGCATGGAACTGGGGAACGGCTACCTGGAATTGGCGGATCCGGTGGAGTACGAACGCAGATTTAATGGGGAAAACGCCAAGCGTCGGGCCGCGGGAAAGCCGGAATTGCCCCAGGACCCGGCCTTATTGGGCGATTTGCGCCGGGGGTTGCCGGCTTGCGCCGGGGTGGCCATGGGGGTGGACCGTCTGGTGCAACTCGCCTTGGGCCGGGAGAATATCCGATCCGTGCTGGCGTTTCCCTGGGACGTTTGCTAGTTCCCTTACCTCCGTGCCAGGCCGGTCGGAGGCCCGCTCCCTGTTGGGCTGAAGGGGGATCCGGAACAAAACGCTCCAGTGCCATTTTTTACCCCGCGCGCCTAAATTAGTTATCTTTGCAGGGGTTTCCGGAAATCCTTTTTTTCCGGTGACTTGGACAATTCCGCGGCCGCTCTTTCGAGGGCCGGGACCGCCTGGGGGCAGGCGATTTTCTTCGCCTCGTTTTTGTAGGTCGAATAATCAGGTTGATGCCGATTTCTCATTGTTGGAGATACCATGTCAAACTTTCCCTTCAACCGCAAACCTTCACACCTCAGCACCTTGCTTGGTTACGGCGCGACCTGTTTCGCCTCCCTGGCCCTGGTGCTCGCCTTGGCCGGCGCGGTCCGGGCCGAGGCCCCGAAGTCTGCGGAGGAATGGTTCAAGCGCGCGAACGAAATGTACCAGGAAGGCGCGGTGGATGAAGCCATCGGCTCCCTCCAGGAAGCGCTCAAGCTCAAGAAGGATTTCCCCGAAGCCCTGAGCCTCCTTGGCGCGGCCTACGTGGAGTCCGGCGAGTTCGCCAAGGCCGTGGAGCCTTACAAGGCGGCCAGCGAGCTGAAGCCCAACGATTACTCGATCCTGCTGGGCTACTCCAACGCTCTGGAAGGCGCGGGGCGACAGGAGGAGGAGCTTCCCGTCGTCAAGAAGCTGTTCAACCTGAACAAGAACGATATGGTCACGGGAATCAAGTACCTGACCCTGATGGAAGCCGCGGGCCGGGAGAAGCATGTCGCCGACTACATCGCCGTGCTCGAGGACCTGCGCAAGCTTCCGAATTCCGATCCCACCTATACCGCCAAGCTGGCGCGCGCCTACAACAAGACCGGCGATTATGCCAAGGCCGTAGGCGCCTACACGGAACTGGTCAAGGCCTCGCCGGAATCCGGGGAATACTGGTCCGGACTCGCGAATGCCCAGGCCAAGATCGACCCCGTATCCGCCAAGGTATCCTACCAGAAGGCCATCCTCTATACCGACAAGGCCGATGAGCGCGCCCGCCTGCAGAAGGCCATGGCGGCCCTGGGCAATGCTCCCGCTCCGGCCAAAACCGCCGCTCCCGCGGCCGCCGCCCCGGCCGCGCCCGTTGCCGTCGCTCCTTCCGCGCCCGCCGCCCCCGTAATCGCCGGTCCCAGCGCCGCCGATAAGGCCAGGGAAGCCGCCGAGGCCAAGGCCAAGGCGGACGCCGATCGCAAAGCCGCCGAGGTCGCCGCTGCCGCGGAAGCCAAGGCCAAAGCCGATGCCGACAAGGCCACCAAGGCCGAAGCCGCCGCCCTCGCCGCCGCCGAGGCGAAAGCCAAGGCCGATGCCGCGAAGCAGTCCAAGGAAGCCGCGGCCTTCCAGGCCGCCGCCGAAAAGAAGGCCGCCGCGGAAGCCAAGGCCCAGGCCGAAGCCTCCGCCAAGGCGCAAGCCGAAGCCGACAGGAAATCGAAACAGGATGCCGAGGCCCAGGCCGCCGCCGAGAAGAAGGCCGCCGCGGAAGTGACCGCCCAGACGGCCGCCGCCAACAAAGCCCAGGCTGAATTGGACAAGAAGGCCCTCGCCGAAGCGAAGGCCAAAGCCCATGCCGACAGCGTGGCCCAGGCCCAGGCCGATAAGAAGGCCAAGCTCGACGCGGTCGCCCAGGCCGCCGCTGAGAAGAAGGCCCTCGCCGAAGCGGAAGCCAAGGCCAAGGCGGATGCCAAGGCCGCCGCCCTTGCCCAGGCCGAAGCGGATAAGAAAGCCCGTGATGAAGCGGCCCGTCTCGCGCGGGAAGATGCCTCCCGCAAGGCCAAGGAACATGCGGACAGCCTGGCCACCGCCGCTGCCGCCAAAAAGGCCGCCGACCTGGCCGCCGCCGCCGACGCCAAGACCCGCGCCGAGATCGAGCGCAAAGCCAAGGAAGAGGCCCAGAAGCTCGCGAAGGAAGAAGCCGCCCGCAAAGCCAAGGAGCGTACCGACAGCCTGGCGCGCGTAGCGGTCGAGAAGAAGGCCGCCGCGGATGCGGAAGCCAAGGCCAAGGCGGAAGCCAAGGCCGCAGCGCTGGCCCAGGCCGCCGCCGAAAAGCAAGCGAAGGAAGAGGCCATCAAGTTGGCGAAGGAAGATGCGGCCCGCAAGGCCAAGGCGCGCGCGGACAGTCTCGCGCAGGTCCAGGCCGAGCGGAAGGCCGTCGCGGAGGCGGAAGCGAAAGCCAAGGTCGAGGCCCAGCGCCTGGCCCGGGAAGAGGCCTCGCGCAAGGCCAAGGAGCATGCGGACAGCGTAGCCACCGCCGTCGCCGCCAAGAAGGCCGCGGATCTCGCGGCGGCCGCCGACGCCAAGGCCCGCGCGGAAGTGGAGCGCAAGGCCAAGGAAGAGGCCCTGAAACTCGCGAAGGAAGAAGCCGCCCGCAAGGCCAAAGAACGCACCGACAGTCTGGCCCAGGTGGCCGCGGCGAAGAAAGCCGCCGCTGAAGCCGAAGCGAAGGCGAAGGCCGAAGCCCAGAAGCTCGCGAAAGAGGAGACCGATCGCCGCGCCAAGGCGCGCGCCGACAGCCTCGCCCAGGCCGCCATAGAGAAGAAGGCCGCAGCCGAAGCGGAAGCCAAGGCCAAGGCCGAGGCCCAACGCCTCGCGAAGGAAGACGCCGCCCGTCGCCTGAAGGCCCGCAATGACAGCCTGGCCCAAGTCGCGGCCGAGAAGAAGGCCGCGGCGGAAGCCGAGGCGAAGGCGAAAGCCGAAGCCAAGGCCGCCGCCCTTGCGCAGGCCGCCGCCGAAAAGGCCGCTGAAGCCAAGGCCAAGGCCGAGGCCCAGAAGCTCGCGAAGGAAGAGGCCGACCGCCGTGCCAAGGCCCGTGCCGATAGCCTATCCCAGGTAGCCGCCGAGAAGAAGGCCGCCGCCGAAGCGGAAGCCAAAGCCAAGGCCGAAGCGCAGAAGCTGGCCAAGGAAGAGGCGGACCGCCGGGCTAAGGCGCGTGCCGACAGCCTGGCCCAGGTCGCCATAGAGAAAAAGGCCGCGGCAGAGGCGGAAGCGAAAGCGAAGGCGGAAGCCCAACGTCTTGCGAAGGAAGAGGCGGACCGCCGCGCCAAGGCCAAGGCCGACAGCCTGGCCCAGGTCGCCATAGAGAAGAAGGCTGCCGCGGAAGCCGCCGCGAAGGCCAAGGCGGAAGCCCAACGTCTTGCGAAGGAGGATGCGGATCGCCGTGCCAAGGCGCGTGCCGACAGTCTGGCCCAGGTAGCCATCGAAAAGAAGGCCGCGGCGGAAGCCGAGGCAAAGGCGAAAGCCGAAGCCAAGGCGGCCGCGCTCGCGCAGGCCGCCGCCGAGAAGAAGGCCAAGGAAGAGGCCGCACGCCTCGCGAAGGAAGAGGCGGATCGCCGGGCCAAGGCCCGCGCGGACAGCCTGGCCCAAGTCGCCTTGGAAAAGAAAGCCGCGGCGGAAGCCGAAGCGAAAGCGAAGGCGGAAGCCCAGCGCCTTGCGAAAGAGGAAGCCGATCGCCGCGCGAAAGCCCGTGCGGACAGCCTCGCCCAGGTAGCGGCGGAAAAGAAGGCCGCCGCGGAAGCGGAAGCCAAGGCCAAGGCGGAGGCCGCCCGGGTCGCGAAAATCGAAGCGGATCGCCGCGCCAAGGCCCATGCCGATAGTCTGGCCCAGGTAGCGGCCGAGAAGAAGGCGGCGGCCGAAGCCGCCCGTCTCGCGAAGTTGGAAGCGGAACGTCTAGCCAAGATCGAAGCGGAACGGCGGGCCAAGGCCAAGGCGGACAGCATCGCGGTAGTGGTCGCGGAGAGAAAAGCCGCGGCGGAAGCCAAGGCGAAGGCGGATGCGGAAGCCGCCCGTCTCGCGAAGGAAGAGGCGGATCGTCGTGCCAAGGCCAAGGCCGACAGCCTCTCAAGGGTAGCCGCCGAGAAGAAGGCGGCCGCCGAAGAGGCCGCCCGTCTCGCCAAATTGGAAGCCGAGCGCAAGGCCAAGGCCCGCGCCGACAGCCTGGAACAGGTGGCTATCGAACGGAAGGCCGCGGCGGAAGCCAAGGCGAAGGCGGATGCGGAAGCGGCCCGCTTGGCCCGTGAAGAAGCCATCCGCGTCGCCAAGGCGCGTGCGGACAGCCTGTCCCGCGTGGAAGCGGAGCGCAAGGCGAAGGCGGAAGCCGAACGCCTGGCACGCGAAGAGGCCGCCCGCCTCGCGCGGGAAGAAGCCGCCCGCGTAGCCAAGGCCAAGGCCGACAGCCTCGCCAAGGTGGAAGCGGAACGCAGGGCCGCCGCCGAGGCCGAACGCGAGTTCCAGGGACAGGTCTCATCCCTGATCGCGCAACAGCCCGGTAAGCTGGATACCGCCACGGTTCTCGCCAAGATCCAGGATCGCAAGGCCACGGCCAAGATCCCGGACCCCCGCTTGTATCAAGCGGAAGCGGTCATCAATTTCCGGCAATGGAACTTCCGGCCCGCGGTCGAGAACCTGCGCAAGGTGAAGGTCCTCTCCTCCTCGGAAAACCGGATGATGGCCCTTTCCCTGTTCGAACTCCAGGACTATGCCGGAGCCTTGAAATACTTCCAGAAGGTCCCGGACATCGCATCCAACCGCGCGGAATGGGGCAAGTACATCAAGACCTTGCTTGAAACCAAGCAGCGTCCCGTCGCCGCGGCCCAGTACGAAGGCTATCTGGCGAAATACCCGGACGCCGACGATGCCCTCAACTTCCTCGTCGACTACTACCGCCAGCCGCTCCAGAAGGAAAAGCTGATCCCCAAGCTCGAGATGCAATTGGCCAAGAACCCGAAGGATGCCGCCCTTCTTTCCGAGCTGATCGCCCTCTATGACAAGGCCAGCCCCAGGTCCATCGAGTACCGGGAGCGTTACCTCCAGGAGAATCCCGACGATGCCAAGCAGGCCATGGCGCTCGCCCAGGCCTATGAAGCCAAGAACAACCTCCCGGCCGCCCTGAAGATCTACCAGAAGCTTGCCAAGGATGCGCCGACGGACAAGGCCCTGAACCTGAAGACCGCTGAGCTCCTGTACGCGGCCGGCCAGAAGGAAGAGTCGGTCCGGTATTTCGAGCAGGCGCATGATGCCGAACCCAAGGACAAGAAGGTGACCCTGCGCCTGGCTTCCGTCTATGAAGAGCTGAAGAAGACCGATAAGGCAGCGCAGACCTACGCCGCGGCCCTGGAAGCCGATCCCAAGGACAAGGCCGTCCAGTCCAAGCTGTTCCAGCTCTACACCGCCAAGGGCGATAAGGAGCAGATCCGCGCCCTGCTGATGAAGATGGACGATTCCGACCCCACCGCCCACCAGGCCCAATACCAATTGGCGAAGAGCTTCCTGGCGGAAGGCGACAAGGACAAGGCCTACGTCTACCTCTCCAAGGCCCTCCGCAATCAGCCCGCCAATCCGGAATACCTGGGCATGCTGCCCTCGGTGGTGCAAAGCGATGAGCAGGTCGACGCGCATTTCGCCGCCTTGCAGACCGCGGCCCTGCAGCCCAACGCGAAGCCGGAACTGCAGGCCATGATGGCCCGCGCCTACGCGAAGCGGAAGAACAACGTGATGGCCGCCAAGCTCTATGCCGAAGCCTACGCCAAGAACCCCAAGCTCCTGGAAGGCCAGCGGGAAGCCGTGGTCTCCGTCTACGACGTCAAGAACATGGAGCTCGCCGGCGCCCTGGCCGCCAACTACCTGGCCACCGACGATAAGGATCGGGCCATCCATGAAATCCAGGTCAACGCCTATATGGCCACCAACAAAAGCCCGGAAAAGATGCGCGATGCCATCAAGGGCCTTGCGGCCCTGGATCCGGACGGCGCGACAAAGTGGTCCATGCGCCTGGCCCAGTTGGACCTGGCCGCCAAGGACACCTCGGCCGCCATCGGCCATGCCAAGGAATTCCTCGACAAGAATCCCAAGAACGTGGAAGGCTGGCGCTTCCTCGCGCCGTTGGTGGCCCGCCGTTCCGGTCAAGAGGACACTTATATAAACGTGCTGGAGAAGCTGGTCGTCCTGGAACCCGCCAACCGCGGCCGGTATGACCTTGAACTCGGCAACTTGTACCTGTCGAAAGGCAATTACGAAGATGCCGAGAAGTCCTTGTTGAGCGCTTCCAAGGCAAACCCCGCAAGCGCCTCCTTGTGGTTCAAGCTGGGCGAGACCCAGACCAAGCTGCGCAAGGAGAAGGAGGCGGCGGAGAAATACCAGCGCGCCTACCTGCTCGAAAAGACCAATCTGACCTATGTCCGGGCCTATGCGACATCGGTCGACACCAAGGACGAGATCAAGGCCAACCTGCCGCTTTTCCAGACCTTGGCCCAGAACGGACCGAGCGTGGACGAACGCAAGAAGCTGGCCCAGGCCTATTTCCTCAACGGCGACTTCGCGAACGCGGCCAAGGAATTCGACTGGCTGCTCAAGGGCGATCCCGGCCTGGCCACCAGCGAACCGATGGTCTCGGAAGCCTATATGCGTACCGGCCAGACCGCCAAGGCCCGCGGCCTGTTCGAACAACGCCTCAAGGACGACCCGAACAATCTTCCCTTGCTGGAAACCGTGGCCAATATCTACAAGGCCGAAGGCAACCAAGCCGGCTACGTCGCGACCGTCGAGAAGATCGTCGCCGTGGATCCCAAGTTCAAGGGATACCAGCTGGTGCTCGCGGTGGAGAAGGAGAAGGCCAAGGACTATAAAGGGGCCTTGGAACAATACGGCCAGTGGGTCTCGCGGAACGCCGCCGACATCAATGCCGTCAAATCCATGCACCGCCTCGCCGAAAGCCAGAAGGACACCGCCGCCCTGATGGAATCCCTGGTCCGCCTGAATCGCGAGAAGAACGTGGACAATGCCTATAAGTTCCAGCTCGCCGAGCTGGATTACAAGCGCTCCGGCAACGTGGGCGGGGTCGAGCGGCTGGTCAAGGTCCATCCCGAATGGAAGCGCGGCAAGGAAATCCTGGTCAAGGAATACCTCCGCACGAATGCCATGGCCAAACTCATTCCCCTGCAGGGCTTCCTGCTGGCGGAGTCCAAGACCAACAAGGACCTGTTGGAACCCCTGGCGGATCTGTACGTGATGCAGAAGAAGACCCTGCTCGCGAACCAGGCGTATCATGACCTGTTGGTGGCCAATCCCAAGGAAAGGGACGTTTACACCAAGGTCTATAAGTATTCGGCGGCGAACAATTCACCCTACATGCAGGACATCCTGCGCATCGGATACGAGAATTATCCGGACGATATCGAAGCCAAGCGCGCCTACGCCGCCACCTTGGGCAAGACGCCCAAGGCCCTCGGCATCTACCAGGAAATCCTGGCCAAGGAGACCGACGTGAAGGTGGTCGCCAAAGCGCTCGATATCGCCCTGGCCCTGAACCAGACCCAGGCCGCCGCCGCGCTCCTGGACAAATGGATCAATATCGAGTCCAAGGATCCCAAGGTTTGGGAACAGGCCCTGGCGGTCCATACCCAGATGGCCAACAAGCCCCGCATGATCGAGGACCTGGAGCAATTGGTCCGTTTCTATCCCGCCCGCAAGGAATTCCCTCTGCAGCTGGCGCGCCTCTATGAAGAAGCGAAGCAACCGGACAAGGCCGCGGACATGTATCAGAAGGCCCTGGCCCTGGATCCCAAGAACAAGGGCGTCCAGTCCAAGCTGGTGTCCCTGCTCATCTCCCAGAAACGGGAAGGCGAGTTGCGTGAGCTCCTCCTGACCATCGACAAGAACGACCCGACCTCAAACGAGGCCCAGTTCATGCTGGCCAAGATGTACCTGGCCGACAATGATCGCGACCGCGCCTACGTATTCGTGACCAAGGCTTTGAGGAACCAGCCGGCGAATCCCGAATACCTGGCCTTGCTGCCCCAGACCGTGGTGAGCGACGAGCAGGTGATGGCCAATTTCCCCGCCTTGGAGAAGTTCGCCCTGCAGCCCGGCGCCAAGCCGGAATTGCAGGCCCTGGTCGCCCGCGGTTATGCGAAGAAGAAGAACTGGCCGCTTTCGGCCAAGCTCTTCTCGGAAGCCTACGCCAAGAACCCCCGCTTGCTGGACGGCAACCGCGATGCGGTCATCGCCCTGAACGAGGCGAAGAACTATGAACTGGCCGGCAAGCTCGCCGAGACCTACCTCCTGAAGGACGACAAGGACAGGCAGATCCGGGAAATCGAGGTCAACGCCTTCACCGCCACAGGCAAGCCCCCGGAGAAGATGCGCGAGGCCATCAAGGGCCTGATCGCCGTGGACCCGGAAGGCCGCCGCTTCAATATGCGCCTTGCCCAGTTGGACCTGGCGGTGCGCGACACCTCCATGGCCATCGTGCATGCGCGCGAATGGCTCGACAAGAATCCCAAGGATGCCAATGGCTGGCGTTTCGTGCTGCCCCTGGTGGCCAAACGTCCCGGATCGGAAGACGTGTATATCCAGGTGCTGGAGCGGCTGGTCCAGTTGGAACCCGCCACCCGCGCCCGTTACGACCTTGAGCTCGGCAATCTCTACTTCGACAAGGGCAACTACGAAGAGGCCGAGAAGTCCCTGAGCAGCGCCGTGAAGAGCTCTCCCGCCTCCGCCAAGCTCTGGTACCGCCTGGGCGAGACCCTGGTGAAGCTCCGCAAGGACAAGGAATCCTTCGACAAGTTCGCCCGCGCCTACCAGCTCGAGCCCACGAATCTGACCTATGCGCGCGCCTATTCCCGCAGCGTGGACACCAAGGACGAGATCAAGGCCAATCTGCCCCTCTTCAAGATCCTGGCGGCCAACGGCCCCAGCGTGGAAGAGCGGAAGAAGCTGGGCCAGGCCTACTTCCTGAACGGCGACTATGCGAATGCAGCCAAGGAATTCGACTGGCAGCTCCAGGGCGACCCGACTTTGGGCTCCACCGACCCGATGTACGCCGACGCCTACATGAAGACCGGCCAGACCGCCAAGGCGCGCGGCCTTTACGAGCAACGCCTGGTCCAGGACCCGAACAACCTGGTGGTGCTGGAAACCGTTGCCGGCATCTACAAGGTGGAAGGCAATCAGAAGGCCTATGTCTCCACGGTCGAGAAGATCGTGAACGTGGATCCCAAGTACAAGGGCTACCAGCTCATCCTGGCCGTCGAGAAGGAGAAGGCGAAGGACTTCAAGGGCGCCTTGCAGGAGTACTCGGAATGGGTGACCCGGAACGTGAACGATGAGGTCGCCCTCAAGTCCATGCATCGCCTTGCCGATCAGCAGAAGGATACCGCGGCCCTGATGGACGCCCTGGTCCGCCTCACCCGGCAGAAGGGCGCCGATCCGGCGTACGCCTTCCAGTTGGCCGAGGTCGACTATGTCCGCTCCGGCAACATCGCCGGCATCGAACGCCTGGTCAAGACCCACCCGACCTACAACCGCGGCAAGGTCATCCTGGTCAAGTCCTACTATAAGAAGGGCGCCCTCGCCAAGATGGTCCCTTTCCTTCCGTTCATGAGCGCCCAGGCCAAGGTCGACAAGACCTTGTCGGAACCCCTGGCGGATCTGTACGCGTCCATGAAGAAGCCCGCGCCCGCCAATGAGGCCTACTTCGACGCCGTCCGGGCCGACAAGAAGGATCGGGACCTGTTCGACAAGGCCTATAAGTACGCCAAGGAACACGATTCCCCGTACCGCGCGGCCTTGCTGAAGCAGGGATACGAAGGCTTCCCGGACGATGTCGGCCTCAAATACGACTACGCCCTGACCCTGGGCAAGACCCAGAAGGCCCTCGATCTGTACGGCGAAATCCTCAGGACCGACCATAACAATCTGCCCGCGGTCCGCAATGCCGCCGAGGTCGCCGTGGCCCTGGTCAAGACCGCCGACGCGGAGGATCATCTGCAGCATTGGGTCGCCCTGGAGCCCGAGCAGGTCCGTCCCTGGCAATTGCTGGTGGATCTGTATACGCAGAACAAGAACGACACCAAGCTGGCCGAGGCCCTGGAACATTATTCCGCCCTGTCGCCCAAGAACGGCGATCTCGCCTTCCGGGCCGCCATGGTCAATAAGAAGATCGGCCGTAAGGACAAGGCCCTGGACCTCCTGACCAAGGCCGTGGCCCTCAACGGGACGAATCCGCTGTACCAGAAGGAGTTCGGCCTGATGCTTTTCTCCGCGGGGCAGACGGCGAAGGCCAAGGCCCCCCTGTTGATCGCCGACCGTTCCTTCAAGAACGACGAGGCCATCAACTCGGCCCTTTACAATATCTACCTGACCGAGAAGAACAAGGGCCTGGCCCGTGAGCGCTTGCGCTTCCTCTTCGCGCTCAGGCCCGCCGACAAGACCTACGCGTATTCCCTGGCGCGGCTGGAATCCGAATTGAAGAACCCGACCGAGGCCGTGAAAATCCTCGAGCGGCCCGCCTTCAAGGAGGATCTCAACGCGGAAATGTCCTTCCTGCTCCTGGACGGGTACTTCAAGCTGGGCCAGAAGGATCGCGCGGCCAACCTGGGCCCGGTCCTCATCCGGAAGTTCCCGGAAGAGGCCAAGCAGTCCCTGCCCCTCGCCATCCTGTTCTACGAGACCAAGAACAAGTCCAAGGCCAAGGAAATCCTGGAGACCTACGTCCGCAACTCCCCTTCGGAAGAGGCGTTCTACTACCTCGGCAAGTGCTACTTCGACGAGAAGAACTGGCAGGGGGCCATCAACAACCTGGATCGGGCGGATCTGAACCGCCCCGATGTGTTGAGCATGCTCGGCCAGTCCTATATCGCGAACAAGGAGCCCGAACGCGCCATCAAGGCCTATGAGGACTACTACACCAAGACCAAGGACATCAAGGTCCTTGCCGAGCTGTACAGCCTGTATAAGAAGACCAACGATCCCGAAGGGACCCGCGCCATCCTCGAACGCCTCATCGCGGCCGAACCCGGCAATTACGACTATCGCGTGGAGCTGGCGGAACTGTACCGCGGCAAGGGCGATATCAAGAAGGCGGAAGCCCAGTACGAGATGATCCTGAAGAAGATCCCGACCCATCCGGCGTCCAACATGAACTACGGCATGATCCTGGCCAACCGCAAGGAATACCCCAGGGCCATCCGCATGCTGGAGACCGGTCTGGCCAAGTACCCGGACAGCGCCACCGCCTGGCGTTACCTGGCCGACGCGTACCGCGCCGAGAAGCGTTACGCTTCCTCGTTGCAGGCCTATAAGAAGGCCTTCAAGCTCCAGCCCCAGAGCCTGCCCATCGCCGTGGCGAAGATGCAGATGTCCAAGGAGCTCAGCGCCGCGGACGAACTGCCCACCGCCTACGCCGACGTCATCCGCCTGGATTCGAGCAACGTCGAAGCGGCCTCGGCCCTTGCCGAGATACGCTTCAACGAGCGCAAGTACCGGGACGCCGCGGCCCTATACGGCCGCATCACCTCGGGTCCCGGCGGCGCCAAGGTCGATAAGGCCTCTTGGGCGAACTACGGCTATTCCCTTCTCGAGATCAAGAATATCGACGGGGCCAAGCGCGCCTTGCAGCGCGCGGTGGACCTCGGGGACCGCAGCCCGCGCGTGATGACGAGCCTGGCCCGCATCTACAAGGAGGAGGGCAACAGCGACAAGGCCGAGGCCATCCTCTCCGAGATGGTCAAAAAGGATCCCCGCAACCATCTGGCCTACTACTGGCTCGGGCAGATCGCTACGGAGCGCAACCAGCCCGGCGTGGCCGAGGATTACTTCAAGAAGGCCCAGCTCCTGCAGCCCACAAACGGCGACTACGCCGAGGCCCTGGCCAAGATGCAGTACAACAAGGACGAGTTCGCGAACGCGGCCCGGCTGCTCGAGCCCGTCAAGGCGAACCTGTCCTCCTCGGGACGGCTCATCTACGGCGATTGCCTGATGCGGCAGGGGAAGAACGAGGCCGCCCTGGCCGAGTTCAATACCATCTTCGCGAAGGATCCTTCCGCCCCCGTGTTGGCCAAGCTCGCTGAGCTGCAGATCAACAAGGGCAACAACCGCGAAGCCATCCGCACCATCGAGGGTTCGGAGTTCAAGGACGACACCACGGTGCAGTTCTCCCTGGCCAAGGCCCGCATCGCCACCCGCGAGACGGAAAAGGCCCGCGAGGTGCTGGAGCGCCTGATCCGCATGAACAAGTACAGCGCCCCGTATTACCACTACCGCGGCCTGAGCTATTACTACGATCATAATTACGACAAGGCCAAGAAGGATTTCGACATGGCCCTGAAGTACAACCCGGACTACATGGACGCGGTCTACCATATCGGCCTATGCCTGCTCAAGGACGGGAGCCCGGCGGACGCCAAGAACTACTTCAAGGAACTGTCGCAGCATGCCAATACCAGCTGGCAGGCGAAGGGCTTCCTGGGCCTGGCGATGTCGTTCGAATCCGAGAAGAAGTACGAGGCGGCCGAGAACTTCCTGCAGAAGTCCATCAATGCGGAGGAGACCCCGGAAGGCCTGAGCCTTCTCGCCAAGGTGCTCCTGCGGATGCGCAAGCCCGGCGAAGCCGAGAAGCACGCCCGCAAGGCCCTGGAACTGCAGCCCGGAAACGCCACGGCCGTCGTGGCCATGGGCGACGTGCTGTTGGCCCAGAACCGGAAGCCGGAAGCGCTTTCCCTGGCCAAGAAGGCCTTGGAAGGGAATCCCAACTCCTGCGAGCTCCTGATCGGTTCGGCGAAAATCAACTTCGCCTCCGGCAATTACGAGACGAGCAAGTCCAACAGCACCTATGCCATCTCCATCTGCCCGGAAGAGGCTTCACCGTACTACTATGCCGGCGTCGTCGCCGACAAGAAGTACCTGAAGAAGGAGGCCAAGGATTACTTCAAGGCCTTCCGGAAACATGGCGGCGACGAGGACATGTTGCCGGCGGATTACCGCTAGGTCTGGATTTGCGATAACGGGATGGGATGGAGCGTTCCCATCCAGCCGACAAGACGAGGACGGGGGTGACCCCGTCCTTTTATTATGCGGTTATTTTCTGCCGCCTTCGGATCAGGCGTTGGGGA
>JAQBPO010000077.1 GCA_028287465.1 Fibrobacterota bacterium
ATGAGATCGGTGAGGGGCAGGCCCTGGTTCTGGTAGTTCCGGCAGACCGACACCACGAATTTCAGGTTGGCGCTGATCAACTTGTTCAAGGCGCGCCGATCCCCTTGGCGGATACGCAGAGCGAGATCCGCTTCTTCGCTCAGGGATAGGTTTTTCGACTTGCTGATCTCCCTCAGATAGAGCGATAACCCGGTATCGTCGCCCAGGAATTTGAGGGGCCTGTCGGCCGCTCCCGCTATAGGCTTTTTCTCGTCCGCCAAAGCAATCTCCTTTTGTCAGGGGATCCCCGCTCGGGACCCCAAGCTCTTCCAGCATCGGAAAAGCACCATCAATATGGAATCCTTCGTCAAAATACACAAGCTCTTTTTTCAAGCTCATGCAAGGCAAATTTCCGTAAATTTACGCGGATAAGTGGGCAAATTGACATGAAAACATTCGGCGGGATCGGTATTCCCGGAAACTCCGGTCAAGTCGGTAAACTCTTCCTATGCACGTTCCGCGATTCCGGTCACGCGTTCAAGGAAGAGATAATCCTTCAAACAAGTGGCAATCAGGCGCGCCGTCATGTCCGGACCATAGGTACCTTGTATGTTACCTATGGACGGATTCCCGCAACCGGTTGATTCCGCGGGTTTCAGACTGCCCTGATGGATCTCCGGATCGCGAAATCCCGTGGAAAACCGCTCTTCCCCGCACCCGGGTAAAAAACGTTATTGATCTCATGTCACATCAATCCCGATCAAGATTCGCCTCGCTGGCGGCCCATTTGCGGCACGGCGGGGGTCGCGTTCTCTGGACGGGAGCGATTTGCGCTTCCCTTGGCCTGACCGATTGCGCATCCAGGCGCACCACCGTCCGCATACCGTCCCACGATCGGACCCCGCCCATGGCGGCCATGGACGTGGTGGGTTCCGGAAGGACCCTGGTCCTGTTCGAAGGCCAGGAGCCGGAAGCGGTTGAGCTTCTGCCCCGGGACAGCCTGGTCTTCATCGCCGTGGGCGAGGACCGGGACGGGGGCGTGAAGGACCTGGCGCTTTCCGGCAGCACCATGATCACCTGCCGGGACGCCAAGACGGGAAAGGAATCGACGCGGTCCGTGCGCTTCCTGCGCCGCAACGTGGTGGGCACGACCGGGCGATTGAACGGTCCCGTCCGCAAATCCTCTCGTTTCGTACTCAGGCCGGCCGACCTGGAGGCGATGTGCCCGGGACGGATCTTCGCCGGAGCGGTGGGCCAGGCATCCGTGCGCACCCTGAACTTCCTGGGCGGGCACGCCGCCAGTCCCAGGGTGGAATTCCGGCTGGCTGAGGCTCCGGCGGCCGAGCAGACCCCGAAATCCGGGATGGCGCCTTACTCCAAGGGCTCCGTGGCCGGAGCGGCCATCGTAACCCCTGAGGCGCCGAAACCCACGGGTTTCTCCGCGTCCGGCGCGATGGGCGGATCCGGTTCCTGCCCCTTGTCCGACAGCCCCGCCGACCCATCGTCCATGGCTTCCTCGGCGGAACGCTCTTCGCGCGAGTCCGGTCCCCAACCCGCGGCCAAATGCAACGATGGGCCGGTACCCCTCGCTTCGCCCCAGCGCGCTCCCGCCCCGCCCTCGGCCGCTCCCGCTTCCAGGCTCAAGGGCCGCACCTAGGAATCCGACGTTTCCCCTGCGTGAGCCTCGTCGCGACTCACGAACGATCCGCTGAAAATCCCTCCACGCGCCGAGCGTGGAGCCGCACCGGCCCAAATCGCCCCAAAGACTAAAACTTCCCAGGCCGCGCGGAATAGCGTATTTGACCTGGGCTCCGCTTTGCCCTACAATGGAAGCACCAGAAGGGCTTCCCGCCATTCCGCACGATGGGGGGAAGTGATGAAGGGTATTTTGAAGGGTTATGCAATCTGAGACAATTCTGTTGGTTGAAGACGAGGGTTCTTTGAGATCGGTGATGAAGCTGTTCCTCGAGTATTCCGGTTATGACGTGATGGATGCCGATAACGGGGTTGACGCCCTGTTCCTCAGCACCAACCATAAAGGTCCCATCCACCTCCTTTTGACGGACGTGGAGATGTCGCCCATGAGCGGCCCCGAGCTGGCGGAGCAGATGCTGCTCTACCGGCCCGAGACACAGGTGCTCTTTATGTCCGGGAACAAACAGCCCGACGATCTCCGCAACGACATCTGCCTGTTCAACGCCCAATTCCTGGGCAAGCCGTTCAATCCGAAAATGCTGGAGCACACGGTCCGGCAGGTCCTAGGGGTTCCTCCCTGAGCGGACCCGGCCGACATCCGGGCCAGGTCCCCAAGGAGTCCCGTCGGGTCTCCTCCCGTCTCCCGGTTCCCCTGACGCGCCGGCGTCGGGGGAAACCTATCGCTCCTTCGCCGTACGACCGGTTCGATCTCCTGGATGGGAGCCATCCCTGGCGCGAGACCGCCCCGGACGGGTTCGTGGACTACCCCGCGCGATGCCGCCCGGGAGGACGCGTCCTCTATTTCAATTTCCCCTTGGCCCGGGAACTCGGCCTTATCCCTTCCCGGCACGTCGATCGCATGAACGCAAGGCTGGAAGCCAAAATCCTGGAGACCTTCGCCATCCAGATCGTGAATGAATACGATTCCGCCCATCCTGAACTCATGAAGGGCGCGCGCCTGAAACCCAAGCCCTATATGGCGACCCGGTACCTTCAATTGCAGCACAAGGACAAATGCGGTAGAACCTCCGGGGACGGGCGCAGCGTCTGGAACGGCAGCATCGAGGCCGATGGGATCCGCTTCGACGTGTCCAGCCGCGGAACCGGCGCCACCATACTCAGCCCCGGCGCGTCCCAGGCCAACCGGCCCCTTCCCACCGGCGAAACCGGTTTCGGATACGCCTCCGGCACGGCCGATCTGGACGAGATGCTCGGCTCGGCGCTGATGTCGGAGATTTTCTATCGCGAAGGAATCCCCACCGAACGCTGCCTCACCGTCATCGACTTCGGCGACGGATCCTCCGTTGGCGTGCGCACCGCGCCCAACCTGGTCCGCCCGGCGCATTTGTTCCGGTACTTGAAGATGAACCGGCACGCCGAACTCAAGCGGGCCATGGATTATTTCCTGGATCGGCAGGAGAAGAACGGCTTCTGGAAGTTGCCCGCTGATCCCGCCGCCCGGTCCGCCCGAGGCCTGGACCATATCGCCCGTTCCTACGGCAAGCTGGCGGCCGTGATGGAAGAGGAGTACATCTTCAACTGGCTCAGTTGGGACGGCGACAACGTGCTCGCGGACGGATCCATCCTCGATTACGGCAGCATCCGCCAGTTCGCGGCCAAGTCCAACAAATACCGGTACGAGGACGTGGACCGGTTCTCCACCAGCCTGGGCGAGCAGCGTTATTGGGCCCGATTGATGGTGCAAGCCTTCGCCCAATCCGCCGATTTCGTCCTGACCGGCGCCAAGCGGAAGCTGCGCGCCTTCCGGGATGCGCCTTGCCTCGCGGAGTTCGACAAGGAGTTCCATGAAGAGCGCGACCGCCGCCTCCTCTGGCGCTTCGGCTTCTCCCCGCCCCAGATCGCCCGGCTCATGGAAAAGGCCCGCGAGGACATCGCCGGATTCCGCCGCGCCTTGGCCTACTTCGAGGATCTCAAGGTGGCCAAGGGCCCGGAAAAGCTCCCGGACGGCATCACCCATCGCCCCGTATTCCTCATCCGCAACCTGCTCCGGGAACTGCCGCGCTTCTATGCTTCTGCCGAAGGGGGCATGGGGACCGATATGGATCCGGATCGTTTCTGCGCCATCATGGTCGCGTCCTATGCCGGCAAGCGCGACCTGGAAATGACGCCTTCCCGCGCCGGCCATGTCCGCGAATTCCAGGAGCGCTACCGGACCCTCCTCCGCGGCGCGGACGCCCGGGAGGGAAGGGAAGAGGATACCCTCCGCAGGATCGCCGAAAGGTCCGCCATCATCAATTTCCAGCATCGCCTCACCGGGGACGGTCTGGTATGGATCATCGGGGAAATCATGGCGGTGAAGGATCGATTGGAGCTGGACGAGCTGCAGGACGCCCTGGACGCGTTCATCGATTCCCAGGTGCTGATACCCGGAAAATGGAAACCGATTCCCGAGGAGGATCTGCGATCCACCCGGCTCAAGGGCCGTCTCCTGCGCAAGATACAACAGGACCTGGAGTTGTATAAGGAGACCGTATAACGGTCTCCCGGAAACCGTTCGGCGTTTCCCGAATCCCTTTGACCGTTTGATTCCCGTCCGTAAATGGCTAGGTTTTGCCTTCCCTTCCAGGAGGCTCCATGAAGAATTGCCTAGTATGCCAAACGGGACAAGACCAGGTTTCCCTGACCCGCATCCCGGTGAACCTGGAAGGCGCCCCTTGGGGCGATTTTCTCGTCTGCTCCAATTGCTTCGAGGTGCTCGGCGCCCCTGAAATAAGGAACCTCATCCAGATCGCCGTCCAGGAAAAATCCTTCGAACCCTCCAATGTCATCCTGGCGGGTGAAAAAGATGCCAAGGACGCCGGAGTCGAACCCGGCATGCTTGAGGTACCCGTAAGCCCGGCCTTGTTGCGGGATCAACAGGCATTCGCGCGCATGGTCGGCGAGAAGATGGGCGCCAAACTCTGGGACCTGCACCGGCGAGGGGTTTCCGACGCGGTTTGGACCACATCCCTCTCGCCCGATGGCGAAGGCGGGTACGTCTTCGCGGCCGCCTTCGCGCAGTCCCCGGCCCAAACCTAGCTTCCGGCCTTAGCCGTTCCGGGCTATGGAACCAGGGTCGCCGATTCTTTATCTTATCTATAGGGGAAGGGGAGGCGTACATGGAAGGCGAAAGCGGATACCGGCCGATCTCGTGTGATTTCCACGACGATATGGAAGCCTATGCGGTTACCCGGCGCCGCGTCCGCATCGAGCTCGCTTCCCCGGATCCCGCCCAGGATGGGGGCCCGGGCGGTATCCGGCACGAAGGCCTCATCCAGGATATCTATACCACGGAGAAGAAGGAAGAATTCCTCCGCTTGGAGGATGGAACCGAAATCCGGCTGGATCGTATCAAGGCCATTACCCCGCTCGCCTGAGGTCGATGCTCGCCTGAGGTCTGCGCTCGCCTGAGGTCTGCGCTCGCCTGAGGCAAGCAGCTTCCCTTCCCGTCTGATCCCTCTACCCCTGGGCCGCGATGCCCGGGGGCAGGCCGTTCCGGGACGAGGGCTCCCCCGCCTCAGTCCCTGGAACGGTTCCTTCGTCCATGCCAAAAGCCGGAAATCCAGGATATGTGTCGGAATCCTTGGCGGAATCCGGGACATTTGGGTTCGGACCGGATCCATCCGCCCTCTAGCCCAGGCGGGACGGGGGTAAAGTGGGATTTTCCTTTCTCCGTTTGGTAGAATAGGGAATGATTTTTCCCCGGCCCGGCGCCAAATCCCCTCCCATCCTCCTGGTAAAAATGAATATAAAGCACGCACTCGGATTCTCCTTCGGACTGTTCTGCTACCTCTTCGCCATCTCCATGTTCTTCTATTTCCCGGGAGTGGAAGCTTGGACCTTCTCCGCCCTGCACCCCTTCGCGGCCTTGCGTCCGGTATCGCTCGCATCGATCGGCCCGCGCCCCTGGATCAACGTGTTGATGGCGCTCCTGGTTTTCATGCCCGGGCTTTTCGGGCCATTGCTGCTGATCACGCGCGCGCGCCGCTACGTGGCCGCCAAGCTCATCCTGGGCTGTCTGGCCCTGGCCGGCCTCTACGTGCTCGCGGGCCTGGGCGAACCGCTCCTCTACGGACGCGTGGCCCTGCTGGCCCTGCTCTCCGGGCACCTGCTTGCCTTGGGCCTGAAGCATCCCGAAAGCGTGCCGTACAATTGGATGCTCTACCTCGCCTTCGTCCTGGCGAACTTCTCCTTTCCCGATGACGGCATCCTCGCAGGGGCCAACTTCCTGGCCGCGGGATATCTTCTGGGCTCCGGAGTGATGCTCTTCGTGCAATCACGCAAGGCGACGGCCAAGAAGAAGCCTGGGTATCGGGTGATGGTCGGCTAGGAGCCGATTCGTCGGCTAGGAGCCGATTCGTCGGCTAGGAGCCGATGAATGCTTCGGTCAGAAGGCTTGGGCCAAATCGATCACGAAGGCATCCGGCACCTTGCCGCCTCCAGGCTTGCCGTACGCGAAATCGAGGCGGAAATTGAAGATGCCCAGTAGTGGATAGCGCAATCCCAACCCCATCGCCACCCCTTGGCCATGGGGTTGGGAGCCGGTGGCGCCTCCCGAAAGGGTAAAGTCCCGTTCCGTGTTCCAGACCTTCCCGAAATCGTAAAAAGGCACGAACTCCAGGGGCGCGAAATGCTTGAAGGGCCCGCTGCGCCCGATGAACCCGAAGTTGAACGGGGACAAGCGCAATTCATAAGAGGTGAGGAAATAGGCCA
>JAQBPO010000012.1 GCA_028287465.1 Fibrobacterota bacterium
ACAGCACCGGTTGGGCCAGTCAGTCCTATTGGACCCTGAGGGCCGGTGGCCCCGACGTCACCCTTGGCACCCGTTGCTCCGATGTCACCCTGGTCGCCCTTTGCACCGGTCAATCCAGTGAGTCCAATCAGACCCTGGGGACCAATGGCTCCGACGTCTCCCTTGGCGCCCGTTGCGCCAGTCGCGCCGACGTCACCCTGATCGCCTTTGTCGCCCTTGGCGCCGGTCAACCCGGTGAGACCAATCGGTCCCTGGGGACCGATGGCCCCGACGTCACCCTTGGCACCTGTTGCCCCGATGTCTCCTTGGTCGCCCTTGTCGCCCTTGGATCCGGTTGCACCGGTGGCCCCTAGGTCACCTTGGTCGCCCTTAGCTCCTGTTGCGCCGGTCAAACCGGTGAGACCGATAGGACCCTGGGGTCCGATGGCACCGGTTGCACCGATATCACCCTGATCTCCCTTGGCGCCGGTCAATCCAGTGAGACCAATCGGGCCTTGGGCGCCGATGGCTCCGGTGGCCCCGACGTCACCTTGGTCGCCCTTGGCTCCGGTCAATCCAGTGAGACCGATCGGACCCTGAGGACCGATGGCGCCGGTGGCGCCGACATCTCCCTTGTCACCCTTCGCGCCGGTGGGGCCGATAGGCCCTTGAGCGCCGGTGGCTCCGGTCAATCCGGTGAGACCAATCGGGCCCTGGGGGCCGATCGCGCCTACGTCGCCCTTATCACCGGTAGCGCCGGTCAATCCAATGAGGCCTTGGGCCCCGGTCGCACCCGTCAGTCCGGTCAGTCCGATGGGACCCTGGGGACCTACCGGCCCGGTAGCTCCGGTCAGGCCAGTCGCGCCTTTAGGACCGATTGGCCCAATCGCCCCTGTCGCACCGGTTGCGCCTGTAAAGCCGATCGGACCCTGGGGGCCGGTCGGTCCTGCCAGACCCTGGATTCCCTGCACGCCCTGGGGACCGACGGTTCCATAGGTGAAATAGGCGCCTGCAATGGTATTGATGTCCACGAACGTGCCCACGGTATTGATCTTGCGCAGAACCACGATGTGGGAGCCGGCAACGGGAACCGAACCCAAGGTCGCGGTCACGTTTTTGGTGGTCGAATTATAGGTTCCGAGAACGACGGCATTGTTGAATTGCACATAGACGGCGCCGGAGATGGGCGTTTGGACATGGATGGTGATGCTCGTTCCCGTTACCAGGACCTTATCGATTTTCACCAAGGCCTGGTCATAATCGATGGCCGCTCCAAGGGCGGGCACGGCAAGGGTGATCGGCGCCGCTATGGCGAAAAGAGCCAAAGCGAGAGGCCGCGAAGCGCGCATGACGGGGCTCGATGAGGAGGCCTGCGACCTCGCTTTTTTCGCCTCTTGATTCGAAAAATGAAAGCCCTTCATGTCGCCCCTTCGGATGGTGTTTGTATTGCTTGGAACGGAAACGGTTTTTTTACCGAGCGGAATATAACACCAATTATGAAGCGTTAAGGAACCGTAAAAAAATATTTCATAAAATCACGAACATCACGGAATTCCCCTTTTATGCCTGGAAATGGCCTTTTGCGGGGTATCTTCCGGATTCATCCAGGATCGTTAAACCCTATAATCGCGATTCAATGGTGTCCAGCCAGGGTAACCGATACGCTAACGGCAAGGGAAATTGAGAAGGTTGTGGCTTCGCCTACGGTCCGAATTCCGGAGGTCTATGGATCGATGGGAGCAGGGCTAGCCGCCATTTAGACCAGTAAAGATGGTTGCCGAGTCGGCGGGAGCGGAGCTAGGGCTTTTCCGAAGCCGGTTTCACGGCCGGGCAAAGAGCCTGTTTCACCACGGGGAATATCCGCATCAACTGCATCAGCCGAATGATCGGGGCCAACGGTTTGGACTTTCCGATTTCCCAACCCTGCACGGTCCTGGCGCTTACTCCCAGGCAGTCCGAAAGGCCCTTCTGGGTCAGGTCGAGTTCCTTCGTACGGAATTCCTGGAGCTCTTTACCCGTCATGGAGCTTTGGAAAAGTTTGGAAAAATCGAATCCGCCCATATCGCCTCCGTTGCCGCCTTTCCATTCCCAGGTCGCGTCTTGCAGGGAAAGTACGGATGTAGGAGGGCCAGGCAAGGATTTTTGAGCGGAAAATGCGGAAACGGAGCCGATCGGGCATGAAAAAGCCCCCTCCGCGATTTCCTGCGAAGGGGGCTTGAAAGTGGCGTTCCCAAGGGGATTCGAACCCCTGTCGGCGCCGTGAAAGGGCGCTGTCCTAGGCCTCTAGACGATGGGAACAAGACCTGCTGAGGGGGGTAAACATAATACCAAACGGGGATTTTTGAAAGCCCCGGGTCGGCACCATTTTCAGGTTTTGACCTCGTAAACCCGGCCATCCACGAAGATTTGGAAAAGCTCCGGGTCGATTTTACCGGCTTTGACCTCAAAGTTTATGATGTCCAGGGCCTTTTCCGCGGGCATGGACTTCTTATAGGGACGGTCGGTGGCGGCCAAGGCATCGTAAATGTCGCAGACGGTCATGATCTGGGCGGAAAGGGGAATGGCGTCGCCTACAAGCTTTCGCGGATACCCGGAACCGTCCAGCTTTTCATGATGGGCGAAGGCGATGTGGGGGACCTGGCGCAGGTCATGGGTCCAGGGGATCTGGGACAGGAATTTCCAGGTATGGGAGACGTGCGAGTTGATCTCGTCCCGCTCCGAGTTGCTCAGGGTGCCGGAGGGGATCATCAGCCTGGAGAGTTCCTCCGGCTTCAGGAAGCCCGTGGCAGCGCCGGCGATGTCCGGGTAGGTGCGCCGGCCGAGGCCCTTCAGGTATTCCATGGTTGCTTCGTCCAGTCGCATGGGTTCATTGGCTTTGCGGATGACCTCGTAGAAGGACTCCACGCTTTCCAACTGCTTCCTCTCCTCCTCTTCCAGGCGCCGCAAGGCCGTTTCCGGATCCGCCTCCCGGCCCGAACGCAGCATCTCGACCTTGGCCTTTTCCGATTCCCAGTTGATGGTCCGCTTGATGAAGTCGGAGCGGAGGCGGATGCTTTCCATCTCCTCCGGGAAGAGTTTCTTGGCCTTGGTGAGGATGTTCTCCCTAACCCCGATCTTGCCGAAGTCGTGGAGAAGAGCCGCGTAGCGCATTTCGCGCACCTGGATGTCGTTGAGGCGCACCTCCCGGTATTTCCCCGTCTGCATGCGGCCCACGCACTCGGAAAGGCGGACGCAATACTCCGCCACCCGGTTCGAATGGCCCGAGGTGGTGGGGTCGCGGGATTCGATGGCGGTCACGCTGGCATTGATGAATCCTTCGAAAAGATTCTGGATGTCGCGCTCGTATTGGGCGTTGAGCAAGGCCACCGACGCCTGGGAGGCCAGGGAAAGGGAAAGGTTCAGGTCCTCCTGCTTATACGCCGTGACCTGGTCATCCGCCTCCTTGAGGGAAGTGATGGGCTTGGTCTTGTTGCGGCATTTGTTGATCAATTGGATGGCGCCCACCACCTGATTGCGATGGTCCTTCATCGGCAGGGTCAGCATGGAGCGGGTGCGGTAGCCTGAGGTCTGGTCGAAGCCATGGTTGTGGCGGAACTCGGCGGATTCCGGGATGGCGTAGACATCGGGAATGTTGAGGGGTTTGCCTTCCAGCATGGTGAATCCGGTTATGGAGGACTTGCTGGGGTTCATGGTCATCTCGGCGAAGTTGAACACCACCGAGCCGTTTCGAGTGAGCTTGAATCGGATGCGTTTGTTGGCCCAATAATCGCCGGCCACCTCCTCCGCGTCGTCCTTGGGTTCCACGAGGTAGAGGCATCCCGCATCGCTTCCGGTGAGCTCCATGGCCTTTTCGAGGATCATGTTCAGCAACTGGTCCAGGTTCTTCTCGGACATCAGGGCGATGCCGACCTGGTTCAATTGCCGGTTCCGCGTTTCCGTGATGGCATTGGCATTATGGAGCTTCAGGCATTGTTCTTTGAGTTCCAGGAGCCGGAGCATGTGTCCGCAGGCCAGGTACAGTTCCGAGGCGGTGGGTTTGCGGCTCAGGCGGATGTCCACCCACGGAGGCAGGGTGGAACCGATGGTTTCGGAAGGGTCCCAAAGCATCACGCCGACATGCTGGAAAAGGAAGTCGTAATCCTCGCCGGGTTCGAGGGATCCGGGTTCGATGACGAGTATGCTGAAGGGGTAAATGTCCTTCAATGACAACGACTTCCGGCTTTCGAGCCGGATGCCGGAAGGGAGGGTTTCCGGGAACTCCAGGGTCGTGAAATTATGGATTAAAACGACGGGAAAGCCGGCCTTTCGGCCGCGGTCGGCGTTTTCGGGAATAGGCGGGGCCACGACGGATTATAACCCTTTTTTGACGGCGGTTTCAGCCTAGAAAAGGAGCCGGCATCAAACTCCGGGACCCCGAAAGGGACCGGAAGGAATACCGTCAGGCAGCCGTTCATGGGCCTTTATCTTTCACCAAAACTATTTTAAACTATAGTCTTATGAAAAATCGGCTCCGGGGAAGGGTGAGCGCCACGTGAAATACGGCATTTACTCGGACATCCACAGCAACCTCGAAGCCCTGGAAAAAGTCCTCGAAACCATGGAAAGCATGGGAGTGGACCGGCGGATCTGCCTCGGCGACGCCGTCGGTTACGGCGCCAACCCCAACGAATGCGTCAACCTCATCAAGAATGTCAGCGCGGTCACCCTGCTCGGGAACCATGATTCCGTGGCACTCGGCCGCGAGTCCTCCGAGAATTTCAATTTCTACGCGCGCAAGGCCATCGAATGGACCAAGGAGAACCTCGACAAGCCATCGGTGGACTTCCTGGACAAGCTGCCTTATGTGGTCGATGAGCCGCCGCTCACCTTCGTGCATGCGAGCCCCCGCTCCCCGGTCGATTGGTATTACATCACCAGCTTCGACGACGCCATCGACGCCTTCTCCTTCTTCAGCGAGAAGATCTGCTTCGTCGGCCATACGCATATCCCGTCCATCGTGGTCATGGAGAACGAGCAATCCTTCTGGGTTTCGGAAACCCTTTCTCACAAGCTCCTGCCCAACCAGCGCATCCTCGTCAACGTGGGCAGCGTAGGCCAGCCGCGCGATCGCATCCCGCTGGCCAGCTGGTGCCTGTGCGATACCACGGCCATGACCGTGGAGATCGTGCGCGTCACCTACGATATCCCCAAGACCCAGGAACGCATGCGCCGCCTGGGTTTCGCGGAATTCCTGATCAACCGCCTCGCCGAAGGGCGGTGACCCCGATCGGGACCCGGGTTTTCCGAGTCCCTTTCCCCTCAACAGGTTAGGTCCATCGGAAGCCGTTTTTCCTCCCGAATCCGTCCCCATTCCGCTCCGCTTCTTTTCCTTTCCCCGTACCTTTCCGCCCGATTCCGTTTTATAATTTTCCCACGCGCATGAAGCCTCGCCATTTCCGTTCCCAGAAATCCCGTACCGCCTCCGAAGCCGCCAATGGCGGGCCTTCCCAAGGGGCGGGACCGCAAGCGGGCAAGGCCGAGGGCGCGGGTGGCCGCAAGGGCAAAGGATCGCGCGCCCCTCTTCCTCCCCACGTGATCCAGGAAGCCTCGCGAAGGCTGCTCGAAGGATTGAACGCGGAACAGGCCGCCGCCGCCGTCGCGCCGGCCGGACCCGTGCTGGTCCTGGCGGGAGCGGGTTCGGGAAAGACCCGGGTGCTCGTCACGCGCATCGTCCATCTTATCGCGTCCACGTCCTCCCCGCCGGAAAGCGTGGTGGCCCTCACCTTCAGCAACCGCGCCGCCCGCGAGATGGAAGCGCGGCTGAAATCCTACGCGGGCCGTTCCGCGGAAGGCGTTTCCATCAGCACCTTCCATTCCCTTGGCCTGCGCCTGGTGCGCGAGCATTCCGAAGCGCTCGGATTGGGACGCGATCCCGGCATCCTCGACATGCATTCGCGGCTTTCCCTGATCGTGAGCCAGGCAGCCAAATACGGGGCCCGGAACAAGAAATTCGATCCCCAGGATCTTTCCACCGTTCTCGCGAACCTCAAGGAGAAAGGCGTAACGCCCGACGCTTGCCCCGTCGATACCGAGTACGGTACGCGCCTGCCGAAAATCTA
This sequence comes from Fibrobacterota bacterium, assembly GCA_028287465.1. GTDB lineage: Bacteria > Fibrobacterota > Fibrobacteria > UBA11236 > UBA11236 > Chersky-265. Next base: position 6,078 of record JAQBPO010000012.1, read on the forward strand.
CAAAGGCTATGAAAAGTCCAAGCTCGCCGGCAATCTGGTCGATTTCGAAGATCTGATCCGAATGCCCATCCGCCTGATGTCCTCGCGTCCGGACATAGCCGCCCAAGTGCGCGAACGGTGGCGGCATTTCCTGGTGGACGAATTCCAGGACACCAACGGCGCCCAGCTGGAAATGCTGCGGTTGCTGGTGGGGGAGGGCGGCAGCGTCTTCGTGGTGGGCGACGACGATCAGAGCATCTACGGTTGGCGGGGGGCGGAGATGCGCAACCTGCTGGACTTCGAGACCCATTTCCCCGGAGCCGTCCTGGTCAAGTTGCAGCGCAATTACCGCTCCAGCGGGAATATCATCAGCGCATCTAACGCCGTGATCCACAAGAACACCCTGCGGCGGCCCAAGCATGTTTTCACGTCCAGGGAGGATGGGGATCCGTTGTTCCACCATGTAGCCGACGATGAGAAGGGCGAGATGGATTGGCTGGTGGCCAAGGTCAAGGAGCTTAACGCGGTGGAAGGCCTGGACTGGCGGCAGATGGCCTTGCTGGTCCGCACCAATATCCAATTGCGGGAATACATGGATCAGTTCATCGTGACGGGAGTGCCGTTCATGGTGAAAGGAGCCAACAACCTGCTGGAGCGGTCGGAGGTGCAGGCCGTGCTGGCCTATGCGAAGCTGATGGCCAACCCCCACGACGAACTCTCCCTGGCCAAGGTCCTGCGCTTCCCCAATCGCGGCTTCCCCAAGGACCTGCTCGATCTGGTCCCGCGCTCGGAGGAGGTCCCCGTCCTGGATTCCATCCGCGCGCATTGCGGAATGCTGGGAACCCCCTGGACCAGGGAGCTGCTGGCCTTGCTGGACATGGTCGATACCTGCGCCGCGGCGGTCAAGGCGGGAGCCTTCTATGCGCCCTTGAGCGACCTGTTGTCCTACGCGAAGGTGGTGGAGGCCTTCACGGAAGGGACTCCCAAGCGGAATCGAGTGGAGGAATTCCTCCGCCTGTTCCAGAAGGAAGAGACGCGCAATCCCGACGCCCGCCTGGCCGAAGTCCTCAATGCCCTGGCGCTGGACACCCAGGCCGACGACGATACGGACGAGAAGCCCGGCCTGCGCCTGATGACCGTGCATGCGGCCAAGGGTTTGGAGTTCCACACCGTATTCATCCCGCAACTGGACGACGACGCCTTTCCCGCCAAGCCCAACCATACGGATACCGGGATCGAAGAGGAGCGGCGGCTGTTCTACGTGGCCATGACCCGCGCCAAGAAAAGGCTTTTCCTTTCCTGGCCTGCCACGAAAATCCATTACCGGGTGATCAAGGACGTCATGCCCTCGCGATTCCTCTTCGAAATCCCCGAAGAGCGCTGGGACGGGCCCCTGGGCAAGAAGGACAAGGAGGAGAAGAAGGAATTCCTGGACAATTTCTTCGCGTCCCTTCGTTCCTCCTTTTCCGAAGATCCCGCCTGAAGCGGGCCGAGGCCCGGTCCCGATCCCGCTTTGCGCCGCTTCCGGACCCGGCCCGGCTGCTTGGGGCGCCCGCCGAATATGCCTACCTTTAAGGCCATGACCGCCAAGAACGAAACCGGGACGGCCGGAACCGAGACCGCCCTTCTGGAAACGTTCTACTCCTGCTTCGCCAAGCGCGACCATCAGGGCATGGCGGCCTGCTACCACCCGGACATCGCCTTCAAGGATCCCGTTTTCAACCTTCAGGGCAGGAGCGTCGCCGCGATGTGGCATATGCTCTGCGAGGGCGGCAAGGACTTGCGGATCGAAGCCTCGGGAATCGGCGCGGCGAACGGCAAGGGCCGGGCCCATTGGGTCGCGACCTACACCTTCTCCCGCACCGGACGCAAGGTCGTGAACGTCATCGACTCGGCCTTCCGGTTCCAGGACGGGAAGATCATCGAGGAGCGCGACGAGTTCGATTTCTGGAAGTGGTCACGCCAGGCGCTCGGGCCGGCCGGTTTTTTCCTGGGCTGGATGCCGCGACTGCTCCAGACCGTCCAGGCGACCGCAAAGGGGAACCTGGAAAAATTCATCCAGGCGCATCCGGAATACGCGGACCGGAAAGATTGATCGGGTTCGATGAAGATACGATTCGTTTGCGTCGGGAAGCTCGCGAACCCCCACCTGAAGGCCTTGGCCGATGATTACCGTAAACGGCTCGATCGCGTATTCGACCTGGAGATCGTGGAAGTGAAGGATTCCGATGATCGGGACGGAGCCGCGCGCCTGGCCAAGGAAGCCGATCGTATCCGCGCGGCCGCGGAACCGCTGTCCGAATGCATGCTCTGGGACGAACTGGGCGAGGCCATGGACTCCCGCGGATTCAGCGTCCTGTTGGTCAAGCTGGAAAACCAATCGTCGAAGCGCCTCACCATGATCATCGGGTCGTCCCATGGCGTAGCGGATTCCCTTAAGGCGGAAATCCCCCGCAAGGTGCAACTGAGCAAGTTCACCTTCACCCATGAATGGGCCAGGGTCCTGGCCCTGGAGCAGTTGTACCGGGCGCGCTGCATCCAGAAGAACCTCCCGTACCACCACTAGGGCGGGACGACGAAACCCATGCAAACCAACCAACCTTCCTCCGAACCCGGCCGCGCCTATCAGCTCAGGGAGCTCGCGGTCCCGGCCGCGGACCTGGATCCGGATCTGCCCGCCGCCATCGCAGCCTTCCTCCGCATCAAGCGGTCGCGGGTGGGAGCGGTCAAAATCCTTCGCAAGTCCCTGGATTCCCGCAAACGCAACCAACCCCTATGGCGCTATACCCTGGAGTTCACCTATCCCGGGGATTTGAAGCACCCGAAGGTTTCGCCGGTGCCGACGGGAAGCCCCGCGGCCAGGGCCACGTCGCATACCCCGCCACCGTCCAGTGGCGCGAAGGGGAAATCCGGCCAGGGCCCCGAACATTCCGGAACGCCGGGCGAACGGCCTGAAGGGGCGGTTCCGAAGTACAAACCGGCCGGTTCGCGCGTCGCCGTGATCGGCTGCGGGCCCGCTGGGATGGCGGCCGCCATGGGATTGGCCCGTAAAGGGTACAGCGTCACCGTGTTCGAGCAGGGGAGCGATGTCGGCCGGCGTTTCGGCGATATCCGCAAGTTCCTTAAAGGGAACGTCTTCAATCCCCATTCCAACATCCTTTTCGGGGAAGGCGGGGCCGGCACCTTCTCGGACGGCAAACTCACCTGCCGCACGCGCACGCGCTTCACGGAAACCTTCCTCAAGGAACTGGTCGCCAGCGGCGCGGACGAGGATATCGTCTACCTGTCCCACCCGCATATCGGAACGGATCGGTTGCAGTTCATCGTCAAGGAATGGCGGGAACGCTGCAAGGCCCTGGGGTGCGAATTCCGGTTCAACACGCCCGTCGAATCCATCCTGACGGAATCGGGCCGTATCTCCGGGGTTACCGTGGGCGGCGCCCAAGAACGGTTCGACGCCCTGGTGCTGGCGGCAGGGCATTCCTCGCGGCCCTTGTACCGGCGGCTGGCTGAACTCGGCGTGACCATGGAGCGCAAGCCGTTCTCGGTGGGCGTGCGCGTGGAACATCCCCAGGAGATGGTCAATCGCCGCCAACGGGGGGAAAAGGTCGACCCCTCCGTGACGGGCGCGGCCGAGTATTACCTGACCTGGAACGCCGAAGCCGAGGGCCTGAGCGCCTATTCCTTCTGCATGTGCCCGGGCGGCGTGGTTGTCCCCTGCGCAGATGCCGAGGACGGCCTGTTCACCAACGGCATGAGCTATTCCAACCGCGCGGGCGCCTTCGCGAATTCCGCCGTGGTGGTCCCGGTCGCCCCGGCCGATCTGCCCGGCGCGGACGTGCTCGCCGGGATGGATTTCATCCGCGATATCGAGGTCAAGGCCTTCGGCCTGGGCGGCGGTGATTTCACCTTCCCGGCCCAGACCATCCAGGCTTACCTGGAGGATCGCGTCGACGAAGGGCCGGCGCCCAAAACCTCCTTCCCCAAGCCGGTGAAATGGGTCAATCTCCGTCCCCTGTTCACGCCGAAGATCGCTCTGGCCCTCCAGGAATCCTTCCGGAACTTCGATCGCAAGCTGCCCGGCTTCATCGAGCACGGCCTCATCATCGGCCCTGAATCCCGCACCTCGTCGCCCGTGCGTATCCTGCGCGATACGGCCACCCTGGAATCCCTGTCCACTCCCGGTCTGTTCCCCTTGGGGGAAGGCGCGGGCTATTCGGGCGGGATCGTCTCCTCCGGCGCGGACGGGTTCCGGTTGGCGGAAGCGTGGGAAAGCTGGGGCGAACCCATCGGCCGCTCCAAGGCCGCCCAGGACTCCGTGGCCGCGGCGTCGGTCGCCGGTTCCGGAGCGACGACGGCCTAGGCCCTACCATGTTGGTCGAATTCACGGTCAGCCGCAATGACGCGGGCCAGAGGGCCGAACGGTATCTCCGTAGGCGCCTCGCGGCCATGAGCCTCGATCGGCTGCACTCCTTGTTCCGTCGCAAGGAAATCAAGATTGCCCGGAAGCCCATCAAGAAGAACCACCTTCTCCTCGAAGACGATATCATCCAAATCTACGGGCTCCGGCCCGAAGACGCGGTCGATACCGACGGTCCGGGATATGCCGCGGCGGCCACTGAAAAGGCATTGACCGCCATGGAAGGCGGCGCGGAAGGGCAACCTGGTGGTCGTCCATTCCTGGGTATCCCCATCCTGCATGAGGATGCGGATCTGCTGGTCCTGGACAAGCCCGCCAACCTGGCGGTCCATCCCGGTACCGGCATCGTTACGGGAGACACCGTCATCGAGAAGGTCCGCATCTACCTGGCGGGGGAGAGGCGCAGGGACGAGATCTTCCAACCCTCCCTGGTCCATCGCCTGGATAAGGATACCTCCGGGGTCCTCGTGGTCGCGAAAACGGGGGAAAGCCTGCGCCGTCTGACCGAGTCCTTGCGGGACGGAGGCTTCACCAAAAAGTACCTGGCCCTTGTGGAAGGGGTCCCCTCCCCTCGCAACGGTGAGATTTCCGGCATGCTGCAGAGGGTGGACAGCCGCTCCGGAGGGGCCAAGGCGGAAGTCTCGCAAGAGGACGGGAAATGGTCGGTTACGCGGTACCGGACGGTAAAAGATTTCGGGAATTTTAGCCTGCTGGGTGTTATTATTGAGACCGGCAGGATGCATCAAATCAGGGCACATTTGGCGAGCCAGGGGCACCCCCTGGTCGGGGATCCGCGCTACGGTTCCTTCGAGCGTAACCGTGCCTATCGGAAAACCCTAGGATTGAAACGCACCTTCCTCCATGCCGCCGATCTGGAAATCGACATGGGCGATGGCAGGATGCTCGCCTTCCATGCCCCCCTCCCGAAAGACCTGGCCCTGGCCTTGGATCGAATCCCCACCCATCCTGAAATCCCGGATCCGACCGCGCCCCGGAAGGGTCCGCAATGAACCCCCTGGCGCCGCAACCCCCGCCCTTCAATCCCCGCTCCAATCCTTTGCCGGGGGCGGCACCGGCGACCGGCGCGATCCCCAATACGGGCACCAATCCCTTGACGGGCACCAATCCCTTGACCCAGGCCACGGCCAATTCGCTTTTGCAGGTCCAGGTGGGCGGCCGCCTGGGCAAATACGTCATCCTGTCCGAACTCGGCCGCGGCGGCATGGCGGTCGTATTCAAGGCCCATCAGCCGGATCTCGATCGCCTGGTGGCCATCAAGGTCCTCTTCGGAACCGTGCTGCAGCAGCGCTTCGTGGAACGCTTCCAGGCCGAGGCGCGCTCCGTGGCCAAGATGAACCATCCGAACGTGATCCGCATCTTCGAGGTGGGGGAGCAGAACGGCGTCCATTATCTGGTGATGGAATACATCCAGGGCATGGACCTGCTCGCGTTCCTGCACGAGAAGAAGCCCAGCTTCAACGAAGTGGTGGAGATCGTGAACCAGGTCTCGGAGGCCCTCGCCTATTGCCATCGCCAGGGCATCATCCACCGGGATTTGAAGCCGACCAACATCCTGATGCGCGGCACCACGCCCATCGTCATCGATTTCGGCCTGGCCAAGGCGGTCGATCCCAACCTCAACGTCACCCTCACGCTCTCGGGCGAGGTGGTGGGCTCGCCCGCCTACATGTCCCCGGAACAGGCAATGGGTCATTCGGTGGGGACCCTCTCGGACGTATGCTCCGTGGGCATCATCATGTACGAGCTCATCTCGTTCAAGAACCCTTATCTGGATCCGCGCTCCCTGCACCAGACCGCGCTCAACGCCATCAAGGCCGAACCGGTGCCCCTGCGTTACCTTTCCCCCTGGCTGGATTCGGACTTCGCCGCCATCGTGCAGACCAGCATGGCCAAGGATCTCAAGGACCGGTACCAGAGCATCGAACTGCTGCTCAAGGATCTGTATTCCTACCGGAACGGCCTGCCCATCATGGCCAAGCCGCCCAGCGCCATCAACCTGGCGTGGCGCTTCGTCAAGGCCAATCCCATCCTGTACCTGGGGGCGGGATTCCTGCTGCTCATTGCCGGCGTCGTCTTCGGCCTCGTCAGCCTCCAGGAGGAAAGCAAAAAGGCCCCTTGGGGCCTGGTTCAGGAGGAGACCTTCAACAAGACGGACTCCTCTCTCAAGTTCGTTTCCTTCGATCGCGTGAACGGGGCCTGGGTGCCATCCGAATCCTGGAAGGTGGCGCGCGGCAGGCTCGAGGCCTTCTCTTCCGGGCAATCCTTCGCCGTGGCCAACCAGGAATTCTTCGGGGACCTGAAAATCGAGTTCACCGTCAAGGGCCTCAACGGCAGCAACAACGATTTCAACGCCTTCCTGTTCGGCGCCACGCCGGATGACGCGTTCCGGTTTTCGCTGGGGGAATGGGGCACCTCGGTCGCCAACATCGATTACGGCAAGACCGCGCGGTACGCCTTCAATACCGCCCCGGTCAAGCTCAACGGCGGCGTCATCTACAAGGTGACCATCGAAAAAGAGGACAACGTCATCCAGCTGTTCCTGAACGATGTGCTGCTCGTGCGGAAGTACTACACCCTGCCCGTCAAGGTGGAACGCAGCAGCAAGTTCGGCTTCTACACCTGGAACTCCAGCCTGGCCATCGACGACCTCCGCATCTACAAGAAGGCGGTCGCCCTCTCGGCCAAACCGACCGTGGTGGCGGACGCTTACCTCGAAGAGGGCTTCATCACCAACAGCATCCCGGCATACAAGCACGTGATCGAGGCCTATCCCAACAAGAGCATCTCGTACGAAGCCCATATGAAGATGGGGGAGAGCTTCATGGTGCTGAAGAACTACAGCGGCGCCATCCAGAACCTCACCCTGGCGGCCAGCAATTCCAAGGATCCCAAAATCATCCCCGAGGCCCTGTTCCAGCTGGCGCAATGCTATTTCGACCTCGGCAAGGCGAGTTCCGGCTACGATAAGCTGAAATTGCTCCCTTCCGGCTTCCCGGAATCCGATTTCAACAACGTGGTCGTGCAGTCGCGGATCGAGGCGGTCTATCAGTGCCTGAACAGCGGCGAGAACCCCGACCTCTGCGCGGCCCGCATGATAGACGAATTCCGCTTCCTGATCCAGTTCGAGGACGCGCGCCGCCTTTCCTTCGGCCGCTTCTACGCGGACATGACGGAGATATTCCGGCGCCTCGGGCAGTCCTCGCCCATGCAGAACGCGCAGCATCTCCTGACCTATTACCAGGAAAGCGATGAGATCACCTGTTCCCTGCGGCTCATCCTGGCGAAATACTACCTGGGCATGCGCGATCCGGCCCGGGCCCTGTTCATGCTCCAGTCCGCTCCCCAGGGGGACAACGTGGCGCGGGAGCTGAAGGCCGAGAAGGACTTCCTGACGGCGGAAATGGCCTTCCTGGAAGGCAAGAACTCCCAGGCGGCCGAGCTCTACGATCGGACCTATCGGCAGTTCAATTCCGTTAACGGCATGGCCTTCAAATGCATCCTCCATTCCTTGGTCATAAAGACCGTGGCGGACATCCCCGTGCTCCCGGTGGATCGGAAGCTGTACCTGAACGAAGCCGCGTCCCGTAAAGAACGGATGCAGATGGCGTTCCTGGCGGACAAGATCCCGGAGGATTATTTCCGCCGGGGCGTCCCCGCCGGTTTCGGTCCGCCGGAATCCCTGGAGGACATGCTGGTCTATTTCCTGAAGATTGAGGGGACCGAAGGTTCCGCCAAGGCCGCAGCCTACCTGGAAGCCGGCCTGGCGCGCTTTCCCGCCACGACCTTCGAATACCGCTACCTGGAATTCCTGTTGAAGCGGTTCAAGGAAGAGAAGCGGGTTTGACCGGGACCCGATCCGCGCCTGAATCCCTTTTCCCCTTCGATTTTCCATTTTCAGATTGCGAAATCAGATTCGCGAAGTTTGGTTGTCCAAGTGAGCCGTAATAACCTTCCCGCCTCCATCCTCGCCTTCGCGTGCCTTGCCCTGATTTCCTGCGAATTCCAATCCCGCAGGGCGACCTGGCGGCTCGACTCCAAGGTAACGTATAAGATACGGTATGCCGCCGAACTGAGGGCCAAGGCCGACGGGAGCTGGGGCAGCAGCCCTTACGTCTCCGCCGCCGATGCGGAGTTCTCCGGCCGCGCCGCCACGGATACGGGAAAGGGGCAGATCGAGCTCTCCCTGGCCGTCGATACCGTGGCCTACCGCAGTTCCGAACGAGGGCCCGAAGAGGACCGGTACATGACGGGCAGGCTCCGGAAATACCGCGCCAAGGCCACCTTATCCCGCACGGGCCAGGTCCTGGCCCTGGAAGAGGAGCCGGGATTGCCCCCGGTGGAATTCACCCCCCTCAATTTCGGCCGCTACCTGGCCTACGCCCTTCCGTCCTTCCCCGATGCCCCCATCAAAAAGGGCAGTCGATGGGAAACGGTCCAGCCCTTATTGGATAAATTCCATCCCGATTCCCGGGTTCTCAAGCGCTTCACCCTCTCCGCCATCCGGGAAACCCCCGAAGGGGACCTTGCCGTCTGCTCCGTGGAAATGGAAGCCTTTCTGGACGAAGACCTGGGGGATGGGGCGGATACCACCAAACCGTCCCTGACCGGGAGGGGCCAGATGGTCTTCAACCTCGGCAAGGGCCGTCCGGTGTCCTCGGAATTGGAGCTCGAAGGCCGTTTCATGAGCCGGCTTCCCCAAAAGGCCGGGGATTCCACCCAGCCGGAACCGCTTCCCTTGCGGCTCCAGGAAAAGGTGAAGCTGGAATTCTCCGAATAAGCGGTTCCGATTGAAGGGGTTTTTGAGCCCGGTGCCGGACCCGGCCCGGTTCGAATCCCGGCCGCCCTCCACCGGCCGTATTTATTGGCCCGGGGGCCCGCCGCGCGGCTGACCGGAAGGCGATAAACCACTATATTTCCTCACCTATTGAGCCACCGATTGATCCAAAGTTACAAGGCCTTCACGTCCAAGGATTGGCCTGATTCCCTCGCGGCTCCCGCGCCTTCGGGCAAGGGTTCCCATGTCCCGAAGGGTTCCGGATCGGATCCCCGCAACGTACTCGGGTTCGTGACCGGTCTGGCGGATCCCAACCATAGCATCCTCATCCGCGCGCTCCTGGATCGGGAGTCCCTGCCCGTTTCCGATACCGCTTCGGATTTCTCCGGCCTCTCCGCCGGCCCATCCGCCTATTCCATGGTGCAGGACCGTATCGAACGCATCCGCGAGGAATCTTCGTTGAAGTTCATGGAATTCCGGGACAAATGGCGCAAGCGGCTGGCCTTCGTGCAATTGCATCCCTTCCTCCAGCGCAACCAATGGTTCCAGCAGGAGATCGGAGGGTATTCCCTGGTGGGGAAGGGCACCCGCAAGGAAGCGAAGATGCTCTACCTGCAGTCCCTGCACGACATGGCGTCCGACGGGGAGCGCCAGGTATCCGCCCTGAGCGGCCATATGTTCCGCCTGCAAGGCGAACTGGCCGCGGTATGGCACCGGGAGTCCATCACCGACGACCGGAGCAAGCTGCTGCCGGCCCTGGAAGCCGCGCTTCGCGCGGGAGAGGCGGAATTGTTCAAACGTCTCCGCTTATCCCTGGGGGACCTCGCCCTGGAAACCTTCACCGAGCGCGTGGCCAAATGGGACAAGCGCATCTACGGTTCGGAAGAGGAGATGTTCCGCGGCATCGCCTGGCCCTGGCTGAGCGCCCGGTACCGAAGCGGCTTCGAGGGTTTCATGGAAACCTTCGCGGACCTGTCGGAAGCCATCTGCGAATCCATGATCGTGCATTACGAGGGCAAATGGGACCTCATGCTGCGCGGCCTGGCCCCGACCCAGCTATCCATCTTTCCGCGCCTCGCCTTTTCGGCGGGCGCGCCGCGCGCATCCGAACCACCGGCAGCCTGAGCGCCGGCAACGTCACTTTTCCGCTTTTCGCCATCTGGAGAACCATCCATGTCACAAAGAAGAAATTACGGCCGACTCCTCCTGCTCGCCAGCCTGGTGCTCGGCGTGTTCCTGCTCACCGGGTCCTTCATCTGGATGCAGGACAAGGCCAACATGATCCTGGCCGTCTTCGTCCTCATCCTGTACGGCATCGGCCAATGGATGACGATCGCCTACTGGCAGAACATCCAGTCCGATTGGGAATCCACCGGGGAAGTGCTGGCGCGCCTGCAGCAGGCCGTCAGCGATATCCCCGCCGCCCTGGACTCCAATCTCAAGTCCATCGCCACCCGCTTGAGCGAAGGCCAGGCCCAAGCGCTCTCCAAGCTGCAGAGCGAAGTGAGTTCCGGAGCCAAGGAAACCCTGGAGAAGGGGTCCGTGATGATCGGCGACAGCCTGGCCAAGAACCTGGCCTCGCCCTTGGAAGCCATGAAAGCCCTCCTGACCGGCTTCGCGGAGAAGTCGGCCGACCAGACCGCGCAACTCCAGGCCCTGACCCAAAGCGTCCGCGATGACTCCCGCAAGGCGCTGACCGAAGGCGCCGCTCTCATCACCGGAAGCCTGGACAAGAACCTTCGCGCTCCGCTGTCCTCCCTTGAAGCCACCATGGGTTCCTGGCAACAGCAGGCGGCCGCCCAGATCGAAGCTTCGCGCGCCTTCGGCGAAGAAGTCCGCAAGGCCCAGCGGGAATGGTCCGAAAAGGCCCAGCGCCTGGCCGACGGCCTCTCCTCCGAATTCAAATCCCTGGCCGCCTCCACCGCCCAATCCGGCGAGGATTCGCGGACCGCATGGGCCGAACGCGCCGCCGAGGTCCAGACGGCTTGGGAGACGCAAATCCAAGGGCTCCAGTCCCGGCTCCTCGAGGATGTGGTGTCCCGGGTGGAAGGCCTGCAATCGGCCCAAAGCGAAACCCAGGACGAGATCCTGGAACGCGCCCTCTCCGGCCTGGAAGGCCAAGCCAAGGTCGTCAAGGACGCGTCCGCCGAGCAGGCCAGGACCTTGCAGGAGGCCGCCGCCAACCAGGCCAAGGCCATGAAGGACGCCGCAGCGGCCTTCGAGGCCGGCCTCGAGCGCATGCGCGAAACCTCCCTGCGCCTCGTCGGGGACGTCGATGCCAAGGCGACCGAAGGCCAGGCCCGGCTCATCGAAAGCATCTCCGCGGGACAGACCCGTTTGGTGGAGGAAATCTCCGCAGGGCAGAACCGCCTGGTCGAGGAGATCTCCGGGCTCCAGCGCCAGACCCTCGGCGAAGCGGCCAAATCCCTGGAGGCCCAAGGCCAACTGGGCTTGGAAGTCGCCGGCAAGGTATCCGAACTGGCCGATTCCATGCGCCAGGGCTCCAAGGATCTCGGAGAGCTCGCCCATGTCTCGCAAATCAACCAGACGGAAATGCAGGCCGGCGTGGCCATGCTCAATTCCGGATTGTCCTCCATCCTCGATCGCCTCGAGAAACAGGCGGATGCCGGCGACGGGTACCAGACCTTGTTGGCCGAGCTGGGACGCACCTTGGCCTCTTTCCAGGAGCGCGCGGGAGAGGTCCTGGTCGAGAACGCCATGAAGACCCAGGAAATCCTGATGGAAGTCCTTCACCATCAGGAAGTCCGCGGCGGTTCCTCCGGGGAATCCAACCAGTCCCCGGAACAGGCCCTGGCTTCGGTCCAGTAGACGGAACACGGGAACGGATCGGCCATGTCGGAAGCGGAAGTCATGCGGACAACGGAGGGGAGCGGGGACCTCGCGCCATCGGTGGCGGAAACCCTGGCGGCAAGGCTCGCCCGGTTCCAGGGCACGGCCTATCGCAAGGCATACCTGGCCGACCTCCTGAAAAGCGGAACGAGCTTCGAGGCTTCGGGCAACTCCCGCGGGGCCGAATATTGTTTCGCCAAGGTCGCCGACGGCCTGAAAGGCGAGCCGGATCCCTCCGAAGACGCGGATGGCTTGGATCGGGCGGACGCATCCGTGTCCGAAGAGTCCCATGACGGGGAACCGGTTCCCGAAGCCGGACCGGACTCCGGCCCCCAACCGGGCACGGAGAACGGGACATCCGTGAACGAGCCTCGGCTGCGCAAGCCCAGGTCCGCGCCCGCGAAGCCCCGTGAGAAGAACCTGACTCCCATCGAACTCATCCGCCGCAAATGGCGTACGGAGCGCCTGAAGGATGCGGAAGAGGTCCTGGACCGCCATGCCGGCCGCCTCTCCTCGCTCGAGAATCGGACCTACCGCGAGAAGCTGGACAAATTGCGATTGAGCGGCTTGTCGGCCGCAACGCCCGCGCAATCGTCCCGGGCCGATGCCGGTCTCTTGGAATTGCGCCGCCGTCTCTATAATCGCATCCTGAAATCGCAGAAGATCTCGCTGACGCGCAGCCGGATGCCCGTTACCCTGGGACGGCTGGCCCTGCCGCCGTCACGTCCGGGAACCAAGTCCGCTGGGCCCGCCGCTCTTCCTGCCGTCGTAACGGGCGTCCGGGTCGATACGGCCTGGCAGCCCGTCACCGGACCTTACAATGATCGCTACAACATGGAGGACCTGCTCGGACTGATCGCGGAAGCCGATGCGGCCTGGGTGGAAGAGTTCCTGGAACTGTACCGCGGTCTCTCCGGCTTGCAAAACCTGATGCACTCGATCGCGCCTAAGAAATAGTCCGGGGACGATTCCGGCTCCAAAGAAAAAGCCCGGTCTTGGACCGGGCTTTTTCCATTCGTCTTGAGCCGGGGATCCGGCGGCTTTCACGGCTTGCGAACCGCCTATTTGCGGGCGGGCCGGGCCTGGATGCCGGTTCCCAGGAATATCCCGGAAACCCCGGTGAACTTCTCGCCCACCTGCAGGCCGCCCTGATCGATCTTGTATTCGCGTATGTCCTTGTCATGGTCGCTGCCGCGCATCTTGAGCACCATCAGGCAGCGCTTGATCTCCGATTCCATTTCCAGGTAACGGAGCAGGATATAGGTGTCCACGATGAACGGTATCTTGTTGGACGAAACGTCCCACTTGCCGAGGACGTTCGCGTTCTCCTTGAGGAAGATCGCGGTCATGCCTTCGCGCTTGACGCCGTTCACGATGTCGGTCTCGATGGAACGCAAATGCCCGATGTCCTTGGAAAGCTTCTCGAAATGGGTGATGCTGTCCAGCACGATGCGCTTGGTACCGAACTCGGCCAGGATCTTCGCGATCTTGCCTTCGGGGTCGTCCAATTCGTCGAGGAAATCCTCGGGGGTGGTGAAGACCACGTGGATCTTCTTCTCGGCCTGGAGGGCGCGCAGGTCCCAACCCAATTCGCCGGCGCAATCGTAGTATTGTTCCGGGAACTGCTCGAAGGTGAAGATGAGCCCGTGCTCGCCTTCCTTCACTCCCTGCATGATGAATTGCAGGGCGAGGGTGGTCTTGCCGGTGCCGGCGGACCCTTCGATGAGGGTGGCGGATCCTTCCAACAGACCTCCGCGGAGAATCTCATCGAGCCCGGTGCATCCCGTTTTGACTCTTTTGGTGGTGACGCTCAACCTAACCTGCCTTTATGGCCAATCGAAGTGGCCTGATCCCGTTTCCGGGGGTACTGATCAGAAAATAATATTAAACCATCCCCGCGAAGGCCATTTCAACCTCGAAGCGGTGGGGATATCGCCCTTGTTTCAATTCGATCTCGAAGCGCGCCAGGCGCGTCAGCAGCTTTTTCCACGTTTCGGCGGGGCGGGTCCTCGCCTGATCCAGGTAGCGCTCCTTTTGCACGATGAAGGGAGGCCGCTTGATGGTAGGCGTGATTTCCTGCTCCCGCATGCCCTGATCGAGCATGGTCCGGATTTTCAGCAAGGTCAGGAAATGCCCGAAAAGCATCTGCGCCACCACGAACGGCGCATCCTTGAAATCGTTTTCCAGCAGGTTCCTCAGGGCGGGAAGCATGTCCGCCTTCTTGCGCAGGCCCATGGTCTTCTGGAATTCGAAAATCCCCACCACCTTGGTCGGGCTGACCAGGTCCTGTATGTCCGCGGCGGCGATGGCGCCGCCCTTGGGAAGGAAGGTGTCCAGCTTCTCGAGTTCATGATCCAGCTCCGCGAGGCTTTTCCCGACGATATCCAGGAGCAATTGGGCGTCGACCAGGTTGAGCCGGCGGCCGTACTTCTCCCGGGCGCGCTGGCTCAGCCACTGCGGGATCTTGTCCTCGTAGGGGAGCTTGAATTCGAACAGGGATCCGGAGGCTTTCAGGGCCTTGGGCAGGGCGGACCGGCCGTCCAGCTTTTCCGCGGTGATGAACACGCCCACGGTGGGACTGCCGGATCGGAAAACCTCTTCCAGGTTCTTCTGATGGGCCGCGTGGAGCTTGTCCCAATTCTTGACGATGATGACTTTGCGGGAAGCGAACAGATCCTGGGTCTGATACGATTCGGCCGCGAGTTCCCAGCGCATGTCTTCGCCGAAAAAGACTTCCCGAACGCAGCTGTCCGCGCTCCCTTCCTCTGCGGAACCCGGGCCACGCCACTGGGCGACCGCGGATTCGAGGGCTTCCTGCTTGCGGAGATCATCGTCCCCGAGGAAGGCTTGGAACGTCACTTGAAGTCCAGGATCTCCAACTTCAGGGTTCCTTTGGGGATCTGCACCTCGACCTTATCCCCGGGTTTTTTCCCCATGAGGCTCTTGCCGATAGGGGAGACCGAAGAGATCTTGCCCGAGATGACGTCCACGTCTTCCGGTCCGACCAAGGTGTACTGCTGCACTTTCTTGGTATCCAGGTTCTTGACCGAAACGACGTTGCCGAAAATGATATGGTCGCTGTTGATGGGGGCATTGGATAGGATTTCCGCGCGGTGGATCTTGTCTTCCAACTCGTTGATCTTCGATTCCAGCTGGCCCTGCTTTTCCTTGGCGGCATGGTATTCGGCATTTTCGGAAAGATCGCCTTGGGCGCGCGCCACGGAGATTTCCTCGATGATATACGGGCGCTCCACCTTTTTCAGGTTGTCCAATTCACCGGCCAGGCGGTCATATGCTTGCTGCGTCATCGGGATTCTATTATTCACGATATCCTTCTCCAGGAACTCCCCGAGACATGAAAGTCCAGGGCAAATCCGAGATTTGCCGCCATCGCCTAAGCGGAGAACCAAGCGTCTCCGACAGGTTTACGGGAAATGAAAAATCAGGTCACTCTCGTGAAGGAGTCAAACTTTCACGCATGGCTTTATCGCCAACTCATCAAATAAGTAGAAAATTATCCCTTTTGCCGCACAATTTCCTATCTATTTTGCAAATTTTCGCGGGTTTTCCGGCCAATTATGGGCCTTTCGACCCCGATTAATCGGTTCCGGCATCCTGCCTATTCCGTGAATACGGAAGAGGATGTCGTCGCCCGCTTTCCCTTCCCCAGGAGAATCCGCCAGCCATGGAAGACGTTTCATTTCCCAAGGGGTTCCAGGCCTGGGGCCTTGCCTGTGGTATCAAGAAGAACGGGAAGCCCGATTTGGGGATACTGGTTTCCGAACCGCCCGCCCAGGTTTTCAGCGCCTTTACGCGCAATGCGGTAAAAGCCGCTCCGGTCCTCTTCGACCAGGAGGTCGCCTCCGGGGGAGGGAAATTGAGCCATGTCCTGGTCAATAGCGGCAATGCCAATGCCTGCACGGGCGCGCGCGGATATGCCGACGTGACGGCGGAGGTCGCCTTGGTCCGGGCCTTGGCCGCTCCCAAGGGCGAGGTGATGGTCTCGTCCACGGGCGTGATCGGCGAGTATCTGCCCATGGATAAGATCAAGGCCGGTATCGCGCGACTCTTCAAGAAGGGCGCGGCTGAGGGCGCCGGAGAAACCTTCGGCCCTTTCGTCCATTCCATAATGACCACGGATACCTTCGAGAAGAAGACGATGAAATCCCTGGTGCTGGAAGGGAAGGAAGTGCGCCTGGGAGGAGTGGCCAAAGGGGCGGGGATGATACGGCCCAATATGGCCACCATGCTCTCCTATATCACCACGGACCTGGACCTGGACGCGGGATACGCCCCGACCTTCCTGGCCGCGGTGGAGAAATCCTTCAATTCCATCTCCGTGGACGGGGACATGAGCACGAACGATACCGCGCTCCTGCTGGCCAACGGGGCTTCCGGCGTGCGATACGCATCCCTTGGCGGGGAGGCGCGCAAGGCTTTCGATGACGGGCTCCGGGATGTCATGGAAGAGCTCGCCAAACTCATCATCCGCGACGGGGAAGGCGCCACCAAGCTCGTCACCATCGAAACGGTAGGCGCCCGCACTTCCGAGGACGCCAAAGCGGTCTGCCGCGCGATCGCCAATTCCCCCTTGGTCAAGACCGCCTTTTTCGGCGGGGACGCCAATTGGGGCCGCGTACTTGCCGCGGCGGGCTCCTCCGGCGCGGAACTGGTGCCTGAGAAGACGGCCCTGGAATTCTGCGGCGTCCAGGTGATGGCCCAAGGCGGCGCCTTGGCCTACGACGAGGATGATCTCGCCGAGCGCATGAAATCGAAGGACGTCTCGGTCAAGGTGGATCTCGGTCTGGGCAAGGAAGCCTGGACCTATTGGACCTGCGATCTCAGCTACGAGTACGTGAAGATCAACGCGGCCTACCGGACCTGAACCGCCCCCCGACCAGGAGCGCGGATCGGGACGATGGCGAAGCCCGTATCGAAACCTTCACCTGGTCGGGGCAATAGCCCCAACCCCTGGATTTTCAGGGTTTTAGGGGATTTCCACGCCACCCCGGACCCCTTAATCCCATAGGCCCCACGGGGTTTTTCTATCTTTACCCGCACACTCAAACGGGCAAGGACGCCGCATGCAGCATCTCAGGGAAACGGACCCGGAAATCGACGCCATCATCGCCAAGGAAGCCCTCCGCCAGGAGGACGGGCTGGAACTGATCGCGTCCGAGAACTCCACCAGCCTGGCCGTGATGGAAGCCATGGGCTCGGTGCTCACCAACAAGTATTCCGAAGGTTACGTGGGCAAGCGTTACTATGGCGGTAACGAGGTCATCGACGAGATGGAATCGCTTGCCATTGCGCGCGCCAAGGAACTCTTCGGCGCCGAACACGTGAACGTGCAACCCCTGTCCGGGTCCCCCGCCAACCTGGCGGTCTACATGGCCGCGGTCAAGCCCGGCGACAAGGTGCTGGGCCTCAAGCTGGATCATGGCGGCCATCTCTCCCACGGCCATCCCGTGAACTTCTCCGGCCTCAACTACAGCTTCTCCCAATACGAGGTGGACGAGAAGACCCAGCGCATCGACATGAACAAGGTGCGCGAAGTGGCCCTGCGCGAGCGCCCCAAGATGATCATCGCCGGCTTCTCGGCCTACTCCCGGGACATCGACTGGAAGGCTTTCAAGTCCATCGCGGACGAGGTCGGCGCGGTCACCTTCGGGGACATCGCCCATATCGCCGGCTTGATCGCGGGCAAGGCCCTCGAGAACCCGGTCCCGATTTTCGATATCGTGACCACCACGACCCACAAGACCCTGCGCGGCCCGCGCGGCGCCATCATCATGTGCAAACAGCAGTTCGCGAAGGATGTCGATCGCACGGTATTCCCCGGCATCCAGGGCGGCCCCCACGATCACGTGAACGCGGCCAAGGCCGTTTGCTTCAAGGAGGCCCTGCAGCCGTCCTTCCGCGATTACGCGCGCCAGACCATCAAGAACGCCCAGGCCATGGCCGGCGAGCTGATGAAGCGGGGCTACAAGATCCTCACGGACGGAACCGATAACCATCTCATGGTGGTCGACCTGCGCAGCAAGGACATCACCGGCAAGATCGCCGAAGTGGCCCTGGAAAAGGTTGGCATGTCCTGCAGCCGGAGCACCATCCCCTTCGACACCCGCAAGGCCATGGACCCCTCGGGCATCCGCCTGGGCACCCCGTCCCTGACCACCCGCGGCATGGGCACCGGCGAAGCCGTCATGGTTGCCGATCTTATCGACGAGGCCATCAAGAACAACGCCAACGAGGCCAAGCTCCAGGCCATCCGGTCCCAGGTGCGCGAACTTTGCCGCAAGTTCCCCGTCTACGGAGGCGCGGCCTAAGGCCCGGTCCTTCCGGTTCCTGAAGGCCCTTCCGCCATGATTGCGGCGTCACCGCAAAGCCTGGTGGAACGGGCCAAACGCGTCAACCGCGGATACGGGGTAGGGGGGAGGGATATTTTCCCCAACGTCTACCTGGCTCCGATGTCCGGTGTGACGGACATCTCCTTCCGCCGCCTGATTTCCCGCCTTTCCGGAGGCCGCACGGGTCTCCTGGTCTCGGAATTCATCACCGTCGAAGGTCTCACCAAGCTCAATCCCCGCATCTGCCGCCAGATGGCCTTCGCCCCCGAAGAACGCCCGTTCACCGTGCAGATCTACGGCGGCGAGGCGGAAAAGATGGCCTGGGGCGCTTCCATGGTCGAAGAGGCCGGCGCGGACTTCGTGGAGATCAATTGCGGCTGCCCTGCCCCCAAGATCGTCCGCAGGGGCGGGGGTTCGGGCCTGCTGCGGGATCATGAGAACCTCAAGGCCATCATCGCGGGAGTGAAGAAGGCCGTGAAGATCCCGGTAACCGTCAAGGTACGGGTCGGGTGGGCCGAGGATTCCATCAACCTGCTCGAGACCCAGAAAGTGGTCGAGGGCGAAGGCGCCGCCGCGCTGGTCATCCACGGCCGCACGCGCCAGCAAGGTTATAAGGGCCTGGCCAATTGGGACCTGATCGCCTTGGCAAAGTCGCGCGGGGCAATCCCCGTCATCGGCAACGGGGACATCCTCAAGGTCGAGGACGTCATCGAAAAGCTTGAGAGGTACGGCGTGGACGGCGTGGCCGTCGGCCGCGGTGCCATGCACAATCCCTGGATCTTCAACCAGATCGCGGACCTATACGAGGGCAAGGTCCCCAAGGAACCCACCCTGGAGGAGCATGCGGCTCTTTTCACCCTTTACCTGGATTTGCTTCGCGAGGAACAGGACGTAGAGGGACGGGTGCTGGGCAAGCTAAAGCAGATGGGCGCCCGGGTCCTCAAGTGCCTGCCCAATTCCAAGGGCGGCCGCACGGAGGTGCTCCGATCCGGTACCGTCGCCGAATTCTTCGACAACCTGCACAAGTTGCTCGGGGGCATCCCGGACTATAACGGGCGGGAAATGGATTTCCGCGAACTCAACGGCAAGGATGCCGTCGACCCGATCCAAGGCGTCGACTACCGAAACTGAAACGGGCTCCGCGCTTTGAGGCGCTGGGCGACCGTCCGGACGGTCCCTACCCGCGCCGGTCCGCCTGCCTTCAGTGCGAAGAACCGATCTTGATCTCCCCGAACTCCTGAAGCTTGGAGAGGATCGCATCCTTGATTTCATCGCAGCGCTTCTGGGTAACGCCTTCGAACCGGGTCACCAGGCTGGGTTGGGTGTTGGAGGCGCGCACCAGGCCCCAGCCGTCCGGGAACAGGATGCGCACGCCGTCGATGTCGATGACCTTGGCGGTCTTGGAATAGTACTCGATCGCCTTTTGCGCGATGCGGAATTTCTCCTCGTCGTCCTTGCATTCGCAGCGGATTTCCGGAGTATTGAAATACTTGGGCACGCCATCGAGCAAGGCCGAAGTGGCCTTGCCGGACTTGTCCAGGATCTCCAGGATGCGGCAGCCCGCGTAGATCGCGTCGTCGTAGCCGAAATACCGGTCCGCGAAGAAGATGTGGCCGCTGACCTCGCCCGCCAGGGGCGCTTTTTCCTCGGACATCTTCTTCTTCAACAGGGAATGCCCGACCTTCCACATGATCGGTTGCCCGCCGGCCTTGGTGATTTCCTGTTCCAGGGCCATGGAGGACTTCACCTCATAGATGATTTTGGCGCCTTTGTCCGTCTTCAGGATGTCCTTGGCGTAGATCAGGGTCAGGAGATCGCCTGGAATCAGGTTCCCCTTTTCGTCAATGACGCCGATGCGATCGGAGTCCCCGTCCAGGCCGATTCCGAGGGCGGCTCCGGTGGCCTTGACCTTTTCCGACAACTCGACAACGTTCTCCCAGATGGTGGGATCGGGATGATGGTTCGGGAACCGTCCGTCCACGGTATCATTGATGGCGATGACTTCCGCGCCGATCCGCTCGTAGACCTTTTTCGCGAACAGGGCCCCCGTGGCATTCGCCGGATCGAGGACCATCTTGATCCGTTTGGAGAGTTTGAACTTGGACTCGAGGTACTTGATATAGTCCTCGGTGATGTCCTTTTCCTCGCGTTTGCCCGCGCCGCTCGCGAAAACGCCCTTGGCCGCGCGCTCCTTGATGTCCACGATATCGGATCCGAAAATCGTGGTCTTGCCGATGCCCAGCTTGAGGCCGTTGTATTCCTTGGGGTTGTGGCTGGCCGTGATCATGGCGAAGCCGTCGATATCCAGGTGGAAGGCGCTGAAGTAGCAGAGCGGCGAAGTGATGATTCCGATGTCTATCACGTCGATGCCGGTCGCATTGACCCCGGCGATGAATCCTTCCTTGATCTCCTCCGTATGCAGGCGCACGTCCCCGCCCACGGAGATCCTCTTCAATCCCCGTTCCTTCAATACCGTACCGAAGGCCATGGCGATGCGGCGGACCGTGTCGGGAGTCAGGTCCTGGGGATGGAGGCCCCGGATATCATATTCGCGGAAGATGGAATTGTTCATTTCTTTCCCTGATGCCGTTCGGAAGTGGATTGAGATTTGCGCATGGACGGCCTAGGCCTCGATAATCGTATCCTTCGCGATTACGACTATCCCGGTGTCCGTGACGTGGAAGCGTTCCCGATCCTTTTCAGGGTTCACGCCCACTTCGAATCCGGGAGGGATCTTGATGCCCTTTTCCACGATGGCCCGATGTACGCGCGCCCCGCGGCCCACGTCCACGTTCGGGAACAGGATCGAATCCGTCACCATGGCATGGCTGTGGATCTGGCAACCGGGAGAGAGGATGGAATGGTTGGTCTCGCCACCGGAAAGGATGCAGCCTTCGCAGACGATCGAATCGTATGAAGCGCCCTTACGGCCTTCGGGATCGTTCTCGCCGAAGACGAACTTCGCGGGCGGCAGGTTCCAGTTCACCGTGCGCAGGGGCCACTTGTTGTTGTACAGGTTGAAGATGGGGGAGACCGCGCAGCAGTCCATGTTGGCCTCGAAAAAGGCTTCCAGGGTCCCGATGTCCTTCCAGTAGCCGTGGCTCGCCTCGTTCTCGCCCTTGATCCGGTTTTCGGCGAAGTCGTAAACGTAGACCGGGTGATGATTATAGATGGAGGGAAGGATGTCGCGGCCGAAGTCGTGATGGGAGTTGGCCAGCTTGCTGTCCGAAAGCAGTTCCCGGACCAGGAACTTGCTGTTGAAGATGTAGTTGCCCATGGAGGCCAAGGACCAACCCGGGCGTCCCGGCATGGACTTGGGACGGCTCGGCTTTTCCTCGAACCCAATCATGCGGCCATCATCATCCACTTCCACCACGCCGAAGCTGCGCGCTTCCTCCTGGGGGACCGGGATGCAGGATATGGTCGCCAAGGCGCCCTTGGCCAGGTGGAATTCCAGCATCTGGTTCACGGCCATCTTATAGATATGGTCGCCGCCGAAAACGGCCACATGGTCCGGGCGTACGTCCCGTATCAGATTCACGTTCTGGTAGATGGCGTCCGCCGTGCCCATGTACCAGGAATTGCCGATCCGCATCTGGGCCGGAACCAGGTCCACGTACTGGTCCAGGTTCCGATTGAGATCCCAGGCTTGGGACACATGACGGTTGAGGGAATCCGACTTGAACTGGGTGAGGATCTTGACCTGGTAAAACCCTGAATTCACGAAATTATTGAGGACAAAGTCGATAACCCGGTATTTTCCCGCGAAGTGGACGGCCGGCTTGGCTCGGTCGTTCGTCAGGGGTTGGAGCCGGGAACCTTGGCCGCCGGCCAGAATCATCGCCAACAAGTTTTCCATGGAAGCTTAACCTTGGGGTGGGAGGGAGTGACTTTTGGAGCCGGTCGGACCCGGTTTCGGGCGAGGAAGAGTAGAACCCATTATCGTTCGGGAAAATAGGATTTACGGGGATTTTACGCAAGCATTTGGATAGATTAAGGAAAATGGTTCTTGTGGGTTTGGGATTCGGATGGGGGGAAAATGAAAGGGGACGCTCCGAATGAAGCGTCCCCGATCAAGACTGGTAGTGCGTAGGGGAGTTGAACCCCTGCTTCCGCCGTGAGAGGGCAGCGTCCTAACCACTAGACGAACACACCAACACTATCAAATTTAATAAGAATATCTACTTTTTGCTATGGCAGCTTACTACTTTTTCGAGTTAATTGCGGGAATTAAGGCACATTCGCTCCAGTTTGCTCAAGGAGCTTGGGAAGCGCCGTTTTGAACGTTTTTGACGAAAGCTGTCATTTTTCGGGCCGCGGAATCCCCGCGGTGAGGGGATCATCAGTTATGCGGAAGCTCTTTTCGGGTTTGTCCTTGGTCCTGCTTTCCCTGGGTAGCGGTTACGCGGCCTGCAACGACACTACCATAGTAGTCACCTCCTCCCCATATACGCCTGGAACGGCCGGTACGGGCATCAATGCCATCATTGCCGGCTGTACCGATGCCACCATGACGGTCCACCTGCGGTTCGCAGGTGATACCCTTAAACTGGCCAATGAAATCGTGGTTTCCGGCCGAAGCGGCAAGACCACCCGCATCGTCGGTGAGAATTCTGCCAACGACTCAATTCTGACCCTGGTTGAAAACACCCTTTCCGATCCGCAGTTGCTGAACGTGAACGTGGGAAATACAACCATCCTTTCCAACCTCGGTTTCGCCCGTAAGACCATTGGTCCGGGAACCACCTCCCCTTCAGTTCTGATTTCGGCGGACAGTTCGTCCGTCTCGGGATGTCATTTCTGGATGGCCGACAATTCCACCAGCGGTACCGGGCCCTTGCTGGACATCTCCGCCAATTCCGTCCTGGTCGAACGCTGCCTGTTCCGCGCCCCGCCCGACGGCGTCGGCCGGTCCATCGGCCTGCATACGGGCGGCTCGGCCACCCGGGTGGAAATCCGTTCCAGCGTCTTTTTCTCAACCGGTCTGCAATTGGCCGCCACGGGTACCGTCCACGTCATCGCCAACACCTTTACCGGATCCCGCAACGAATGGAACGCCATCATCATCGGCTCCAGCGTGACGACTCCGGAAAAAAGCGTCGTTATCCAGCACAACCTCTTCGCCCATAAAGCCGATACCTTGCCTCCCATCGCCTTCAGCACCGCCTTGGCCGCTTCGGACAGCATCCTGAAGAATGCCTGGTCGCGCGGCAAATCCAACATGCCCCTCGCGGTCAATTCCGGAAGCGTGGCCATTACCCTGAACGGGAACTCGGGCGCCAATATCAATACCCCGCTTCCCCGGGGCTTTTCGAACTTTGGACCGTCGTCCAGTGATGTGAAGGATTTTCCTCTGACCGAGTTGCGGAGCGATCCGACCCTGGTGCGCAAGAACAATGATTTCGGGAAGATGTTCCGGGTTTACACCACCACCAACTGGACCGGAATGTCCGATATAAAGGACCTCGGCGCCAGCAAGCTCTACTTCCCCGGTTTCACTCCGTTCCTGGCCGGCCGCACCTGGCTCGCCAATGTCAAGGTCGGGGCGTTCGTGGATCAGGATACCTATGAAACCCCCAGTCCCTTGGATTCCGGAACCCTGGGAGCGAGCCTTAAGTTTTCGCCTCTCAAATCCGACTCCACCAAAATCAAACTTACAGGCAGGACCTTCGACGGGAATTACTACAAGTCGACCACCTTGACCCCGGAGTTCATGCAATTCTTCTTCAGCGATACCTTGGCCAAATTGACGGCGTCCAATGATTCCAACGCCCTCAAGGCCTCGGTAAAGACCAGCGGCTACATCCGTAAGACCTTCCTGGGGGACGATTCCATCCTTACCGTTCCCAAGGAAGTGCGCCTAGGCTCCCAGACCCCGTTTTACGTGAAGATGCTCCATTATCGCCAGGGCCAGCAGGCGCCCGTGCTCTCGAGCGCCGCCATCGCCACGGTCTTGGGCGTGCCCTCTTATCCCATCAATGACTTGACCTTGAAATTGGACCCGGCCGCAAGCGATTTCCCGAATGGCCGGGCCAATATCACCGTGACCCGTGGAAGCGAAGCGATCGACAGCGTCGCGGTCGTGGTCGCCACGGAAAACGGGCAAGGGGTGGATACCATCGCGAAAGCGGCATCCGGATCCAGCCTCGCCTACGCCATCGACGTTCCCAAGGGCACCTTCGTATTCTATGCGATACCCATCGCGAAATTGGGCTCCACGGTCAAATACGGCCAGGCCACCCCGAACTCCGCTCCAGCCACCTTCCGCACTTCG
Organism: Fibrobacterota bacterium; assembly: GCA_028287465.1. GTDB lineage: Bacteria > Fibrobacterota > Fibrobacteria > UBA11236 > UBA11236 > Chersky-265. Next base: position 30,746 of record JAQBPO010000012.1, read on the forward strand.
GCGAGCGATACCGTCTTCGTCACGTATAAGACCACGGCCTGCCCCACGGCGGACGGCACCCAGCTCCTGCCGTATTGCAGCCTCGACTCCGCCATGAAGGACATTTCGACCCGCAATGGCGGTACCGTCATCATCAAGAACGGCAATCCCGCGGTGGCGATGGAGGACATCACCATCGCTCCCATCAATGGTACGGACGTCGGGCCGGTCAACATCATCACCAACCAGGTGCCGGGCAAATACGAGGAGAACCGGCCCGTTTTCCGGGGCAAGACCAAGGAAGCCCTGACCATCACCCGCAAGAACGTGACCCTTAAAGGATTCTTCATCGAAATGCCCGCGGCCAGCGGGAATACGGCCCTGAACATCAAGGCATCCGGCGCCGTCATCGAAGGGAATATCTTCCGTGCGGTCGCCAGGGGCGCGGTCGAAGGTGCGGCGGTCAATATCGACGTGGGCGGCACGGCGGATGCCCGGTTCGTGAACAACCTGGTCTGGGGTTTCACAAAGAACGTCCAGGTAACCAATGCCGCCTCGGCCAATGTCCGCGTCATCAACAATACCTTCGTTGACGATGCGAGCCTCTCCAATACCGGAAAGACCGTCGGCGTGCTCCAGTCCGGCACCGGCACCGTCAGCATGGTGCTGGCCAATAATTTCTTCTCCGGGATCGCCACTCCCATCGATGCGACCCTCAAAAACAAGACCCCTCCTCCCACCTTGGACCATAACGTCTATACGGGTAAACCGGATCTCCAGGGTCTGACCGATGCAGGCGATCTGGATCCCTCCTCCCGCATCCTGAGCGCGGATATCTGGGCCACGAATTACATCGGGATCCTCGAAGGCGCCTTGGCCTCGCCGATTGAATGCGGAACCATCTCCCCCTGCAACGCCCTGTATGCGGGAAGCATCAATACCGCCACCATTTACAGTACTACCATCGACAAGGACGTCCTGGGCAAGAGCCGGAGCAACCGCAAGGAAATCGGGGCCTTTGAACTCAATGCCAATCCGGCTACGGTAATGGGCGTCCTGGCCATCAACCCCTCGAAAATCGACAATGACTTCACCCGGATCAATTGGACGGTATCGGCCAAGACTTTCGATCCCGTAGAAGCGGATTCCTTGCACGTGTTCTGGTCAACCAGCGATTTGGGGCTCATCAGCGATGCCTCCCTGTCGACCATTCCGGCCGCTCAGCAGAAGCATTTCCCCATCAGCGCCCTCAGTTCGGGGAACATCTCCGATTTCGCTGGCGGTATCAAGGATGAGGCGACCCTGTTCCATTTCTATGCCGCCCTGGGTCGGACCTCCAAAACCGGAACGCGGACCCTCGGGTATTCCTATCGGGACACCATCACTTCCGGGGTCGACGTGGATTCAGGGGATTGCGAAATCACGACGATGCGATCCGCATGCCCGAGCACGAACGGCCAATTCATCGTCAAGGACGGTGCCTATGCCGGCAAATTCGTATCCCGCGTTACCTTCACCGAACCGGTTTCCACCGGCCTGGTGAAGAACCCCGGATTCGACGCCATCTCGGTGCCCAAGGTTTTCAATCTTGACCTCACCTCTCCGCTCCCAGCCATCAAATTGAACGTGACCTTGCCTGGATTGGGCGCGGTCGATTCGAAACAGACCTTCAAGGCCGATATCACCATGGACGCCCTTCCGGACCTGTCCGGTTTCGACCTCTTCCTTATCCCTTCGGACGCTTCCGGCATGGCGAGCTATGTTTCGAACTGGACGGTGAAACAGGAAGGCGGTAAAACCCGGATCACCATCGAATCCAACCGGTCGGGTTCCCAGACCTATGCCTTCGGGAAGATGCAGGCTTCCATGGAACCGGGTTCCATCATCGGGACCGACGCCTCCGTACCCGTCTTCGATTTCACCACCACCAAGGACAGCGTCTTCGTGCACGTCCCGGTCAAGTTCAAGGGAACGGGTTTCAAGACCGCGAATCCACTAGTCCTCATCACGGTACTCCCTGCGGGGGGAATGGTATCGGGCGTCTTCGGGGGGACCTACCACTCGCATACCATCGCCCTCAGTTCCGGATTCGCCAACCTCGCGGACAGCCTGAAAAGGGATCGCTTCTACAAATATTACCTGAAAGCGGCCGCCTCCGAACCCATCTCCTCCATGACCACCGTCCAGCAGAAACCTTTCCTGCTCGATTCGACCGTGTCCGCCGAAAACTTCGCGGCTTCCACGGAAATCCATGCGGCCGACGTGACCGTGGCCGGGGGTAATCTGGACGAGACCACGGTGATCCTCCCCATCCTGCGGAACTTCAAGGACTTCGCCAAGTATGCGGATCTGACCGGCAAGGCTTCCCGCAGCATCGAAGTCGAATACACGGTTTTCGATGGCGCGGAGATTTCCCGCAGCCGCACCTTCATCCGCACCAGGTTCTCGGATCAGGAACTGCATATCTCGGAAAAGAAGGAACGGGGATTCGAAAACTCGACCAGCGCGACCAAGGTCTGGAACCTGTTCGGATACCCATGGGACGAGGCCGATACCGGAAGCCTGGCAAGGGTAGTGAACCGGCCCCGCTGGGACAATGACAATATGCGGCTGATGCGTTACAAAGGAAACGGTTCGGGCGCGGATGCCTTCAATGTGTATGATGGCTCCAATCCGGACGTCATCAAGTACGATGCGGGCCAGGCGTCCTGGTCCGGGTCGACTTCGCCTTACACGCCGTCCAGCGCAACCGGCATGTCCCTGGATTTCGAGACCTTCAGCATGCCCTTGTCGCCGAACCAATGGACCGATATCGCCCTGCCGTTCAATTTCCCGATCAAATGGATCGATGTGCTGGACTCCTCCGGGATCGCGCGCGATGCGGCTCCGGCCGCCTGGAAATTCGATCCGAAGGACAAGGTTACCGGTAAGCCGTCGTGGAAGGCCCTCGAGGTCGGAAGCGCTAATCCCCCCGTGGCAAGCACCATCCTCAGGCCTTGGGAGGGATATACCATCCGTCCCAAGACGGCCGTAACCTTGAAGTTCCCGATCCTGGATACCATGCGCTCGATGTCCGCTGTCGCCAAGGTATCCGCGAAGTCGGCTTCCCAGGCAGGCGAGTCCTGGACCGCGCGCCTGGTTGCATCCAGCGATAAGGCTTCCATGTTCCTGCGCATCGGGATGGGAGCTTCGGAATCGACCACTCCGGAAGCACCCGACGTGCCCGGCCAGGATTTCCGGGTCGCTCTGAAGCATGATCGTCCCTCCGGGGCCGAATCGGTATCCGGGTTCATCCGTCCGATGACCGGATCCTGGCAGGGGCATTGGGCGCTGCAAGGCCATGCGGCGAACGGAGGCAAAGGTATCAACCTGCGCCTCGCCGATGCCAGCCGTTCCGTGCCCGTATACCTGGTGGAAACCTTGCATAAGACCGCCATCCCCCTGAGCGGGGACGCGCCCATCGGCCTGTCGGAATCGGATTTGAAGGCCAATGACTACCATATCGTGGCCGGGGACAAGGACTACCTGAATTCGGTCCTGGAAGGCCTGGTGCCCTTGCACCTTCTCGCCTTGTCGAATTACCCCAATCCCTTCGCGGGCTCGACCCTTATCCGTTACGCGCTTCCGGAGGGTTTCGGCAAGGTGGCCTTCGACCTGAAGGTCCGCGACTTCCGCGGCCGCACCGTCTGGGAAAAATCCATACGCGGCGGCAGTTCCTTGAACTACCTCTGGGACGGGAAGGACCGGCAGAACTCGCCGCTACCCGCCGGAGTGTACACCCTGAGCCTCGAGGCCTCCGCTACCGGCAAGCCCGTCTTCAAGGCCACCCGTCGCATGCTCCGGATGTAACGGGCCCCGCCCGGCAACAGCCGGGGATAAGAATAAAAAGGCCCGATCCGGATATTCCGGATCGGGCCTTTTGTTTGGCGGTACCCCGCGGAACCCCTGACTATTTCTCGGAATACTCGCTTTGGATGGAAATGAACTCGGGGAGCCTCGATAGGAAGATCTCCACCATCCGCGGGTCGAAGTGCTTGCCTTTGCCTTCGGTGATGATGTTCACGGACTGCTCGAGCGAGAACGGGGGCTTGTAGCATCGCTTCATGGTCAGGGCGTCGAAGACATCGGCGACGGCGGTAATGCGTCCCAGGAGCGGTATCTCCTCGCCCTTGAGGCCGCGCGGATAACCGCTACCGTCCCATTTTTCGTGATGGGACATGGCGACCGTCTCGGCCACCTGGAGCACGCGCGAATTGGCGTTCTTCAGGATCTGCCCGCCTATCTCCGCATGCTTCTTCATGATCTCGAATTCCTCGACCGTCAGGCGGCCGGGCTTCAGAAGGATGGAGTCCGGGATCCCGATCTTGCCGATATCGTGCAACGGGCTGGCCTTGCTCAGCAGCCAGGTTTCCTCCTCGGAAAGTCCCACCCCGCGGGCCAGCACTTCGCAATACTTGCTGATACGCAGGACATGGTAGCCGGTCTCATCGTCACGGTATTCCGCGGCCTGGCACAATCGGTTAATCGTATCCAGATGCGATCCTTCCAGCATCTGCATCGCTTCCTTGATCTGGTTGGTCCGCTCGGTCACCAGCTTTTCGAGGTTGCGTTGGTAGTTCTGCAACTCCATCTTCATGCGCTTCTTTTCCAGGGCATTGGTGATGCTATGGATCACCTGCTTCAGCTGGATGGGCTTGAGGATGAAATCGTAGGCGCCTTCTTGCATCGAGGCCACCGCGGTATGGATTTCCGCGTTTCCGGTGAACAGGATGACCGCCATCTCCGGCCAATTGGTCTTCACTTCCCTGAGGAGATCGATTCCGGTCTTGCCCGGCATCTTGATGTCCGAAAGGATGCAATCCACTCCTTGCACGGTCTGCAGGATCTGCAGAGCGGAGTCCACGGCATTGGCGCTCGCGCAATTGTAGCCTTGCAAGCGGAGATAATCGCAGATGACCGTGCAGATGGACGGTTCATCATCAACAATCAGTATGTTTCCTTTGGAGTCCAATTTGCCTCTTGGGGTTATAACCTCGTTGATCTTAAAGGCCGGTAGGATCCAAAGCCAACATTAAAATTCCTTATCTTCCGGGGAATTCCGGGAGGACAAGGGCTGCAATAGCCTGAAATGGTTGTGGAGTTTTGGGGAAGGTGGCCGAAAACGGCGTAAAGGGCGCTCAGGCCCGTAAGACCGGGGTTTCCGGAATACGGCGAGCTCGGAAAGGATTAGTGGAAAAGCTCTTTGAACATGGCCCATCCCGAGGCCGAGATGGGCTTGGTTCCCAAGGAGGACGTTAGGGTCTTGCTGAATACGTTCCCGAGACCCGCCAAGGCGAAGCTGATCAGGGTCAGTATGATAAGCTTTTTCATCGTTTCCTAAGATACCAAGTTACCAGGGCCGGGCAAGCATGGCATGCCCCTTTTTCCGTATTCCCATTGTATACGGGGCCTTCTCCGCCCCGGACGCCCCGGAAAAATAAGGGTAAAGCAGGCCCTCGCCCCCAGGACCGGTCCGGATTACCGGACCGGCGCCAATTTCCCTAATTTCGGAAGACCAAATCCATCGTATTCTCGACCTTCGCCGATTTCGGCAGATTGGTCACGAAATCCTGGTAGATACCTGAAACCGCATACGGATCGGCCTGCATCAGTTGGGCTTGAACTTTGTTCGCCAGTTCCGTTCCGGGCACGGGCACCTTCTCGGTGACCTTGGCCAGGACCGCGCCGATATCGGTGGTGAGGACCGGACCCCATGAGCCGACGGGTTGGTTGAAGACCTGGAACAGGACCGGGCTGGAATACCCGAATCCCGAAAGCCAATTGTCGGCGGAGATAGGACCGGCGGCGGTGCTGTCGAGAACGGCTTTGCCGATATGCGGAGGCAGGGCGCCTTCGGGCGCGGCGGCGATCGCGGATTTCTGCGCTTCAAGTTCCTTCTTGGCCAGGTTCAGTTTCTCTTCCTTCGCCAGGTCGGCCGCGATCTGGGGCTTTGCCCGTTCGAAATTGCGGCCCTTGTCGAATTTGGCTTCGCGCTCGAAGAGGTAGATGCCGTCATCGGACTGCAAGGCTTCCGAAATCTCTTCCTTCGCTTCGAACTTGCTGAAGGCGAACGAGTTCGCGCCTTGGACGTATCCGCCGCCGAGAGGGGAGAGGTTGCTCTTCTCGAAGATCGGGGTCTTCTCGAGGGTGATGTTGAACTCCTTCGCGGCCTTCTCCAGGCCGTCCTTCTGGGCCGAGGCCCGGATCTTCTCGGCCTGTCCCATCAGGCTATCGATGGTTTCGGTCCCGGGAGTCACCTTGAGCAGGATATGGCTGACCTCGACCTTTTCCGTGCTGTCCACCTTCTTTCGATCATGCAGCAGGATGATGTGGTAGCCGAACTGGCTCAGCACCGGATCCGAGATCTCTCCGGGCTTCAGGGCGAATGCGGCGTTCGCGAAGGCGGGATCGAGGCCTTCGCGTCCGCGCAGGCCTTCCAGCTTGCCGCCTTTTTCCGCGCTGCCGGGGTCGTTGGAGTAATCCTTGGCGAGGTCGGCGAACTTCTCGCCGTTGGCGACGCGTTCCTTCAGCTCCTTGGCGAACTCGGCCATCAGGGCGCTGTCCGTACGGGAGGGGCGCAAGGGCAGGCGCACGTAGGCGAGGCGGGCGGCCTCGTCATGGAAGTAGAAGCTGTCCGGATGCGCTTCGTAGTAGGCCTTCAGGTCCGCATCCTTGAATTTGTCCGGGCTCACGGAAAAGGAATCGGCGGGCACATGGTAGAATTTCACGCGCGCCTTGTTTTCCCGCATCGAGACGGTGAACGCCTCCTCCAGGGGGGTGCGATGGATCTGGGACTTCATGATCTGCTGCAGTTGCACCTGGGGGATCACCGAGGTCTTCAACTGCTGCTCGAGCTCCTGCATGGAATAGCGATCGTAGATGGAATCCTGCGCCAACCAGTTCTCGAAGCGGGCTTGATCGATTGAGGAGTCCGCCAGGAAGGGAGGCATTTCCTCATAGCCTTTGTAGCGGGCTATATGTCCCGCGACTTCCTGGGGATGCTTGACCACGTAGTCCATCATCTCTTCCCGGGACGCGTGCAACTGGTAGCCGTCGAAAATCTTCTGCATCAGCACCGACTGTACCTTGAAATTGAACAAGCCTTCGCGGATTTGCGCGAGCTGCAGGCCTTCGGGGGCCTTGCCGTTCTGGGCTTCCTGGCCGCGGAGGTAATTCTTGAGTTCGCTCTGGAAGCGGTCGGTCGGGATTTCCTCGCCATTGACCTTTCCCACGATGTTGTGATGGCGATCGGAGCGGTAGCTGCCGGCTCGATCCATCATGACCAAGCCCCCGAGTATGAACAACCCGAAGATACCGATCACCCACTTGGCCTGTTTCTTCATCCATTCCAATGTCATAGCGGAAATGCTCCAATCCTGAGACGGCCGGAAATCGGCCCAATGGGTAAATTTATATATTTGGCCGAATCCGGTCGAGTTTTCGACCGTCATGGTCCAGCGCGGGCGGAGATCCGATGGCGGAATATGATTTCATCGTGGTCGGGTCCGGAATCGCGGGACTCTCCTTCGCCCTGAAGGCGGCCTCCCATGGCAAGGTCCTGGTCCTGACTAAGAAACTCAGCTGGTCCGGTTCCACCAATCTGGCCCAGGGGGGCATCGCCTCCGTAATGGACCCCACCGATTCCGTGGAACGCCATGCCCAGGACACCCTGGTCGCCGGCGCAGGCCTCTGCCGGGAAGACCGGGTCCGTATCCTGGTCAACCGGGGGCCCCAGGCCATCCGGGACCTGGTCGACTGGGGCGTCCGGTTCACCATGGCCTCCGGCAAGAACGGTTCCGGGTCCAAAGGACGCGGCAAAAAGCCGCCTGCCCCGTTCCATCTGGCCAGGGAAGGCGGTCATTCCAGCTCCCGGATCGTCCATGCCGACGATTTGACCGGGCATGAAATCCAGCGCGCCCTCATCGAGGCCGCCGCCGGGCACGGGAATATCACCATCCTGGAAAACTACCTGGCCATCGATCTGGTGACGCGGAAGCATCTGCGAAAGGGCGAACGGGAGGGCGGACCCCGGCGATGCTACGGCCTGTACGCCCTGGACGTGAAAGGGGACAAGATCGACCTGTTCCTGGGCGCGGCAACCGTTCTGTGCACGGGCGGGGTCGGCCAGATCTACGCCCATTCGACCAATGATCTGGTCTCGACCGGGGACGGTATCGCCATGGCCTTCCGCGCCGGCGCCGCGGTGGAGGACATGGAGTTCATGCAGTTCCATCCCACCGCCCTCTACAATCCCGGCCATCCCACCTACCTGATCTCCGAGGCCATGCGCGGCCATGGAGGCGTGCTCCGCAACCACCGTGGCGAGGCTTTCATGGACAAGGTCCACCCCCTCAAGTCCCTCGCCCCACGCGATATCGTAGCACGGGCGATCGACGCGGAGATGAAGCGCACGGGGCAGCCCTGCATGTACCTGGACGTCACCAAGACGGACAAGACCGATCTTCTGCGCCATTTCCCGAACATCTATAAGCATTGCAAGGAAATGGGCCTGGACATTTCGGAGCAATGGATCCCCGTGGTCCCGGCCGCCCATTTCATGTGCGGCGGGGTGAAGGTGGACGTCAATTCCGCCGCCGAACTGGCCGGCCTTTACGCAGTCGGGGAGACGGCCTGCACCGGAGTGCATGGCGCCAACCGCCTGGCCAGCAATTCCCTCCTGGAAGGGGTGGTGTTCGCGGAGCGCGCCTTGGCCCACATCGTGGCGAATCCCTCTCCCAAGCCCTCCCGCAAGCGGTTCAAGACCTGGAACAGCCTGGCCCTCAAGCCCGCGCCGGAAACCATCATCTACTCGCATTCGCTGGAAACCATCAAATCCACCATGTGGCACTACGTCGGGATAGTGCGGAGCGATTTCCGCCTGGCCCGCGCGGAAGAGTTCATCCGCGTCATCAGCCGGCAGATCCACAAGGATTATTGGTCCTTTTCGATGGTACCCGATCTGATCGAACTCAGGAATCTGACCTTGTGCGCCGAGCTTATCATCCAGAGCGCCCGCAAACGCAAGGAATCGCGCGGTCTCCACTATAACCTGGACCACCCCAAGACTTCCGCCAAGGCGAAGCATACGACATTGAGACTGAAGCCCGAGTAGCAGGCGATGTACTCCCTCCATCTCACCGGCTCTCCCTGGTTCCTGCTCCTCATCCCTCCCGGGCTCTGGATCCTATGGCGACAGTACCTGGACGGATCCGCGGCCGGAGGTTCGACCGCTTCCCGGTTCCCGCGCACCGGCCGTATCCTCTTCGCCCTCCAGGCCGCGGCCATGACCATGCTGGCCGTATCCCTTACCGCTCCGGAGCTCCGGAGGCACCGGGTGGAATTCCACAACCCGGCCATCCTGATCCTCCGGGACCAGAGCGCCAGCTTCCGCGCGGGGGCGTACCTGGGTCTCGGCGGATCGTACCGGGAATTCGAAAAACGCCTGGTTGAAGGATACCGGGCCCGCAAATTCGACGTGCGCGTCGCGGACTTCGCGGAATCCGCCTGGCCCGTTTCCGGTTTCCCGCGCATGGGCCGCCAGGAGGCCAGGGACCCCGGCGGCGCTGAAGAACCGCATCTGACGAGTCTCGCGGCCTTGGCCGACTTCGTGGATTCGGCAGCGGTGCCCAACCTGCAGGCAGCATTCCTTTTTTCCGATGGGCGGGCCAACCTGGATTCCGGCCGCTCCAGCCGGACCTGGCGCATTCCGCTCTTCCCCGTGGTTTTCCGTCCGGATTCGATCGCGGAAATCCAGCCGGAGGAAGTCCGTATCTCCCTGAACCCGGATGCCCCTTCCGTCCGGACCGACCTGGAAGTCTCTTGGCGACCGGTCGGCAAGGCCGGTGAAGGCCCTTCCCTGAAGCTCCTTCAAGGCGGAAAGACCCTGCTGACGCGCAAACTTCCGGCCGCGGCTTCGCCTGACGCGGGCGTGTTCCGCTTTCCGTGGATCCCGGAAAAGCCTTTCCAGGAAGGCCGCATGCCGGTCCTGGCCGTGGTAACGCCTTCCGATAAGGGCGCCGACTTCAATCCTTATAACGATACCCTGGGGGTATCCTTTCCCCAGGGCCGCGCCGAACGGGTCGTGCACGTATTCCGGCCCGTGCGCAGCCTGGACGAGAAGGGCATGCTGGCGGGCCTGCAATCATGGGAGGGAACCAGGGTCTCCTTCTTCGGGATCGAGGATATCGGCCGCTTGGCCCTGTCCACGAAGGATCAGGTCTGGGTGGAAGCGGGGTCAGCGGGTCCCGGGCGCCTCCAGTCATGGCTGGGGACGATTCCCGCCAAGGTCGTGGTCTACTCCCGTATCGAACCGGGGCGTACCCCGCAGGTTACCGAATCGGGCAAGGCGGTCTGGCGGACCTTTTCCCCGGTTGCCGAAATCAAGCCCGTCCGGGCGGCCGCGGAAGCATTCCCGGACGAGGTGGTGCGCCTGAAAAGCCTCGCTGATGCGTCCCTGGACGCGCCAGAATGGGGCGGGGAGACCCTGGTCGAGATTCGCGAAGGCGCCAAACGCGGGATGCTGATGGGGCGCATCCCCCTTGGTACGGGAAAACGGGCCTTCTTTTTCTGCCTGCCCGCCGTTTGGGGGCCGCTTTTCGATCCCCAGGGGGATTTCGCCACGCGCGAGAATATCGCCGCATACGTCAGGGCCGCGCAAAGGCTGGCCGCGGTGGAAGAAGGCGCCGTGAGCGCTTCCCGTCCGGCGCGCGCCTACCACCTGGTCCCCTTCGACGTCGGGATCCGCCTTCCGGAAAAACGGGAGGCGGAGGCGGGGAAATCCCATGCAGGCCCCCTGGTATTCTCGATCTCGGGAGGGGGATTCTCGCGGGAATGGCCGCGCCCGGAGGGGAACGGGGCAGGGGAGTTCCTGGTGAAGGGCATCGCCGTTCCCAAAGGCGATTACCGCATGGAACTCCGCGCAGGGACGCAAATCCTATGGAGCGATTCCTTGCCGGTCGCTCCCAAGGCGGCGCTGGAATTGGCGCGGATAGGCTTCGATCGCGCGATCCTGGGGGACGCGGCATCCCGCTCGGGTGGGCGCGTCCTGGAGCCGGAGTTGGAGGGGCATGCGCCGGGCGGGGTAACATCTATGTTACCTACGCTGCCAGGAGCCCAGATCCGCATGGAGAAGACCTCGGCCATCCACCTTTACAATACCCTCGCCCAATGCCTCTTCATCCTCGCCTTGCTCTCCCTCTCCTGGTTCCTCAGGAAGAAGTGGGACATAGACTGAGCTGCCCAGACGGGCATTACTAGTCGGAGCGCTTTCCGGTTTTGCCTCTTCGCCCGGATCCGGGACTTTTCCTCCCCCAGAGGTTAAGTCCATGATTTCACTTCCCTTATCTTTTCGGGTACCTTAGTTACACCCCCCGACCTGCGTTTCGACTCGGCCAATACAGCTTTTTGAGGCGTATAGGGAAAATTTATTTTCGGGACCTTTTTTTGCAATTTGTAGGGTAATTATGGTAGATTTTGGGTAAAATTGGTTAACAATGGCTGACGCAAAGAACACCATCAAATTAGAGTCCTTCATCGGGAAGGCCACGGTCGCGATCGACGCGACGGGCCGCACCAATTTCCCGAAGGACTTCCGCAAGATCCTGAAGGACGAGGCGGGCGGACAGGTGATCGTCACCATCGCGGAAGGCAAGACCCTGGCTCTCTATCCGGTCTACGAATGGAACAACTACATCCAGTATCTCGAGAGCCTGGGCCGCGGAACCGACGTTTCCAAATTCCGCACCCGCATCACCTCCATGGCCAAGCTTTCGGTCCTGGACGGTCAGAACCGGATTTCCCTCAGCGCTGAACTCATGGCCTATGCCGGTATCGGCGGCGAAGTGACCTTCGTCGGCGACGGCAAGCGCGTCCGCCTGTGGGCTCCCGAGAAGTACTCGCAGCAAATCGAAGTGATCTCGCCGGATGAAGAGAAGCAATTCGAGAACTGGTTCTGATGGGCCGGTCCGATGCGCGTCCACGCAACCCGTCGAATCAAGGGCATGGATACCACCTGCCGGTCATGGCGGATGAAATCGCTGAACTCATGGTGGTTGACCCGGACGGCCGGTATCTGGACGCCACCCTCGGAGGCGGCGGCCATGCCGGACGGATCCTGGAGAAGTTGAGCCCCAAGGGCGGGCTGATCGGGTTGGACAGGGACATGGAAGCGGTAGAACGGAATAAACTGGCCTTCGAGAACGAGCCTCGCATGCGCGTGGAACGGGCGGAATTCTCCCGCCTGGCGGAATTCTGCCCTCCGGGAAGCCTTTCCGGCGCCTTGTTCGACCTGGGCGTAAGCTCTCGCCAATTGGACGCGAAGGAACGCGGTTTCTCCTTCGTCCCCGGCACGGCCCTGGACATGCGCATGGGAAGCGAAGGACCCGCCGCCTCCGACCTGATTTCCGGATGGGACGAATGGGAGCTGGCCAGCATACTGCGCCGCAATTCCGATATCGACGAAGCCAAGCGCTTGGCGCGGACCATCCTCGAAGCCGTCGAGGCGGGGGAGGAGATGACGAGCGATTTGATCCGCAAGGCCGTGGACAAGCTCCCGGGCATGCGCGATGAGAACCGCAATTCCATGCTGGCGCGCGTTTTCCAGGCCATCCGGATGGAAGTGAACGATGAGATGGGCCAGGTCCAGACCGGAATGAGGGCGGCGGTGGCGGCGCTGAAGACCGGCGGGCGGCTCTGCGTCCTCAGCTACCATTCCGTGGAGGATCGTAAGGTCAAGGAGACCTTGGCCGAGTTCGAGAAGGATTGCATCTGCGCGCCCAACCTGCCCGTGTGCATGTGCGGCGGCAACAACCGGAGCATCCGTAAGGTCCTGCGAAAGCCGGGATTGCCCTCCGACGCGGAGAGGGAACGGAATCCCCGGGCCCGGAGCGCCAAGTTGCGGGTGGTGGAGAAGATATGAAGGGCCTGAAGCTGAGGACCATAGTCGGCCTTTTCCTCCTGGTGCTGTGCGCCGCGGGAGTGCTGGTCGCGCATGTATGGAAGCAGAACGCCTACGTGCGCATTTCCATGGGCGCGGTCCGGCTGGCCAAGCAACGCGCCCAGCTCCGCAACGACATCGCTTTGTTGGAAGTCTCCGTAGGCGGATTGAAGAAGATTTCCCGCATCGAGGCCTTGGCCAAAGGACGCTTCGGCCTGGAATACGGGAAGGCCCCGGTCCTGGTCTACCTGGGCGGCGATGCATCCCTGGGTGATGAAGGGGGCTCGGCCCGCACGGCGCAGGCGGGGATGGCCGGCAGGCGCGAGACAAGAGGCGAAGGCAGGGGCCTGGAATCCGGAAAGGTCGCATGGCGAACAAACGGATTGTGACCCTCGGCTTCTTCCTCGCCGTCGCTTGGCTGGGCATGTTGCTGCGCGTATCCTGGGTGCAGGTGGTGAAGGCCGGGTACTACCGCGAGATGGCGTCCAGCCAGAGCATCCGCCGGAACGTCGTATCCCCGAAACGCGGGGAAATCCTGGATCGGGACATGCAGAAGCTCGTGGTCAACGCGGACGTGGAAATGGAATCCGGCATGCGTTCGGATTCCAAAGGGAACAATATCGGCACGCGCATGCGCAGGTTGAGCCGGGTATGCCCCCAGGGAGCCTTGGCGGGGCAGGTGCTCGGGACCGTCGGCAAGGACGGCTACGGCCAGTTGGGCCTGGAATACTTCCTGGACAAGGAATTGCGCGGCACGGACGGGTGGAAGTACCTGCGGCACGACGTGAAGAACCGCTATTATCCCGGGTTCCAGGAACGCCAGAAGGAAGCCATCAACGGCATGAACGTGGTCCTGACCCTCGATTCCAAGCTCCAGGAGATCGTGGAGCATGCCCTGGAACGCGGCGTGCAGAAGGCCGGGGCAAAGCAGGGGGTGGCCATCGTGGTGGATCCTTACACCGGCGACATCCTCTCAATGGCGAATTACCCCTTCTATAATCCCAATACCCGGGACGGCGAGGACAAGGACGCTTGGAAGAACCAGGCGGTGGTCAAGGTTTACGAGCCCGGTTCCACCTTCAAGGCCATCACCAGCGCGGCCCTGATCGAGGAAAAGCTGATCGCTCCCACCGACACCGTGGACGGAGAGAACGGTCAATACAAGATATCCGGGCAGACCATCAAGGATACCCATCCCCACGGCCGCATCAGCTTTACCGACGCCTTGGCGTATTCCAGCAATATCTGCTTCGCCAAGGTCTCCACCCGCCTGCGCCCTGAGACCTTCTATAAATACATCCGCTCTTTCGGGATCGGCATGAAGTCCGGTTTGGGGCTTCCCGCGGAGGAAAGCGGCGTGCTCAAGGCCGTGGGGGAATGGAGCGGGCGCACCCAGGCGACCATCGCTTTCGGACATGAGATTTCCACCACCCCCTTGCAGATGGCCATGGCCCTGGCGGCATTCGCCAATGGCGGCATCCTGATGAAGCCCCGCCTGGTGAAGGCCTGGGCGGACAACAATGGCCAGGTGGTCCAGGAACTCCCGCCCCGCACCGTGCGCCGCGTGATGTCCGAGGAAACCGCGGAAAAGGTGAAGGCAATGATGGCGGCCGTGGTGGAATACGGTACGGCCGCGGATATCAAGAGCGATCGCATCGCCTTGGCGGGCAAGACGGGCACGGCGGAGAAAATCGACGCCGAGACCGGAAAATACGTCCACGGGCTCTTCAACTCCTCCTTCATGGGAATGGCCCCGGTGGACCGCCCCGAGTTCGTCTGCCTGGTGCTGATCGACGAACCGTCCCTGTTCAAGTACGGCGGGCAGAGCGCAGCCCCGATTTTCCGCGAGATCGTGGACCGGGTGATGGCGAATCCGGACTATCCCCTGGCCCGCCGCGCCAGCAAGCCGGTCGAAGTCGCGGCCTCTCCCGACTCGGCCATGGTTCCCGACCTGGTCGGGTACAAGTATGCCGATGCGCGCCAGGTGCTGTCCGGGACGGGCCATGGCGTGAAGGCCGAAGGGGTGGGGGAGACCGTCCTCAATCAGGAGCCGCGCCCCGGGACCCGCGCACGCGCGACGGATTCCCTGAAGATCTCGCTGGGATCCGTGGATGGCCGGGTGATGCCGGACCTCAACAACAATACCCTCCGCGATGCGCTGCTCAAGCTCAAACGCTTGGGCATGGACGTGGAGTATTCCGGCACGGGCCGCATCATCCGCCAGGAACCTCCCGTCGGGTCTACGGTGAAACCCCGCCAGAAATGCGTTCTTACCCTCGGATGGATGGGCTGAAATGAAGTTGTCCTCGCTCATGCGCGAAGCCGGCCTTGGTCTCCAGGCCTCGACCGATCCGGAAATAACCGGAGTGCGCCTCGATTCCCGCAAGGTGGGGAAGGGGAACCTGTTCCTGGCCCTGAAGGGCGCCCATGACGATGGGTCCCGGTACGTTGCGGACGTGATCGTGCGCGGGGCCGCCGCGGTCCTTTCGGAAGGCAATTCCCATCCCGCCCTGGAAGGCGCCATCGAACCGCATCCCGGCGCCGAAATCATACCCTGCCCTGGCCTGCGGGCCCATGTGGGCGACGTATTCAATGCCTGGTACGGCCGCCCCGCCGAAGGGATGGAAACCGTCGCCGTGACCGGGACCAACGGCAAATCCACCATCACCAAGCTGGCCACCGGCCTTCTGAAGGCAGCCGGCAGGAAGGTGATTTCCCTCGGGACCATCAGCTACGATATCGATGGGGAAGCCCTCCCTTCCGATCTGACCACTCCCGGCCCGGACGAGTTCTTCGCGATGCTCCGCATGGGCGCGGATCGGAAGTGCACGGCCTTGTCCATGGAAGTCTCCTCCCACGCGCTCAGCCAGGAGCGGATCCGCGGGGTCCTTTTCTCCCGGGCCATCTTCACCAACCTGACCCGCGACCATATGGATTACCATCGGGACTTCGAGGACTACTACCAGGCCAAGAAGCGCTTGTTCACGTCCTACCTCCGCCCCGGCGGCATCGCCATCCTGAACGCCGATTCCCAGGAAGGCCTCCGCCTGGGCCGCGAGCTTACCTGCGACCGCCTGACCTTCGCCCGCAGCGGAACCGCGGACGTGGTACTGACCCGGAGCGATCTGTCCCTGTCCGGCACCTCATTCGACGTTTCCTTCCGCGGGGTTCCTTTCAAGTTCAGGTCCAGGCTGGTGGGCGCCATCAACCTGGAAAACCTGCTGGCCGCGGTGACCCTGGGCTTCTCCCTGGGCATGGACGCGGGCACAATCGACAAAGGCATCCGGGATGTCACGGTAATGGGGCGGAACCAGGTTTTCAGCCTGCCCCAGCGGGCCTATGCCGTCGTGGATTACGCCCATACGCCCGACGCCCTCGAGCGCGTGCTCATCAGCCTTCGCCCTCTCACCAAGGGCCGACTGGTCTGCCTGTTCGGTTGCGGCGGGGACCGCGATCGCACCAAGCGTCCCATCATGGGCGGCATCGCCGCGGAACGCGCCGATATCGCATTCCTCACCAGCGACAATCCCCGCACGGAGAATCCCGCCGCCATCCTGGAAGAGGTCCTGGGCGGCATTCCCGACCGGAGCAAGGTCACCGTGGTCGCCGATCGCCGCGAGGCCATCCGCGCGGCCCTGGATTGCCTGGGAGAGGGCGATTGCCTGCTCATCGCGGGCAAGGGACACGAAGACTACCAGATCATCGGCAAGGAAAAAAGGCATTTCAGCGACCAGGAGGAAATCCTGGTCTGGGCCGAAAGCAAGGCCCCGCCGGCCAAGCTTGAGGCCGGCCGGGAAGCCGGCGGAACGGGAGGCGGCCATGGAGCTTAGGCTTTCCGAACTCGCCGCCATGCTGAAAACGGAAGTGCGCGGCAAGCATCGCGGCTCCAAAGCGGTGCGCCTCTGCACCGATTCACGCGCCCTCAAAAGCGGCCAGGTCTTCTGGGCGCTCAAGGGAGAGAATTTCGATGGGCATGTATTCGCGAACGAAGCGTTCACCAAGGGAGGGTATGCAGCCGTGGTAGATGAAAAATGGTTACTCGAGAACGGCAAACCCGTGAACGTCTATATCCCCGTCAAGGACACCAACCTGGCACTGCTGGATTTGGCGCGCGGTTACGCGGCCAAGTTCCGCATCCCAAAGGTCGCGGTCACGGGATCGAACGGCAAGACCACGACCAAGGACATGATCGCCAGGGTGCTCGCCAAGGTAGGCCCGACCCTTTCAACCCAGGGCAATTTCAACAATCAGGTGGGCGTCCCGCTCACCCTGTTCGAACTTAAGGCCTCGCACCGTTTCGCCGTCATCGAGATGGGGACCAACCATCCCGGCGAGATCGCGCCCCTTTCGCTTTGCACCAGGCCTTCCATCGCCGTGATCACCAATATCGGCTACAGCCACCTTGAGCATTTCGGCACCAAGGAGAAGATCCGCGAAGAGAAGTTGACCATCACCGCAGGCTTCGATCCCAAAGGGACCCTGATCCTCAATGTGGACGATCCCTTGCTGGCCGAGGTGCGGGCGAATTCCCGGCAGAAGCTCTTGACCTTCGGCATCGACCGCGGCCAGATCCGCCCGGCCGACCTGACCTTCAACGACGACGGCTGCGCCTCCTTCCGGATCGGCCGCACCAAGTTCTCCTTGCAGGTACCGGGCCGCCATAACGTCTACAATGCGCTGGCCGCAATCGCCGTGGGCACCCAGCTACGCATCCCCAAGGCCTTGATAGCGGAGGCTTTGCATGCCTTCACCGCAAGCAAGAACAGAATGCAGATGAAGAAGCTTCCGGGACTCACGGTGCTGGACGACTGCTACAATGCGAACCCCTCTTCCATGCGCTCCGCGCTCTCCACCCTGGGCGGGATGCGCGCCGCCGGCCGCCGCGTCGCGGTGCTGGGCGACATGCTGGAGCTGGGACCGGACGGTGAAAAGCTGCACCGTGAGATGGGCCAATACCTCGTCGAGATGGGCGTTGACGAATTGTTCACCTTCGGGAACCTGAGCCGGCACATCAACAGCGGAGCCCGCGAAAAGGGCCTGCCCCGCAATCGGGCCCACCATTTCTCGGATTTCGATCTCATGACCCAGGAGCTGATGCGCTTCATCATGGCCGGGGACGTAGTGCTCGTCAAAGGCTCGCGCGGAATGAAGCTGGAACGGGTTTTCGAATTCCTGAAAGAGAAGGCCAAGAGCGGAGCCCTCAGCGCGGAAAGCCGGAAGGCCGATTTCTGAGGCTTCCGGAACGTATGAACGGATTAAAGGAAATAGGAACCAGGTCGTAACCCGATGAAACAACTCAGGATAGACATTTTCCTCCTGCTCGGCGTCCTGGCGTTGGTGGGCATGGGGATCGTTATCATCTATTCGTCCTCGGCGGCCTTCGCGCAAGGGCGCGGGCTTCCCGATTCCTTTTACCTGGTGAACCATATCAAGAAGGTCATCATCGGTTTCGTGGCCTTCCTGATCGGCCTGAGCGTTCCCTATAAGACCTGGGAAAAGGTGGCGCGCCCGGTGATGATCCTGGCCTTGCTGCTTTTGTGCGTGGTGATGACCATGGGAATGTCGGCCCATGGCGCCCGCCGCTGGATCCAGTTCGCCAGCTTCGGCCTGCAGCCCTCGGAACTCGCCAAGGTGGCCATGGTCTTCTTCCTGGCCCGCCTGCTCACGGAAAAGGCCGAAGTGATGGGTACATTCCGAAAGGGCTTCGTCGCTTCCCTGCTCGTTTCCATGTTCACCTTCGTGCTCATTCTCAAGCAGCCCAATTACAGCACCGCGGCGACCGTTCTGGCCATCTCCGTGGCCATGGTATTCGCCGGCGGCTGCCGCGTGGCCCACTTGATGAGCGTCGGCCTGGTGGCCATCCCCGCCCTGGGCGCCCTGATGGTGAGCAGCCCTTACCGCATGAAGCGCGTCATGGCCTTCATCCACCCGGACGACAATCCCGCCAGTTCCTACCAGAGCCTGCAGGCCCTGATCAGCCTGGGCAACGGCGGCCTGTTCGGGACCGGATTGGGAACCAGCACGCAGAAGCTCGGATACCTGCCCATGCCGTTCACCGATACCATCTTCTCCATCCTCGGCGAGGAATTGGGCCTGATGGGGACCGTTCTTTGCCTGTCCCTGTTCGCCATGGTCATATGGCGCGGGTTGCGCGTTTCCTTCCATTGCCCGGATCGGTTCGGAAGCCTCGCCGCGCTCGGCATCGTGGTCTCGCTCTCGGTCAATGTCATCATGCATGTGGGGGTATGCGCAAAATTCTTCCCGACCACGGGCCAGACCCTTCCGTTCGTATCCTACGGCGGCACCTCGCTTTGCGCTTGCCTGTTCTCCATGGGCGTATTGCTCAACATTTCCGGGCACTCCATGGAATCCATCCCGGAATCCTGGCGCGAGAACCCCAAGAAATGGCAGATGCTCGCCGGCGCGGCCCAGAACCGTCCCGGACGGAGCCAGCGCGGCCCGGCCCGCGGCGTACGCGGGAAGGTGGCGGCATGAAGCCCTCCCCGCGCCTGAGCAGGCTGCATTTCATCGGCATCGGCGGCTCCGGCATGAGCGTATTGGCGGAGGTCCTGGCATCCTGGGGATTCCGGATTTCCGGTTCGGACGGGCAGGCGGGGGAGGCCCTGGCCCATCTCAAGGCGCTGGGCATGCGCGTCGAGGTAGGGCATCGCGCCGAAAACGTGGGCGAGGCCAATGCCGTGATCTACAGTTCCGCGGTTCCCGATTCCAATCCGGAACTGGTTGAGGCCCGCCGCCGCGGCCTGCCCGCCGTCAAGCGCGCGGAGATGCTGGGCGAGGCCATGCGCGGCAAATATTCCCTCGCGGTTTCCGGCACCCATGGCAAGACCACCACCACCACCATGCTCGGCCGTATCTGGCTCCATGCGGGCAAGGATCCGACCCTGCTCGCGGGAGGCACGGCCAGGGGCGAGAACCTCTCCGCGGTCGCCGGTCAGGGCGAGGTCCTGATCGTGGAAGCGGACGAATTCGATCGCTCTTTCCTGTCCATGCGTCCGGCCTCCGCCATCATCGGCAATATCGACTCCGATCACCTGGACATCTACGGTACCCTTATCGCGATACAGGAAGCGTTCGCCGCGTTCGCCAACGGCCTTCCCTTTTACGGCCTGATCGTCGCCAACCGCGATGACGAGGGCGTCCGCGCCATCCTTCCCAGGCTCACGCGCCGCGTCGTGACCTATGGCCGGTCCAAGGAGGCGGAATACCGCGCCGTGGACGTCCGGCCCGATGGCCTGGGCATGGCCTTCACCCTGGAACGCAGGGGCATCAAGCTTGGCGAGATAGGTTTGAAGGTGCCGGGTATCCACAATGTCTACAACGCCTTAGGGGCCGCGGCGCTTTCCCTTGAAGAAGGCCTTTCCTTCAAGGACGTGGAGCGGGGCCTGCGGGAATTCCCCGGCGTGAAGCGCCGCCTGGAATACCGCGGCCAGAAATCCGGCGTCACTTTCTACGACGATTACGCCCATCATCCGACCGAAGTCGCCGCGGCCCTGCAGGCCGCACGAGGCCTGGTCTCGGCGAACGCTTCCGGATCCGGCCGCCTGGTGGCCGTTTTCCAGCCCCATCTCTACAGCCGCACCCAACAGCTGCATTCGGAATTCGCCCAGGCTTTCAAGGGATGCGATGAACTGTTCGTCACCCGGGTATTCCCGGCCAGGGAAAAGCCGATTCCCGGGGTGGAAGGCGATTTGATCGCGAACGAAGCCAGGAACGGCGTCCTTCCGGCGGATAAGGTGCATTACGCGGCGGATCTGGACGCCTTGCCCCAAATGGTGGCGGCCACCTTGCGCGCCGGGGACCTGCTCGTGACCATGGGGGCCGGCGATATCGGCCTCCGTTGCACGTATATCATGGAGGCCTTGGCATGAACCGCCCCCGACCGGGTTCCAATGGGCCCAGGCGCAGTCCCGGACCCCGCAGCAACAAGGCCAGGACCGCCTTGCGCAACGTGCCGCCGCCCACGGCCCGGCGCGGCGTGAATTCGCAAAAGACCGATAAGGCGAAGCAGGATCGCACCCGCGCGCGCCGCACGGGGATTTTCCGCCGGGCCTGGGTGATCGCACGGACCTTGATCCTGGCGTCCCTGGTCACGGGGGGACTGGGAGCGGCCGGCGTGGCGGGCTGGCGGGCATTCCAAAGCAACGGATTCCTGGCCCTGCGCCAAGTGGACGTGATAGGCAATAAGCTCGTGGGCAAGACGGTAATCCTAGAGAAGGCCGGTCTGGAATTGGGGACCAAGCTCCCTTCGGTGCCGGTGGGCCTGGTTGAAGCCTCGCTTCGCGGCCTGCCCGGTATCGGCGAAGTCGAGGTCAGGCGTATCTTCCCGTCCCGCATAGAGATCCGCGTGAAAGAGAAGGAGCCCGTGGCCATGGGTTACGCCCGCGGCTGGTACGGATTGGCGCCTGACGGCTCCCGCATCGCCGGATTGGATTGGGGCCAGTCCGATCTTCCGGTGATCGATGGATTCGCGGCGCTCGATACCGCGGCGCGCGCTGCCATAGGGGGATTCCTCGACGCGGCCCGGAGCGGATACCCGGCCCTGTTCGCCAACTTCTCCCAAATGTCCCTGCGCGGACCGGACGGTCTGGAAATAGTCCTGCGCGATGGGCGCCTTAAAGTCCTGCTGGGCCTGGATGTAAAGGCCCTGGAAGCCGAGCGCCTGAGGGCCGCGGCCGGAAAACCGACTAATCGCGAATCCAATAAGTCATTGAATTCATTGGAATTCCTGCAAGCGCTGATGGCCCAGCAGGGCGCGGCGCTCGATGCGGGGAAGACGGTCGACCTGCGGGTCGAAGGGTATGCCTATGTGCGGTGAGATCGCTTCCGGAGCCGCATTGTACGGGCTTCCCGCGGGGGGTGCGACGGATGTTACCCCCTCGGGCGTCCCGGTTCCGGATCGGATGGAATATTTCGCGCGGCGAAAGATAGATGCGGAAACCGCCAAAGAAGAATTACTATAATTGAAGGAGATCCCCATGGCAAACCCAATAGTCGGATTGGACATCGGCACCACCAAGATCGGCGTAATCATCGGCGAGGTGGATGCGAACGGCCAATTGAAAATCGTAGGCGTGGGCACCAGCCCCAGCGAAGGCCTGCGAAAGGGCGTGGTGGTCAACATCGAGAAGACCGTGAAGAGCATCCATCGCGCGGTCGAGGAAGCCGAGCTGATGGCCGGTGTCGACGTGGTGGAAGTCTTCGTGGGCATCGCCGGGGACCATATCCGCTCCATCAACAGCAGGGGCGTGATTGCCGTATCGCGCACGGACAATGAGATCACCCGCCAGGACGTGGCCCGCGTGATCGAAGCCGCCCGCGCCGTGGCCATCCCCATGGACAGGGAGATGCTGCATGTCATCCCGCAGGAATTCATCGTCGACGATCAGCCCGGCATCAAGGACCCCGTCGGGATGTCCGGCGTGCGCCTGGAAGGCGACGTCCATATCGTGACCGGAGCCATCACCTCCGCGCAGAACATCTACAAGAGCGTCGAGAAGGCCGGCCTCAAGGTCGCGGACATCGTTCTCGAGCCCCTGGCCTCCTCCTACTCGGTACTCGAGGACGACGAGCGCGAGCTCGGCGCCGCCGTGATCGATATGGGCGGCGGCACCACCGACCTCATCGTCTTCATCGAGGACAGCGTCCGCCATACCGCCAGCATCGGGCTGGGCGGCAAGAACGTGACCAACGACCTGGCCATCGGCATCCGGACCCCCCTGGAGCGCGCCGAAGAGATCAAGCGGAACCACGGCACCTGCCTTCGCAGCGGCCTGGAGAACTCGGAATACATCGCCGTTCCCGGAGTGGGCGGCCGCGAGCAGCGCGAGGTGAGCCGCGCGGTGCTGGCATCCATCATCGAGCCGCGCATGAGGGAGATCTTCACCCTGATCATGCGCGAGCTCCAGAAGAACCACTACCTCGACATGCTCGGGGCGGGCGTGGTACTGACCGGCGGCGGCGCCCTCATGCATGGGGCCGTGGAGTTGGCTGAGCAGGTTTTCGGTATGCCGGTGAAGCTGGGGATTCCCAAGGGTTTCGGCGGTTTGGTGGACTCGGTAGCGACGCCCGTGCATGCCACGGGAGTGGGCCTGGTCCAATACGGCGTCATGCGCTCCAGCCAGAACCGGGACGAACAGGCGTTCGTGCAGGGCAGCGACAGGTTCAAAGAGATTTTGCGTAAGATGACCGATTGGGTCAAACAATACGTATGAGAATGGCGAAGGAAGATAATGTAAGCGAGGAGCGTGGAGTGTGCGGCAACTCCAGAGCGGCGAGCCTGCTTAAAACCTTTAAGGGCAAGGAGATTTAACATGGTTTTTTCATTCGACGACAGCGTCAAGACGGTGGCCAAGCTGAAGGTGGTGGGCGTCGGCGGAGCCGGCGGCAACGCCATCAACCGCATGGTCACTTCCGGCCTGCAAGGGGTTGAGTTCATTGCCGTTAACACGGATGCGATGGCCCTGGAGCACAACCGGGCGGACATCAAGATCCAGATCGGCACCAAGCTGACCGGCGGCCTCGGAGCCGGGGCGAATCCCTCCGTGGGCAACATGTCCATGCAGGAGGATCGCGAACGCGTGCGCGCCCAGCTCGAAGGCGCGGACATGGTCTTCATCGCGGCAGGCATGGGCGGCGGAACCGGTACCGGTGCCGCTCCGGTCGTGGCCGAGATTGCCCGCGAGATGGGCATCCTGACGGTCGCGGTCGTGACCAAGCCCTTCCTGTGGGAAGGCCCCGTTCGCGACAAGAACGCCACCGGCGGCCTGGATCTGCTCCGCAAGAACGTGGACACGGTCATCGTGGTCCCGAACCAGAAGCTGCTCTCCGTCGTCTCCAAGACCACGCCCCTGCGTGAAGCCTTCAAGATGGCCGATGACATCCTGAGCTCGGCCACCCGCGGCATCTCCGAAATAATCCTCAAGCACGGCGATATCCAGGTCGACTTCGCCGACGTGCGCGCCATCATGTCCCAGGGCGGGGACGCCCTGATGGGCACCGGCCATGCCAGCGGCGAGAATCGCGCCACCATCGCCGCGGACCGCGCCATCCATTCGCCCCTCCTCGACAATGTCAGCATCGCCGGCGCCACCGGCGTGCTGGTGAACATCACCGGCGGGGACGACCTCGGCATCATGGAGGTCAACGACGCCATGAATTTCATCTACGAGGCCGTAGGCACCGAGACCCAGGCGAATATCATCTTCGGAACCGTCATCAACCCGGATTTCAAGGACGAGATCGCCATCACCGTCATCGCTACCGGCTTCGGCCAGGTGCATACGCCCAAGCAGTTCGGCCCAAAGCTCACCGCCGGCCTGGACAACAAGCGCCCCGCTCCTTCGTATCCGACCTACGCTGAACCCAAGCAGCCCATCGTAGAGCCGTTCAAGGACATGGGCTATGACCGCCCCGCCGCCCAGCCGGAACGCGTGGTCCTGCCCGAGCGGGTCGTGCCTCCGGAACGCCTGGCCCCGCCCGAGCGCGTGGTGGGCTTCCAGGATCGCATCATCGATCGGTCGCCGAAGGCTCCCGAAGAAAACCCGCCGGCGCGCGCGCCCTTCGCACGGCCCGCTCCCGGTCCGGTACCCGGCAAGGCCGGTTTCGGCCATGTGGCCCCGGCCCCGCGGGACGACGAGAACCGCGTCCTGTTCAACGACAGCGCGGATCAGCAGCCCCGCAAGTTCGGCACCTCGGCGCAGCCCCCTCAGAAGGGCCGCTACAAGGACCTGGATCCGGACATCGATTACGAGACCCCGGCCTTCCTCCGCAACCAGGCGGACTAGCCTTCCGGCCTCCGAATCCCGCCTTCCTCGCCCTTTTCCGGCCGCCCTCCCAAGAGGGCGGCCTTTTTTTCGGGTTCCCGCGAGGCAAAAAGGGGATGCCCGCCCGAGGCGGTTTCCCGGGACCGCGAGGAGGCGCCGGCGGAATGCCCCGCCGTCTGCCCAAGGCGCCCTTTCCTATATTCTCCTGAGCCATGCCCCTTCCCATCCAACTCTACGTCCATGTCCCCTTTTGCGAGAAGAAGTGCCATTATTGCGACTTCGCCAGCTGGGAACTGCCTGCGGTCCAGCAACGCCGATGGACGGAGATCATCCTGAAGGAACTGGCCGCGCGCGCTCCCATGGCCCAGGGCCGTCCAGTAGACACGGTTTTCTTCGGGGGCGGCACGCCGTCCCTGCTGGCCACGGAATTCCTGGAACGCATCCTGGCGGAAATCCGCTCCCTGTACGACCTCTCGCGGATGCGGGAGATGTCCATCGAATGCAATCCCAGCAGCCTGAAGAAGGACAAACTGGACCTCTACCATAGGCTCGGATTCACGCGCATGAGCATCGGGATCCAGAGCTTCCACGCGGATGAATTGACGCGCCTGGGCCGCGTGCATACGCCGGAAACGGCCAGGCTGGCCCTGGAGACCGTGGGAGCCGATGGCCGCTTCCAGTTCAGCGGCGATCTGATTTTCGGGGTACCGGGCCAGACGGAGGCGGCCTTCCTCGCGAGCCTGGCGGCCCTTTTGGAGTACGATACCGATCACGTATCCTTCTACGGCCTGACCATCGAGGACGGGACCGAGTTCGCGAAGCAACAGGCCTCCGGCGCCCTCATCATGCCCGAAGACGGTATCTACAACGGCATGTACACCGCCGGCGTTGAGCTTCTGCGCAGCCGCGGCTACGAGCGCTACGAAGTGTCGAACTTTTCCAAACCGGGCCGCCCCAGCCTGCACAACCAGGGCTATTGGAACGGGGTCGAATACCTGGCTTTCGGACCGGGGGCGCATAGCTTCTTCTCGGGAATCCGGGCGGTTTCGCCGCGGTCCTTCGAAGGGTACCTGGAGTGGGGCGCGCGCGGCTTCGACGATGCTTCCTGCGTGCGGGAGGAGCTGACCGTCGAAAACCTTTTTTCCGAAGCGGTACTTCTCGGCCTGCGCCAGGCGGATGGGGTGGACCTCGATCGCATCCGCGGCTTGGGATACGTTTTCCCTCCCGAAGTGCTGGCCAAATGGGAGAAGGTGGGGATGCTGGCCCGGGAAGGGCGGGTCATCCGCCTGATCGATGAGGGTTGGCTGTTCCTCGACGAGATCAGTTCCGATCTGCTCGCGCGCGCGAACCCCGCCGCTACCGTTCCATCCTAGGACGGAAGGGCCATCCTAGGGCGTCGGGTTGCCCGGCGGACGCTTGCCGATCAAGCCTCGCAGATGAACTTGGGCGTATAGTCCAGGAAGTCGCACGAAACCAGGTGATAGACCACCCCTTGCAAATCCCCGAACGCGCTTTCCTGCATGGTCTTCTTCACCGAGTGGAGATGCCCGAAAATCACGTGCCTGGCGCCCGTTTCCGCGTAGATGGCCGAGGCGCGCGAAGGCTTGAGCAGATGATCCAGGGGCGGATAGTGGCTGAGGCCGATGCGTACTCCGGGCAGGTCCGTGGGAATGGAGTCCGCGGACAGTTTGAGGCGCATGAGCTCCCTATCGTAGATGCGCTCCTGCTCGGCCAGATCGCCGCCGCTCTTCACTCCCGGGATGGAGCCCTTCTTGGGATCCCATTCGATGAGATCGAAAACGGAATACTCCTGTGTATCCCACATGCGGGAGCCGAAAAAGACGTACGGCCCGATCTTGACGTGGTTGTTCTGGATGAAAGAGATGCTAGGCGGCAATTCCCTTTCCATCAGGGCCGCGGAGGGCCACCAGATATCATGGTTGCCGCGCAAGATGACCTTGCGGCCGGGCAGTTCCCCCAGCCAGCGGAGATCCTCCAGGGCCGCCTCGAACTTCTTGGCCCAGCTCAGATCCCCCGTTACCGCCACCACATCATCGGCACCTACGAGGCGCTCCCAATTGGCCTTGATCTTGTCGGGATGGCGCACCCATTCCGGGCCGAACCGATCCATGGATTTGCCGGGCACGCCGAAGGAGAGATGCGGGTCGGAAAGGGCAAAAAGCTTCATATACGAAAGGTAGATCCCCGGGGAAAATAACAGATTGGACGGAATATTAACAAAGTCATCAGTTCCAAGGAACAAGATATTAAACGGCGGACACATCTTTTACCCGTCGCAAGTGGGTAAACTCGGGGAATCAGGAGAGAACGGATGCATCCCAGTATTTTGAAAAGCGCCTTTTACCCAGGGACGGTATCGGCCGGATTGGCCGTCCTTGCGACCCTGCTCATGCCGGGACCGTCGGCGGCCGCCACCGCCTTCAAATGGACCGGGGGCAAGCAACCAGGCAAGATCACCACTCCCAGGACAGGCCAGGTGAATATCGGCGAGTTCATCAATCTGGGCGGCAAGGAAGAGTGGGGGAACGTCATCTATAACGTGGCCAACAAATTCCCGGGTTCCAAGCCCTGGATCACCTGGGGCGTGGGGGCCTGGCCCGAGCACAACGCCCCGCTCACCGATGACAAACATGAGGAATACCTGACCTACCTGGACGGCCTGGGGGTGGAGGTATTCCTGGAGGTGAGACCGGGATCGGCCAACGTCGTAAGCCTCATCGACACCTATATGAAGAAGTACTCCAAGCATCCCAGCATCAAGGGATTCGGGGTGGATCTGGAGTTCTATGCCTGGAAGGGCAACAAGGACGATGATGCCAAGGCGATGGACGACAAGCTGAAGTCCTTCAACCCGGCCTACCGGCTATTCTTCAAGCATTGGGAAGCGGGCAACATGCCGAAGTACCGCGGCAAAGGGGACATGATCTTCTTTTCCACGAGTTCGGAATCCTCCCCGGCCACCTTGATCAAAGGGCATGCGGATTTCTGCAATACCTTCGCCCCGGGCGGCGTTCCCACCGCGGCTTGCGGGTTCCAGATCGGATATCCCGCCGATGAGCCCTTGGGCAACGACCATGTCCACAACGGACCCTACGACGGCTGGTCCAGCTTCAAGGATCCGATCAAGGAATGGGGCGATGGTCTGCTGAAGGCGATCACGAGCAATACCCAGGAGCTCGGATTCGTCTGGGTTACGGTCAAGTCCGAACGGATCCCTTGGGATCTCACCAAAGGAGCGAACATCCCGACCTTCGTGGCCGCGACCTCGCCGTTCCAAGGCCGGTTCTTGCGGGTGGAACGGAACGGATCCCGGCTGACCCTGAGGCTTTCGGATGGCGCCGCCCTGGTGGTCCCTTCCGCGGCGGACATCCTGGGCCGCAAGGTGACCCTGGGAGGTGCGGCCGGACCGGCGAGCGGGCGATACTTCCTGGCAGCAGGCGTCGAAACCGGGGCAAAGTCCGGAACCGCGCCCAGGAAGGGCATGGACGCCTCCGAGGTCTCAACCGCCAGGCCCGCCTTTACGGCCTTGGACTGAGCAATCCCCCTCAATCCGGGGCCTGGGACCGTTTCAGGCGGGTCCTACGCTCCGATGCCCCGGCGGCCCTACCCGCACGCCGGGGCCCTTCCTTTCCCTGTTCCACGCCCGCCCTTCCCTTGGCTTGCTACTTTTCCCATACTGATCTGGACCTTCCGTTCAGCGCCGCGGCCGCGCCCGGAGGAAATGGAATCGATGGGACCCATGGCTCAATCCGGCTTTCCCGACCGCATGATATTCCATGTGGACATGGATGCGTTCTACGCCTCGGTGGAACAGCTAGAGAATCCGGCCTTGCGCGGCAAACCCGTGATCGTCGGCGGCGTCGACTCCAATCGCGGCGTGGTTTCGTCCGCCTCGTACGAGGCCCGCCTCTTCGGCGTGCATTCGGCCATGCCGGTCATGCAGGCCCGCAAGCGTTGCCCCCACGGCATCTTCGTTCCCGGCCGGCATTCCCTCTACGGAGATTATTCCCGGCGCCTGATGGACGTGTTTTCCGAATTCTCCCCTTCCCTGGAGCAGGTTTCCGTCGACGAAGCCTTCCTGGACATGACGGGCACGGAAGGCCTTTTCGGGGATGGCGAGGCTGCGGGGCGGAAACTGAAAGCCGCAATCGTCAAGCGCCTGGGAATCACGGCCTCCGTGGGGGTGGCCGAGAACAAATTCCTCGCGAAACTCGCCTCGGACGCGAAGAAGCCGGACGGCATCGTGGTGGTGAAGCATGGGGAGGCCCAGGCGTTCCTGGATCCCATGCCGGTCGATCGGTTGTGGGGGGTGGGGAAGAAGACGGTGCTCGAACTCCACCGCGTGGGTTTCTATACCATCGCGCAACTTCGTGAACAGGCCCTGGAAACCCTGGTAGGCTACTTCGGGGACAACTTCGCGAACCACCTTTTCGAGCTCTCGCGCGGGCGGGACGACCGCGAGATCGTGACCGAGTCGCAGGAGAAGAGCATCTCGCACGAGAGGACCTACGAAACGGACACCGGGGACATGGATGCGATAGCGGCGACCCTCCTGGATCTTTCGGAGCGGGTGGCGCGCCGGGCCCGCAGGGAAGGCTTCGCCGGCCGCACCGTGACTTTCGTATGGCGGAACCCGGACTTCTCCCGGCAGTCACATGCGCGTTCCCTCCCGGATCCAACCAGCAACAGCCAGGTGATCTACGAGGCGGCCTTGGACCTTTTCCGCGGAATCGCCAAGGCGCGTCCGGACGCCTCCCGCTCGACCTCCTCTCCGCGCCAGGCCCGCAAGTTCCGCCTCATCGGCGTGCGGCTTTCCAATTTCTCCCAGGACATCCAGCAACAATCGCTTTTCCAAAACCCCAAATCCGCCTCCAACCTGGACGCGGCCATGGACGCCGTACGGAACAAGTTCGGGGAAAGCGCCATCCGGCGCGCGCGCCTGTCTTCCGCCGACGAAGAGGAATAGGCCGTCGAAAGCCTTTCAACGGAAGCCGTGATTCACGATTCCCCGATAGCGTTATCGCCTGCGCAAGAAAATATCCTGTCTCCGTCCCCGCGCGCGTCCGGAGACGGAATGGCCGCCATTCGGCGCGGATTTGGGTTTATTTTTCCCCCCATCCGGGTTACCTTACTCGGGAACCCGGAACAACCGCCGAAGCGGATCCGGGCATGGCGGTTCCAGAAAGGCGGATGATGAAAACGGAAACCTTGGTTGGGCAAGAGTCCCGGGTAAAAGTCCCGAATGGATTGGAAGGAAGCGCGAAGTGGATGGCTTTGGCCGCCGCCGTGCTGGGTTGGATGTTCGACGGTCTTGAGATGGGGATATTCCCGCTCGTCGGCCGGCCCGCTTTGACGGAAATGCTCGGCGGGGCGGATATCGGCCCCTGGTTCGGGCGTATCATCGCCGTGTTCCTGGTCGGCGCCGCGTTCGGCGGGTTCGCCCTGGGCTGGCTCGGCGATCGCATCGGCCGCACCCGCGCCATGGTCTGGAGCGTGCTCGCCTATTCGGTGTTCTCCGCTCTCGGCGCCGTCGCCACCGCTCCCTGGCATCTGGCCGTATTCCGCTTCCTGGCCGCCTTGGGCATGGGCGGCCAATGGGCCCTCGGCGTCGCCTTGGTCATGGAAATCTTCCCCAATAAATCCCGTCCCCTCATGGCCGGCATCATCGGCGCTTCCGCCAACATCGGCTTCCTGCTCATAGCCGTGCTGGCCATCGGTCTCAGTTCCATCCTCGCCGGACTTTCCACCGTCCTGCACGGAGTGCTGCCCGACGCATGGGCCACGGTCCTGCTGCAGAACGGCAGCTGGCGCCTGCTCATGATCCTGAGCGGATTCCCGGCCCTGCTCACCTTCCTCATCCGCGTGTTCGTACCGGAGTCCGAGATGTGGGAGGCGAATTCCAAGAAGGCCGACAGCAAGGTGGGGATCGCCGACCTGTTCAAGAACGGCCTCGGCAAACACACCGTCCTGGGGGCCGCCCTCGGTGCCGTCGCCTTGATGGGCACCTGGGCTTCGGTGCAATGGATCCCCGCCTGGGCAGGAAAGATCGCGACGGGCGTTCCCAACGTGGCGGCCAAGGTCCAGATCGCTTCGGCGCTAGGCGCGATCCTGTTCAGCCTCGGCTTCGGCCTGATCGCCGAGAAGTTCAACCGGCGCAGCGCCTACTTCACCTTGTCATTATTGTCGCTCGTCTCCTGCGCCATCCTCTTCCGTCTCGACATGCGATTCGGCGCCGGATTCCTCTTCTGGACCTTCTTCGTGGGCGGCATCACCGCCGGCTTCTACGGTCTGCTTCCCCTGTACCTGCCCGAACTGTTCCCCACCCGCGTGCGCGCGATGGGCTCCGGCGTCACCTTCAATGCCGGCCGGTTCATCGCGGCGGGCGGCGCCATCTACGGGGGCACCATGGTCAAATCCTTCGGGGGCGATATCGCCCGGATGTGCTCGATCGTCAGCCTGGTCTACGTTCTGGGCCTGGTTCTCATCTGGCTGGCTCCGGAAACCAAGGGCAAGCCGCTGCCGGAATGACCCCAGGGTATCGGTTCAAGGCGAATGACGGAAGCGCCTGCCTACTGAAGGGCGCTTCCTGTTCCCGCATCGGATTCCGAGGCCGGCTCCAAGCCGGCCTTTTGTATTCGTGCGCGGCGCCATTCTGATTATTTTTAGGGCTCCCATAACCGGAGACGACCCTAGATGGCATCCCTGTCCATTCCCGCCCTGCGATGCGGCGGTCCCGCGTACATGCCGCAATCCCATTCCCTCAATGCCGGTCCATTCTCCTTGCTCTTCGAGGAAGGCCAACTGAGGCGGATCCGCCTGGGTAACCGGGAGGTCGTCCGCCGGATATACCTGACGGTCCGGGGACCTGACTGGAGCACCATCCCGGGACGGATCGAGGATTTGCAGTTGGAGGCCGGGAACGGGGAATTCGTAATCCAGTTCAATTCCCATCATCGCCTGGGGGACGTCGACTTCTCCTGGACCGTGGGCATCCGAGGCTTCGCCACGGGGGAAATCCGCATGGAGGCGCACGGCAAGGCCGGATCCGCCTTCCTTACCAATCGCGTCGGGATCTGCGTCCTCCACCCCTTGCAGGAATGCGCGGGCATGCCCGCCCTGATACGCGGGACGGACGATGAACCGCGGGAAGGGAAATTCCCCGAAGCCATCGAGCCGCAACAACCCTTCCTGGCCTTCAAGGAAATCGCCCATGTGGTGGAAAAGGAATGGCTCGCCCTGGTCCGCCTGGAAGGGGAAACGTTCGAGATGGAGGATCAGCGCAACTGGACGGACGGATCGTTCAAGACCTATTGCCCGCCCCAGGATCAGCCGAAACCCCGCAAGATGGACTCGGGATGGGAAACCATGCAGCGGGTGACCTTGCTTCTGCAGAACCCGGAAGGGAAGCCGGTCTCCGAACTTGTCGCCGCCTTGGCCCAATCCGGCGCCCTGGAAAACCGGACCGCCGCCGGCACGCCTTCCGAACCGTTTCCGATCCTCCGGCCGGATACGGGGAAAAGCATGCCGGTACCCGGATTCGGGTTCGGCATGCCCAGCCATGGCCAACCCTTGGCTCCCGAGGACGCACAACGCCTGAAGGCGCTTTCGCCTTTCCACCTGCGCGCGGACTTCCGCCTTTCCCACCCCGGATACCGCGAGGAGTTGGCCCGGGTGGCCGAATATGCCCTTGCCCTTTCCCTGCCCTTGGAGGTCGCCCTGGTGGTTCCCCCGGACGATGCCGGAGCCTTGGCGGAATTCGCGCAAGCCTGGTCCGACTCCGGAGCCGAGGTCGTACGCTGGCTGGTTTTTTCGGAGGAAAAGGACGCCACCACCGATCAGGCGATGACCGCCGCGCGCGCGCATCTGGGGTCCCTCGACCCGTTGGCCTCCTTCGCCCGGGGGTCAAAGGGCGACTTCGTGCTGCTCAACCGCAACCGACCCGCCCCCCAGCCTGGCATGGCCTTGGCGTACGGCATGTGCCCCCAGGTGCATCTTACCGACAACCGCACCTTGGTGGAATCCCTCCAGGGGCAGGCCTGGACCTTGTTGACGGTGGCGGCCACCTGGCAAAGAGCCAGCGCAATCGTCACGCCGATCACATTGAAACGATCCCCTTTCTCGACGGCCCTCAAGAAGCCTCCGGCGGCGGATTCCGGATCGCCCGTCGCCTCCGTCTGGCGCGGCCAGGTGGATACGCGCCAGTTCTCCTTGTTCGGGGCGGGATGGACCATGGGTTCCCTGAAGAGGATGGCCCTGAACGGCGCCAATTCGGCCACCTATTTCGAGACGACGGGGCTGCTCGGAGTGATGGCCGGTCGCGGCATGCCGGCCGACCTGCTCAAGTCCGCGGCGTTCGATTTCGCCATCGAACCTGGCTGGGTCTACCCCATGTACCATGTCTTCGCCGACTATGCGGAATTCGTCGGGGGCAGCGCCTATGATATCACTTCCGATTCGCCTTTGCGTTTCGATGGCGTGCTGCTCCACGCCGGGGACAAGGCCGCGCTGTTGATCGCCAACCTGGAGGAGACCGCGGGAACGCTTCGCCTGGTGGAGTTGGGCAACATCGCCGGGCTGCGCAGGCTGAACGAAAAGAACGCGATGGCCGCCATGATGGACCCTGAGGGTTACCGTAGCCGGCCGTTGGAACCCTGCCCGGGGGACGCGGAAGGCTGGGAAATCGCCCTGCGGCCGTTCGAATACATCCGGATCGATTTGTCCGCCGGATAGATTTGCCAGCCTGCTTGGGGGACGGGAAATCCGCATCGGCGCCGGCCCGGTCCGGAGGGATGCGATCAGCCCTTGCCCGGCTCCACGATGAATACGGCCGGCTTTCCCTTGCGGATCACGTTCATCACGAGTCCGATGGCGCGCACGTAATCGGCCATGCCCGCGGATTTGACCTTGAGCCTTTGCATCCTGGCGGAGGCAGGCTTTTTCCTTCTCGACCAGGACACCAGCTTCGATTTGGGGCGGAAGGCGCGGAAGAGCAGGAATCCCGTCAAGGCTGCCGCCAATACCGCGGCCGGGATCCTTGCGCGCTTTACGTTCACCTTCGGCTTGAACTTTCTGCCCAGGTCCGATAGCCGCGCATCCATATGGGCCCGGGTCCGGGCGATTTCGGCCTTGATTTCGTCCGGGCTGGCATCATTCCAATCGATCCTGGATATCACGGGTTTCAAGGACGGGGTTTCGGTCGGCATGGCGGTCATCCTTTCAGCTTTCCTTTGATCCAATCCTTGTCCTCGCGGATGGAATCCAGGGTCCGTTGCGGCACCGCCTTCTCCTTGCGCATGGCCTTCAGGGACTTAAGGGCCAGGACCAGGGCGCCGACCCCGAGGATCATTCCCAGGATCAAGGGCGCGAACCAGGAGGAAACGGCAGGGGAGAACCCCGTCTTATGGAGTCCCGCCTGGATGAGGTTGTTCAGGCATAGGAAGAGGAAGAACACCGCATAGAGGCCTATCAGCGCCCCGACGGCGATCATCGCCGTATTCTTCCCGAAGCTCGCGGCCTTGCCCGCTATCTCGCGTTTGGCCAAGGCCACCTCCTGCCGGAACAGGGCGGTGGTGTCGTCCCGCAGATCCTTGATGATCCGGAGGACGGAGGAATTATCCGGATGGGTATCTATGGTCGCCATGGCGTACCCCCTTGATTCCAAGATACGTTCCCGGATCCCGGGAAAAAAGCGCGCCGGATCGATCCTGGGCGGATCGATGCTATTATTCCTGGAGGAACGTACAAGGAACCGACAGGAGAATGGGATGAACGCGTATCGGGAAGAAACGGAACTCGCCCTCCGCATGGCCAAGGAGGCCGGCTCCATCATCCTTTCCTACTTCCAGACCTCGATGCACGTGGAAACGAAGCAGGACAATAGCCCGGTTACGATCGCCGATCGCAAGTCGGAGGAGGCCCTGCGCGCCTTGATGGAAAAGCATACCCCGGGCTACGGCATCATCGGGGAGGAGTTCGGGACGCAAGCCGGCCTCACCGATCGCGAATGGGTAATCGATCCCATAGACGGGACCAAAGCCTTCATCCACGGGGTCCCGCTCTTCGGGACCTTGCTGGCCCTTTTGGAAAAGGGAAAGCCGATCGTGGGCGTGATCTCGCTCCCCGCCCTCGGCCATGTGGTGCATGCCTCCGCGGGCGGAGGCTGCAAGCTGGACGGGAAACCCTGTTCGGTTTCCCGCATCGCGAGCATCGAGGAATCCCTGTTGTTGGACGGGAGCATAAGCACCATGGAGAGGCTGGGACATGGATCCGCGTGGACCGCCCTACGCACCCGCGCCAAGTTGCATCGGGGCTGGGGCGACTGTTATGGCCATTTCCTGGTGGCGACGGGCCGGGCGGAAGCCATGGTCGATCCCATCGTTTCGGTATGGGATGTTGCGCCCATGGCAATCATCCTTCCCGAAGCCGGTGGGCGTTTTTCCACCATCGACGGCGCGGACACCATCACGGGCGGCTCCGGGATTTCCAGCAATGGGCTGGTGCATGAGGAGATTCTAAAGGGGATGGCGAAGGCCTAATCCGTAATCCACTCCCCGTCCTCTTCCTCTCCGCCTTCCTCGATCTCGAGCAGGGACATCGGCAGGTAGAGTAAAAGATCCGAGGCCACCAATCCCAAGGTCCCGCGATCCTTGCGGGCCAGGTCTCCGGCCTTTCCGTGGGAGAAGGCCGCCAGGCCGGAAGCCTGATCGGAAGGCTTCACCGCCATGAATCCCGCCACGATCCCGGATAGGACATCGCCCGAACCGGCGGTCGCCATCCCGGGATTTCCCACCGGCAAAACCACCAATCGCCCGTCCGGAGTGGCGAATATCGTGGTCGCGCCCTTCAGGAGGAGGTTCAGATTCATGCCTTGCGCCCAGATGCGCGCGTTCTTGAGCAATTCGAGAGGCTGATCGTAATCGTAGATGCCTCCCATGCGCTTGTATTCCCCGGCATGCGGCGTGACGACGAAATTGTCGTAGCCGCGCAAGTCGGCCTGGGCGGGAAAGTCGACCGTCACGTAAGCCAAAGCGTCTCCGTCCAGGATGGCGCGCTTGCCTTTGAGCCTTGGGATGAGCACCTGCAGGAAGGCCGCGGTTTCCGGATGCTTGCCCAGGCCGGGCCCTACCAGCACGCTGTCCGCCCAATCGATCAGGTCTTCGAGTTCCGCCATATGTTCGGGGATGAAATGCCCGGGTCCCTGGGGACCGACGCCCTGCCCGGCGCCGATGGGCACGCCGATGATCTCGAGGATATGGACGGAGGTCTCGGGATGGATGCCGGCGGGATAGGCTAGCTTGACCATGCCCGCTCCCGCGCGCAGGGATGCGTTGGAGCAAAGGGCCGCGGCCCCATGCATGCCTCTGGATCCGGAAATGCAAAGCACCTTGCCGGTGGTGTACTTATTGGCGCGGTAATCGCGCTCGGGATAATCCGTCACCGCATCGTCCATGGTATAGAGCCGCATGCGCGACGGCTGGCTCATGAGCAGTTTCTCGTCGAAGCAGATGGGGCTGTAGCCCACCTTGCCATAGGCGAGCGAGGCGGGGTAGAAGGCGGCTGAGATCTTCATGGCGCCCATGCAAACCGTGGCCGTCGCCTGTACGGTGCTGCCCGACAGGTGGGGCGAGTCGCATCGCACCCCGGACGGAACGTCGATGGAGAGGATGGGAACGCCGCTCTGGTTCATGCCGAAGATGCACGATTGGATCAGGCCTTCCGCGTCGCGGGTGATGCCCGTGCCCAAAAGTCCGTCCACGATCAGGGAAATGTCCTGGAACACCGGTAGATCAAGGGGCGAGCGGACGCTGTGGATGGTCAGATCCGCATCCGTCACCTGCTGCATCAGCTTTTCGGTTTCCTTGGTGAAGGCCCGCTCCGAACCGACCTGGTAGATGACCACGGGAAACCCCGCCTGGGAGGCCAGCAGGGCGGCGGACAGGCCGTCGGCGCCGTTGTGGCCGGGACCGCAAACGAAGGCGATGCTTTCCTCGCGCCTCCCCGGTATAGGGCGCTGGGGTTCGTCCGGAGCCCCGCTGCCCATGTCCTCATCCATCTCCTCTTCCCGGACCTCTTCGTCGGAATCACCCTGCTCCAACATGGTCTTGATGGTTTCGAAGACCGCCTCCCCGGCGCTGAGGATCATGTCGTATTCGCTCAGGCCCAGTTCGGCCGCGGTCTTGCGTTCGACTTCCTTGATCTCGGCCAAGGTAAGGATGGGGATCATGCTTTCTCCGATCGGACGATGAATGGGATTACGCGGGCGGATGCGGCGCGTCTCCAATGGGTACGGATTGAAGGGTTGAAAATAAAAAAACCCGGCGGGGGAGCCGGGCGGAATCAACCGAGGAATCCAAAAAAGCGGCCGCGGCCGCCGGATCCGGGTTCAGGTGTTCTCGATGTCTCCCAGGATTTCATCGATCTCGTCCTGGACTTCCTGTTCGAACTTGGTGGGCCGGCGGCGCTCGACGATGATGGCGCGGGAATTGATCGCCTTCTTGAGATCGACGATCCGCTTCTGCTCCATCTCCAGGTTCATCCGCTCCAGCTTAGCGAGCCTGATGCGCAGCAAAAGCTGGCCCAGCGACGCTCCGGTGATGAACACCGCCGCCAGGATGGTCAGGATTAGGATGGTTTCCGAGATCATGGTTCCGCCGCTTTCCGGGAAT
Organism: Fibrobacterota bacterium; assembly: GCA_028287465.1. GTDB lineage: Bacteria > Fibrobacterota > Fibrobacteria > UBA11236 > UBA11236 > Chersky-265. The sequence goes on from JAQBPO010000012.1 coordinate 68,167, forward strand.
CAAGATACTTTTTTGCCGATTCTGTATTGAAATTTAATCTATCCAACAGCAAAATGGCATCCTCGGGTTCGAATTTCATCCCGAAGGAACCGGACTCTTTCCACGAATTCAGGGCTTTTAGGATGGGAAAGGCCAAATTCTCAATCCGATACCGTTCCAGATTCAATTTCAAGGTATCCACCAGATCCAAAAGCACAAAAAACGGCTTCAGGTCCATCTTCTCCTTGGATTCGATGAGGCGGCGGCCCAGAATCAGCAAATAATCATGCAAAAGGCTCTTCGCCGGCCCCAGGTGGGCGGTGATGCCCTGGCTCCGCAGGCGCGTAGCCAGGACCAGGGCGCGCAGCATTTCGCCGATATCGTCCTTTTTCATGCCCGACATGAGCGCCTCGACCAGGCGGAAGTTCTCGATGATGTGCAGGGTCTGCTGGATGCTGTGGGGTATCGGCCAGCCCAACCGCTGGAATTGTTTCTGCTTCACGGCCAAGCGCCATTCCTGCATGCGGACTTCCGGCTCGGATTCGTGCCAGAATTCGTTTTTCAGGTGGACGGCCATCTTATCCTTGATGTCGAGGGGCAGGTCCTTAGCGGTCAGGATCAATGGGTTCAGGGGGGCGAGCCATTTCTCCGTGGTTTCCGAATGCGGATCGGTCTGGGGCTGCCACGTTTCCAGCGAGACCCCGGGATTGCTGACGTACGCGAATACGTCCGCATCGAATCCGTCCTGATGAAAGACCAGCCAGGCCGTTTCCCTGGCGCCGCTCACTTCGTGGATGAAGCAGGATTCGCGCACGGTCCACAGGCCGAAGGAGCGGCGGGCCTCCGAGGCCAGTTGCCAGGCGGGGCTTTCCGCGTATGGGAAGCGCTCTTCGGTGAAATCGGTCACCCATTGGCCCAGGGACAGGTAGGCATGCAAGGGCAGGGTTTCGCGTTCCAGATCCAGGAACACCTGGTCGCCGGGCTTGGCGCCGAGGTTGGACTCCGCCTTGGCGAGCGCGGCCAGGAAGGCCTTGCGTACCTCCGGAGCCACCCCGTCCTTTTCCAGGAGGGAAAGGGTCCTCTGGGCGTACTTCAGGTTCTGGATGGTTTCGATGCCCGTGAGTTCCGAAAAGAACCAGGCGCAACTCGTGAAAATGTAATGGGAGTAGCGCAGGATCTCGATCAGGTCCGATGACCTGCCGCGATCGGCCCCGTCGCGGAGGTTCGCTTCCCACCAGGCCTTGCGCACGGACGGATCCGTCTGCCAGGCCAGGATGGCCGTGTCCTTGGCGATCGGCCAGTCCTTGAACAGGATCGGTCCTTGCGCATCGACATGTTTCTCGGCGGCATCATAGAGGATGTCGAAGGCGCGTCTCAGGGGGCCGCGCCATTTCTGGTTCCATCCGCCTTCGCCGCCGTTGGAGCAGCCGCAATCCTCTTTCCACCGGCCCACGCCATGGGCGCAGGACCAGGCCGTGCCGTCGCCGTGCGCGTTCTTGAGGCGGACCTCATGGCGCGGCGGATGCTTGGCAAGGAACCAGGCGTAGTTGACGGGCACCATGTTCTGGCGCGGAGCGATGTCCTTGAACAGGAAGGCCACGCACATGTCCCCGAACGGTTCGTGATGCCCGTAGGATTCCCCGTCCGTGCAGACGGAGACGAGCTGGTCCGCGTGATCGTGCCGATCGAACGCTTGGCCGATGCGATCGCCGAAGTGTCCCGCATTCTTCAGCAGATGCTCGAACCCCACCCCGTGCGAAAGGGGCCCGTCGTAGAAGAAGACGTCGAGGAAGCCCTTCTCGATGGGGGTCCCATCCTCGGCGATGGGGAAGATCCGGTAGGGACGCCGCGGGTCGATGTTATTGTTGGAAACGTCCGTCCAGGTGTCCTCGGTCAGGTGGCGTACGCGATAGGCCTGGGTCGGGGCCAGGACGGTGTACTTGATCCCTTCGCGGATCATGGCGACCACGGTATCCATGTTGATCGCCGTCTCGGCCATCCACATGCCCTCGGGGCGGCGGTGGAAACGGCGTTCGAAGTCGGCGATGCCCCACTTGACCTGCAGGCGTTTCTGCTCGGCCGTGGCGAGCGGCATGATCACGTGGTTGTAGACCTGGGCCATGGCGTTGCCGTGGCCTTCGAGGCGCTCGCAACTCAGGCGGTCCGCCTCGATGATCCGGGTGTAGGTATAGGGATGCTTCTCTTCGAGCCAGGAGAACAGGGTCGGCCCGATATTGAAACTCATATAGGCGTAATTGTTCTGGATATCCTCGATGCGGCCGAGGCTGTCGAGGATACGGGAGGCGCCGTTGGGCGCGTAACATTCGAGGAATACCCGTTCGTTCCAGTCATGGCTCGGCTGCGCCGAGGGCTGCAACTCGACCTGTTCCATCAGCGGGTTCTCTCGGGGAGGCTGGTAGAAATGGCCGTGGATGCAGAAGTAGCGGTTCGTCTTTGGTTGGGACATGAGCATGCTCCAATGTACCTAATTCATGATGCCGCAGGGCAGCAGTTTCATTATGGTAACCGGCCTTGAAGGAAGAATGGAATCCTTGCGACGGCGGCTGGAAAGGTGGAATGAAGGAGTGGGTTCGCCGATGGAGATCGGCTCAATGCCATGGAAAAGCGGAGCCGTTCTGGGCGGTCACTTTTTTTCCGTCGAACCGGTTCCGAAGCATGTCGATGCCTTGCTGAAGGATGGCCCGGCGGTTGTCCGAGGAAGGTCGGAACCAATATTCCTCATCCTGGTTCACGCGGACATAGCATTTGTCCGCGATGCGGTTGTCGCCCAGGAGCACTTCCAGGGTGGTCTGACTGCCGTCCACGACGACGTTGCGAATCCAGCGAATGCTCATGGGCTTCCGTTCTCACTTCAAGGCCTTTATCCTCCCGCGGGAAAATTCCGGGACGACGCCTTGCTGGTATTTTATCAGGAGGTCCTCGTATCTGGCAAGGGCCGCCTGCCGTCCGCCCGGCAATTTCTCGGCCGTAAAGGCGGCCTTGGCCTCCGCCTGGAAGCCGGCCAACCGGTCGGGGCTCCGTTTGCTTACCGCATCGAAAACGGCCTCCGCGGAGTCGGGATCGCCGTTCTGAAGGTGGATTTGGGCTTTTTCAAGCTGGGCGAAGGGCCATAATCCCGATTCCTGGCCCACCCGGTCCAGGGATTGGCGCCGTTCCGGCCTTCCGTGCGGGGATTCCGGCAGGCCCCGGAAGAAATGCGGCCGGGCGGTTCCCGTGTCCAGGAGCATGAAGAACCGATATTCGAGGGCGCGTTGGGATTCCTCCGCGCCCGTATAGGCGGAGGCGATCACCATGAGGGATTCGGCCGCGGCGAAGCGCCCCTGGTCCAATGCCAGGCACCCTTGCCAGAAGAGGATCGGCCCGGTCCCCTCCTGCCGTTTCGGATCCTTCTTGAGCGCGTCGAGGGTCTGCGCCGCCTCCTTGGGCTTGCCCAGGGCCAACTGGGCCCTGGCCTTCAGCAATCGTCCCCGGAATCCCCATGGCGGCTCGCTCTTTGCCTCCAGGCGTTTTGCCCGGGCCAGGGCTTCCCCCGGGGATCCCATATTCAGGTAGGCCCCCCCGATCAGGAAATCCTCTTCGTCATTGAACGGCGGATAGCGTACCCCACCGGTTACCCCCGGAACCGCGTCCGCCGGGCCTTTCCCGGAGGAGCGCGAAGCTTCCGCGATGATGGCGGGCCAATCCTGGAGCTGGTTCCGGATCTGCAGGTACAAGGTCCGCGCCACGGTCAGCCAAGGGGCGGGCAAGGTGCGCCACGCCAGCTTGTCCAACAGGGCCCCGGCGAAGTCGAAGTAACCGAGGCCGGAAAGCCGGTTGACCCTCTCAAGCACCAGGGAAGGGCCGGGATCCTTCAAGGACATCATGGCGAGCAGGTTGCGATAGGCGGCGGGATAGTCCCGGTTGCCCCAGGCCAGGCCTTCCAGGACCTCGGCGGTGCGATAGCTGCGGTGCGGATAACCCTCGGTGAGGGAATCCAGCAATTCGGCGGGAGTGGATTCCGAACCGGAATTGTGCAACAGGTTCTCCATCTGGTACTGGATGTACCCGCCCTGCAGGGAGTCGAGTTCGCATTGCCGGAGCAGGGCCAGGCCGGCGCGATAGGGGTCCGGCACGATGAGGTAGACCGCCGCGAGTTCCCGGTACACCTCCGCGTCCGCCAGGCCTTTGGCTTCGGTCAGGTAGGCCATGTCCAGGGCCTTGGGGACGTCCCTCCGGACGCGCAGCCTTTCCAACTGGGTCATGAACCACAGCTTGTCGGAAGGCAGTTTGGCCCGCAGGACGGAGTCCGCCGGAGCGGAGGAAAGCCCGTTGCGGGAGCGGAGCCCGCGTTCCATCGGGGAGCGGGCGCCGCGTCCTGCCTGCGGACCGCCGGTTGAGGCGGCCCCCAGGGAATCCTGACGCCTGAGGCAAGCGGCGACGGAAAGGTAGGCGGTGGGATCGGTCATTCCCCGGGAAGGGGACGGCTGGGCCGGAAGCGAGTTGAGAATCGCGTCACAGGCGCCGGGTGGCGGAAGCGGCGGTTTGGAAAGGACGGGAACCGTCGCGGGCGCCGCGCCGGGGGCGACCGCCTGAAAGGCCGCGAATCCGAGCGCCAGGATTTGAAAGCTCCGGCGGAGGAAGGGGCAGCCGGGAAAAAGGCTGCGCGTCCCTACGGACCGCGGGAAACCCATGTCAATCCTTTCGCTCGAAGGATGCCGTGGCCGTATCGCCGCGGCCTTTCGCATCCGCCACCGAGGCGCGCAAGGTATAGGTGGTCCTGGCCAGCAGGCCGGACAACCTGGCCTGCCAGGTCCCTGCGGTGACGATGGCCGGGGAGACGCTCCCGCTTGGGGTGATGGAGACGGCCACCGAGGCCGCATTGGTCACGGTTCCGGAAATCGTGAGGCTGTCCAGGGTGATGGCGGTGGGAACCGCGCCGATGGTAACCTCCGGCACGCACGCATTATCGCAATCCGAATCGGCGCAATCCGCGAGGCCGTCCGAATCGTTATCGACCTTGTCCGTGCAGATCTCGGCGACGAAGCCGGGAAAGTCCGTGGTTTGTTGGCACTTGTAGGCGGAGAGCACGAACAGCAGGGCTGCCGCTCCGGCCAGGGTCGCGAGCGTTTTGGGCGCCTTCATGGTAATCCTCGATTGGTGCGTTCTGCGTCAGGTCAGCGAAGGGAAAATAGCTACTTCCACCGGTATAGACCAAGGTGGCCCATGATGACCGCGGCGAGCACGATGGGAACATGGAGGATTTCGCACCATACCAGGTCCCGCAGGATTCCCCGATGCCCGAGACGGCGCGACGTGATGCCCAGGAATATGCCGTTGCAGATCAGCTTGGCTGCGACCGTGGCGGCGTAAAGGGACCAGGGAACCAGTCCCGCGGCCGCCAGGATGGGGCCCAGGGCCAGCCACCAGTAGAAGGCGTAGATGGACGCGAGAAGGGCGACGAACCCCTTCTCCTCGTAATGGGCCCCGTTGCTGGCCCAACGCGCCCGCTGGGTGAGCATGGTACCCCATGTCCCGGCGGGAGAAGTGGTCACGCACGCGTCGGGGGATGGGTTGTATGCGACCTTCCATCCGGGAACCTTCTGCATCTTGCGGACCAGCATATCGTCGTCGCCGGAAACGGTATCCTCGAGGCCTTGGAACCCCCCCACCGATTCATAGAGGGATTTCCGGTAGGCAAGGGAAGGCGCGCTCGCGATCATGGGCCGCCCCAGGGCGAAGGTCGCGGCCTCGATGCTGACCAATCCGAAAACCTCGTGCTCCTGGTATCGGGAGAGCAGGCGGCCCTCGCCGCGGATGCGCTTGGGGCCTTGTACGATCCCGGTGTCCGGCTTGAAGCGGGAGGCCATGGATCGCAGCCATCCGGGAAGCGCCATGCAGTCCGCGTCCGTGGTCATGAGGATCTCGCCTTTGGCCGCGGCGAAGCCGGCGGCCAGAGCCCGCTTCTTGGGGCTGGGGATTTTCGGCGCGTCCGCGGGGATGTTGACCAGGGAGAAACGCGGGTCCCGAGCGCATACTGCGCGGATGATGGCTTCGGTCCCGTCGGTGGAGCGGTCGTTGACGCAGATGATTTCCCATTCTCCCGGGTAATCCTGTTCCGAAAGGGCATGCAAGGTGGCGGGGGCGTGGGCCTCCTCGTTCCGTAAGGGGACGATGACGGAAACCCTGGGCAGGGGAGGCGTTCCGGGGCCTGATCCGGAGGCCGACCCGGAACCGGAGAGGCCGGATGGTCCCGATCCCGGTCCGTCGAGAGCGGCGCCGGAACGGTAGGATTCCGGGCGGGAAGGGTGACCCGTAGCGGCCAGGGGACCGGAGGCATTCGCATCGGCCATTACCGGCTCCCGCACGGAAGCGTATTCTCCGGCGCGGGACGAGTTCCGATCCGCGGATACCCGGTCGGGCCGCTCCAGGCGCAGGGCGCCCAGGATGAAGAACGACATCAGGCCGCAATACACCAAGGTCAGGAAAACGACAAATAGGATCAATCGGCCGCCCGGTCCATGCGCGGACCGCCCGGTACGCGCCAATGGAAAAATATACATCCGGTTGGGGTGGGTCGAGTGCTATCTTTGCCTCCCATGAAGCCACGCAGAGCCAAGATCCTAGCCACCATGGGCCCCGCCCTGGAAGATTCCGCCGTTCTCGAACGGGTCATCAAAGCGGGAGCGAACTGCTTCCGGATCAATTTCTCCCATGGGGACCGGGAGCAACACGTCCGTTACCTCCAGCTCATCCGCAACGCGGCCCGGAAATTGAAGCATCCCATCGGCATCCTTGCGGATCTGATGGGTCCCAAGGTGCGGGTGGACGCCCGGGAATACAACCTCGAGAACGGCGCCGAGGTCGGTCTTGTCGCGCGACCCGGGGATCCGGAACTCTCCGAAATCGGGATCTCCTATCCCGGCCTCCTGGATCTGGTGGGCCCGGGGCAGCGCATCCTGCTGGATGACGGTAAGTTGGAAATCCGGGCGGAAAGGATCGCCAAGCGGACCAAGGGCGCGGGCAAAAAGCTGATCTGCCTCGTCATCCGCGGCGGAAAGCTCAAGCCGAACAAATCCCTGAACGTACCCGGCGTGGATCTAAAGCTGCCCGTTTTGAGCAAGAAGGACAAGGAGGATCTCCGCTTCATCGCCACCGCCGGCTTCGATTGGATCGCGGCCTCCTTCATCCGGAACGGCGCCGACGTCCTCGCCATCAAGCGGTTCATGGAGCCTCTCGGCATCCGGATCCCCGTAATAGCCAAGGTGGAAAGCGCCCAGGCCGTCGACAACCTACGGAATATCGTGGAGGCCGCCGAAGGCGTCATGGTCGCCCGCGGGGATCTGGGCGTGGAACTCGATCTGGAGATGATCCCTTCCGTGCAGCGCAGCGTGGTCATGCTGGCCCGCGAGCTGGGCAAGGTCACCATCATCGCCACCCAGATGCTGGAGTCGATGTGCGAATCCCCGCGCCCGTCCCGCGCCGAGGTCACCGACGTTTCCACCGCGGCCCTGGCCCGCGTGGACGCGCTCATGCTCTCCGGCGAGACGGCAACGGGCAAATACCCGGTCGAGACCGTGGAGATGATGGACCGCATCATCCGCACCACCGAACGCAACCTGGACGAGGAAATCGTAGGCATCAGCCATCCGGAAACCATCGCCCTGGTCTGCGAGGCCGGCCTTTACCTCGCGGCCAACAGCGGGGCCAAAGCCTTGGTGGCCATCAGCACGCACGGCACCACGCCCCGCATCCTCTCCACCTATCGCGGGAACATCCCCGTGGTGGTGGCCTGCATCCTGCCCGAAATCTACCAGCGCAGCACGCTGTACTATTCCGTCCAGCCCACCATGACCGTGGACGTGAGCAATCCGGAGCTCATCTTCCGGCGCATGGAAGGGGAATTGAAGGCGGCGGGAATGGTCAAGCCCGGTGACGTCATCGTCTTTACCTTCGGGCATCCCATCCATACGCGCCTTGGCACCAACAGCATCCGGCGCTGGGTCGTGGACGTACCATCGACCGCCAAGCGGGCGACCGGCGTGAAAGGGAAAGGGGTGGTGAAGGCTCCCGGCGGCAAGGCCAAAGCCGCGTCCAGACCGAAGGCCGCTTCGAAAGCCCCGGTGAAGGCGCCGAAACCGAAGTGAGTCAAGCCCGGTATCCGCGCGCGGTGCCGGGCCTCAGTGGAAATGGATTGGCGCGTACGCCCGTTTCGCGGGGACCTGGAGGAACCGGTTTTCCTCCGGGCACCAACCCGTAAGCTTCCCCCCGTAAACGCATCCCGTATCCAAGCCTTTGAATCCGGGGAGATCGATCAGTCCCCGCTGGGCCCAATGCCCGAAGACGACGATCCGATCGGACTTTACGCATTCGAACCATGGCGGATCGCCGGCACGATTCAGGTTCTCGCCTTTGCCGTCCCAGGTCCGGATCTGGGTGAGGATCCTCGGATCCATCCTTGCCGGACTTTTCTTGCCCGGGTCCAGGCCGGCATGCACGAGCAGGACGTCCGGCGATTCCAGGTAGAGGGGCCAGGTGGAGATCCAGTCGACCCATTCCACTTTGTCCCGCCCGAGGGACTCCAGATAATCGCGGTGTTTGGGTTCTTGGCCCGCTGCAGACTGGCGGGCGGCTTCCAGGAGGGAAAAGTCGTGGTTTCCTACGACCACCCCGGCATCCAGATCGCGCAGACGCCGCAGGGTGCCGACCACGTCCGGGCCTTTGCCGATGACGTCACCGACGGAAAACAGGCAATCCTTGCCGGGACGGAAGGCGAACTCGGCCAGCAACCCGTCCAGTTCGGCCAGGCAGCCATGCAGATCCCCGACGAACAGACGGCGCGCTTTGGAAGCAATGCTCATGGTCCCTCTTAGGGAATATACATCCTGGCCCGGTATTTTTAACTTGAGCGGCAATGACTGAAGATAAAGACCTCGTGCACATATTGAAACTCCTCGATGACGAAAGCGCCAAGGTGCGCACGCGCGTCTGGGAAAAGCTCGAGGCCAACCTCCCCGCCTGGGAAGCCGGCATCCGCGCGCGCCTGGACGAGGTCCCGAGCGCCCCCCGCCGCAAGCTGCTCGATTTGCTTTCGGGACGGGCCCGCAAGGGATTCCGCGGATCCTGGTTGCGGTGGCGCGATCTCGCCTCCGACATGGAAAGACTGGAGGCGGCGCTTTCCGGCCTGTCCTGGTACCTGGCCGAAGGCAAGGAGGATTGGCATGGCGGCGCGGACGCGCCTCCCCGCCATCCCGCCCTGGGCCCCTTGCTAGACGGTCTCGCGATGGAGTTCCGCCAATGGGGCGGTCCGATGAGCCCCACCTCCCTGGCCTTGTTCCTGTTCACGGACAAGGGGCTGAAGGGGGCCGATAACGATTACTACAATCCCGGCAACAGCGACCTGGTTCAGGTTATCGAGAAGGGACAAGGCATCCCCATCACCCTGGCCTGCGTCTTCATGCTGGTGGGCCACCGCCTGGGGTTCGACATCAGCGGGTGCGACGTGCCCGAGCATTTCCTCACGCGCGCGGTCGAGGACGGCAAGGACATCATCATCGACTGCTTCGACGGCGGCAAGGCCCTGGAGCCGGAAAAGCTGGCCCAGCTGGAATTGAAGTACGCCCCGGAATTCTCCAAGCTCCTCAAGTCGACGGCCAGGCCGGAGGCCATCGTCGCGCGCGTCCTGCGAAACCTCATCAACGCTTACCACCTGGCCGGCAACCGGCAGGCGAGCCAGTTCATGTGGTCCCTTGCGGAGGACCTTCGCGGTGAGCGGGAGGGGGATCTGGAAATCGGGGAAGACCCCGGAGCGGATGCGCCCGGTCCCTGATCGAAACGAATCCCTACCAGTATTCCTCGGTGTGGAGGCTGCCCGGCTGGGATGTGGTATAGGCCGAATATCCCAGCGGCTCCAACATCGTCCCCACCTCGTGGATCATCTCCGGATTGCCGCATAGGAATACCGAAGTCCGGGCCGGGTCCAAATCGATCTCGAGCCTGTCGCGCATCAGGTGCGATTGGAAGTACTGGGTGATGCGCCCGGTTTCCCCCGTCCACCAGGGATCTTCCTTTGTCCGCGTTATCGAGGGAAGGTAGGTCACCCTCGGCAGGTAGCGCGAATGGCAACGAAGCTCCTCCGAATATCCCAACTCCCAACTTCGGGCGGCGCCATGGAAGAGGACGAAGCGGAAGGGATAGGGTTTCACGGCGTGCCGTCGCATCATGGATACATAAGGCGCCAAGCCCGTTCCCGTGGCGGCCAGAACCACCGTATCGTGTTCCTTCGGGACCGTATCCAGGGTGAAGAACCCCCTGATTTTATCGCCCACCATCAGCCGGTCCCCCGGGTTCAGGTTCACCAGGCGCGGGGTCAGGGATCCGTTGGACACCACGGAGACGTAGAATTCGAGGAGGCCGGGCTCGTGTCCTGCGGATGCGAGGGAGTACGCCCGGAGGATCAGGCGATCCGCCTTGCTCTCCTTGAATTCAGGAGCGCAACCCGGACGCCGCGGGAGATTCGAGGAAATCCCCAGGAGTACGTATTGGCCGGGTATGAATTCGGGCATGGCCTTGTCCGGCTTCACCTTGAGGATGAACAGATCCGGCGTAAGCGAGACCTTGGCGACCACTACGGCGTTGTACTTTTCCGATACCGCGTCCATGGGCGCTCCCCGGGGAAAAATGTAATATCCATCTAAGCCATGTCCACTTACGTCATCAACAACCGCATCCCGAGGTTTCCCCTGAAACCGCATTACCCCGACCGGGTGGATCTGCAAAAACGCCTGGAAGAGGTATTCCAGATCTGGCTCAAGGAACGCTTCATCTCCAATCTGGTGCGCAGGAAGACCTGCTCCCAGCTTTATGACTTTTCCTGCTGGATGGACGACCGGAAAAGGTTGGTGGAATCCTCCCTGGGATCCGACTTCACCGCCTGGTGCTCGGAACAAGGCGCCAAGCCCCAATCCGATTGGGGGGATTTCCTGGTCTATGCGCGCAAAAGGCTTCCCGGCCTGGAGTGGGAACCCCTTCCCACCGGATGATCCGGTACCCGCCTGAGGCCTGGTTTGCCCGGATTAGGGGCGGACCTGGTGGTTCTCGCTGTCCCAGGACGTTTCCGGCGTAGGCAAGGTGGACTCGGGAATCTCCTTGTTGAGCTTCACGATTTCCGCCTCCAGGTCGGCCAATCGCTTGTAGAAATTCCGGCTTGCCTCCTTGTATTCCTCCAGCTCTTTTTCGAGGAACGAAACCTTGATCTCGAGTTCATCGAGCCTGGTTGCTGAGTCCGTTTCCGGAGATGGTTTCTTCATATTTCCCTCCTTGGAAGGTCACGGCGGCGGGAGGGCGGAAGGCCCGGCCCAATCAATGAAATAACTCGTTTCCCGATTCGAACCAAGTCCTTTCGCCCGGTACCCGCTCCGCGAAAGCCCGGCGTTTGAGTAGTTTTCCAAATCCGGGAGGAAATCGCGATGACGTACCAGGAAAGACTGTTGGAAAGGACCCGCGCGGCCGGGAATCCCGTTTGCGTGGGGATGGATCCGGTGCTGGGCAAAATCCCCGGAACGGGATCGCCGGAGGAGCGCATCAAGCGGTTCTATTCGGAATTGCTGGAGGCCATGCTGGCGCGTAATGTCCTTCCGGCCGCCGTAAAGCCGAACATCGCCTTCTACGAGGCCGTGAGCATTCCCTGCCTGATCGTCCTGCAAGATCTGATCGCGGCCTATCGCGCTGCCGGCATGCTGGTCGTCCTGGATGCCAAACGCGGGGATATTTCCAGCACTTCCGGAGCGTATGCCAAGATGGCTTTCCGGATTTTCGGCGCGGACGCGGTCACGGCGGCTCCGTACATGGGGTTGGACACCATCAAGCCCTTCCAGGACGTATCCCAGGGGAACGGCATCTACATCCTGGTCCGCACTTCCAACCCCAGCGCCAAGGACTTCCAGGATCTGGCCGTCGGTCCGGAGGGCATTCCCCTGTACAGGAAGGTGGCCGAAAAGGTGGCTGACTGGAACGACGGCAACCTGGGAGCGGTGGTGGGCGCGACGGCGCCCCGCGAGTTGCGGGATTTGCTGGCCTATTGGAAAGGGAGGGGCAGGGAAGTCCCGGTTCTGATTCCGGGCATTGCCATCGCCGGGGTTTCCGGCGGCCAGGCCGGCAGCGTGGCGGACGTATACGCGGCCATCAAGGATGCGGGAAGCGACCCCTTCCTGCATCTCATCACCAGTTCCTCAGGCATCAATTACGCCTACGAAAAATATCCCGCGCTCAAGCCGGCCGAAGCTTCCGTGAACGCGCTGGAGGAATTGATTTCGGAGATCGCCGGCAGGATCTAGGGTTCCGGCCCGAGGGCCGGAGGAGATCGGGTCAGTCCGGCAGGGCCGGGAACAATCCGATAATTTCCCGGGGCGGGCGTATGGCCCTCCCTTCCGGATGCATGAAGGCATGCTCGGTATGGCCCCGGGCCAAGAGCTCTTCCCCTCGCATCACCTCGTACTCGAAGCGGATCCGCGCGGCCCCCTTGCGCCATCGCCGGGTGCGGATCAGCAATTGGTCCCCGTAGCGGCCCGGTTTCAGGTATTCGCAATGGGCGGCTAGCACCGGGATCAGGACATTGCGCTTTTCCATTTCCCAATAGGGGTGGCCCAATTCAGCCAAAGCGGATGTGCGCGCCACTTCGAAATAGACCAGGTAGTTGGCGTAATAGACGAACTTCATGGCATCCGTCTCGGAGTATCGGACCTGGATGCGGATTTCGCTTCGGTTGGACTCCGCGGGCAGGGCGGGATCGCTGCTCATCGTGTCAGACCGCGGCCGCGGCGACCGGAGTCGTCACCAACGGCTCTTGCTTGGCCTTGAGCCGGCTGACGGTGGTCAGGATCCACGTGGTCGCTATCAGGGCGCTGCAGCCGCTGGCGATGAGGGGGGCGTAATGCAATCCGTATTCCCCGCGGGTGCGCGCCAGGAACCATCCCAGGGGCGCGGCGATGAAAAGCAGGCGCATGGTGTTCAGGAACAGGAAGGGAAGGCCGCGGCCCAGTCCCTGGAAGGCCCCGCTGGACACGATGCTCACCCCGGCGAACCCGTATGCGAAGGTGGTCAGGCCCAGGTAATGGTAGGCGGATGGAAAGGTGGCCGCGTCGGGATGGAACTTGGCGAGCAAGGGAGCCCGCAGGAAATGGACTACGAGACCCAGGGCCGCCAGGCTGAAGAAGGCGGTGGTCAGGCCCATGCGCACCGACTGGGCCACGCGGTCATAGCGCTTGGCCCCGAAGTTCTGGCCGACGAGGGTCAGGACGGCCACCATGATGGACAGGGCCGGAAATACCGCTAGGGTCTCCAGGCGGGCGCCGATGCCGATCGCGGCCTTGGCCGCTGGTCCGAAATCCGCGGCCAAGCGCGTCATGATGAAGATGTTGATGCCCGTGAGGGACTGCGAGAGGATGGAGGGGAGGCCGACGCTGAAGGCATCCTTCAATTCCGACCGCTCCTTCCAATCGGGCCATATCCGAAGTTTGAGAATGGTCCCCTTGCGTAGGTAGATGGAAAGCACGACGAGAACGGTAAGGAGATTGGATCCGGTCGACGCAAGCCCGGCACCCGTTACGCTGAGGCCGAGACCGGACCACTCGATACCGGCGAAACGGAAATGTGAAAAGATGAGGAACGGCGCCAAGGCGATATTGACCAAGGTCCCGACCATCATTCCGGTCATCAAGGTGCGGGTATTCCCTTCCGCGCGCAGGCCCGATCCCCATAACAAGGCCATCACCAGGAAGGGGACGCCCAGGAACATGGTATTGAGATAGCTCCGGGTAAGGCTTGCGCCCAAAGCGGTCGCTTTTTGCGCCGAGAGGTAGGCCGGGAGGATAAAGGGGTAGATGATTAGGAAAGCGAGAAAGATGGCCAAGCCGATCCAGACGATCTGGGACATGGCATTCTCGGCTTTTTCCTTTTCCTTGGCTCCCAACAACCGGGCCAGTACCGAGGTGGTACCGCTCGTCAACCCGTTGAATACGGCAAAAATCATATAGAAGAACGGGAATCCGTAGTTCAGTACGGCCAGGCTTTCTTCCATCCCCAGGCGGCTGACATAAATGCCGTCCATGATGTTCAGAAACATATGCGAGGTCATTCCTATCATCATCGGAATGGCTATTCGCATCATGTGAGGGTAAATGGGTCCCTCTGTTAAATCTTTGGCTGTTCTCAACTTAGGGGGCCTTGGTTAATCCAAAACATGGGTGTCCGGGACCGGAGTTCTCAACGGGGTAATGATAATTACTGCCGACCGGGGCGTAAACGAAGCTCACCTTTGCTTTGTATATGTCCTGCAGGCCGGATTCTTCCGTAGGGGAGGGATGTCCTCCGGAGGATTGAAAAACCAGGATTAGGCACGGTACCATCTGGCACGCCATGGATTTGAAGGTAGGGAGAATACCTGAAACGGGACGGGTTTAAGTATTTTAAGGCCATGTATCGGATGGCATTTATTTTGCTCCTGTTGACCGCGTGTACCAAGGTCGGCGAGCAACCCACGTCCAAAGGGCCCGTGAAGGAGTTGCCCTTGGCCGAATACCGCGATACGACCATCCTGGATATGTACGAAGGCTCGCGCCTGAGCTGGGTCCTGAAGACGAAATACCTGGTCAAATGGCCCCGCACCGAAATGGTCCGAGCCCGGCCGGTGAATCTGATCGTCTATGATTCCCTGGGCAAGGTCCTGGTCCGCGTCACCTCGGACTCCGGCGCCGTTGACGAAGGAATCAGCTTCCTGGTGGCTTCCGGGCATGTCCATGGGCATTCCGAAAAGGGCGTGGACATCACTTCGGACTCCCTGCGCTGGAACAAGGCCATCAACCAAATCAGCACGGAGGCGCGGGTCCGGGTGATCTCCGAGGATGGGGACATCCTGACCGGCAAGGGCTTCATTTCCGACGCCAAACTCGACAATTGGCAGATCCTGTCCGATGTGAAAGGAGTGTTCCAGAAGGTGGAGGAGCGCTTCCAGCATGCGGATCAGGATAGCGCCGCGCCGGCCAGGCCCGTTCCGTCCGCCGATACCGCCGCCTCCAAATCCATCGGAACCGGCGCGCCTGCGACCTCCCAGGTTCCTATCGCTCCTTCCGCCAGGCGGCCCGACTCCGCGGCTCCTACCGCTCCGAAAGCGGGAACGCCTTGAGAACGCCGTATTTGCTCCTCATCCTTCTCCCGGCCATGGCCGCTCTGCGGACCGGCGCGACTACGACCCTTCCGGAATCGAAGGAGCGCAATGCCCCGCTCATCATGGAGAACGCGGACCGGTTCGAAGGCTACCGCAGCCGGGGAGAATACGTGCTCAGCGGCAAGGTCCGGTTCCGCCATGGCGGGATGCTGATGGAAACCGAACGCGCCATCTGGATGAAGGACCGGAATATCGTTTCCTGCGAATCCGGAATGCGCATCACCCGGAACGGTTCCCTGCTCACGGCCGATCATGGCACCTACGATAAGAACATGGGACAGGCCACGGCCCAAGGCAACGTCTTCATGCGCGACAGCAGCGGTGAGAACGCTGCAACGGGGCAGAACATCGTCTATCTCCGCTTCCGGCACCTGGCCACCTTGACGGGCAATCCCGAAGTGCGCCGCTTCTACGTTAAGAAGGATTCCTCCGCGGCGGGGGATTCGGCGGATACCTCCGGGCCCGATACGCTTTCCATCAAAGGCGATATCATGACCTACAACGATTCGATGCAGGTTGCCGTCGCGGACGGCAATGTCCGCATCCATCGCGACAAGCTGAACATCACCTGCAAGAAGGCGGAATACCATGACGCCTCGGATTCCCTCTACCTGTTGGGGGAGCCCCAGGTGGTGGTGGACGACAACCAGGTCAAGGGCGAGATCATGCGCATGGGGATGCACGGCGAAGAGATCAAGAGCCTCCTGGTCAAAGGATCGGCCCAGGCCCATTCCACCGAACCCGCGACCGATTCGTCCGTAGCGCGGCAATCGGACGTGCGCGGCGATTCGCTGTTCCTCGCCTTCAAGGAAAAGGCCATCGACAGCGTGCAGGTCTTCCGGAACGCCAACGGCGCCTACTTCGACGTGGACAAACCGGACTTCGTGAACAAGATGAGCGGCGACTACATGGTCCTGCGCTTCCAGGGCAAGCAGGTGACCAGCGCCAACGTCATGGGCGGAGCTTCCAGCAACGCCAAGAGCACCTACTACCATTTCGAGAAAAAGAACCTCAAAGGCAAGAACGACGCCGAGGGCGATACCATCGATTTCGCCTTCAAGGACGGGAAGATCGACGAGGTGATGGTCAAAGGCTCGGCCAAAGGCACCTATTTCGGCGAGAAGCCCGGCAAGGGGAAAAGCGAAGGGAATAGGAGCTCAACGGATAGCACGGGCGCGAAACCTGCGGTCCCGGCGACGGTGGTTCCCGGTGCAAGGCCCGCGGAAGCCCCGGGCAGGCCGGGTAACGCTGCGAACGGCGCGAAGCAAATCGACGCGAAGGCCGCGGACGGGAAAAATCCCGAAAAGCCGAAGCCGAACATTCCCTGGAGGGTCAAATAGTGCAGATCAAGGCGGAGTCCCTGGTCAAAGTCTACAATGGCCGCAAGGTCGTGGACGGCGTCAGTTTCAACGTGAACCAAGGGGAAGTGGTCGGCCTGCTGGGCCCCAACGGCGCGGGCAAGACCACCTCCTTCTACATGATAGTGGGCATGATCAGGGCCAATTCCGGAACCATCACCATGGGGGACGCGGACGTCTCGTCCATGCCCATGTATAAAAGGGCGCGCCTCGGCCTGGGATACCTCGCCCAGGAGACTTCGGTATTCCGCAAACTCACCGTGGAAGAGAACATCCTGGCCATCCTGCAGACCCGGAAGCTTTCCCGCGCCGATTGCCGGCGGGAGACCGACCGCCTCATGGAAGAATTCAAGATTTCCCATCTTCGTAAGAACAAGGCGAATACCCTGAGCGGCGGCGAGCGCAGGCGCCTGGAAATCGCGCGCGCATTGACCACCAATCCCAAGTTCCTGCTCCTGGACGAGCCGTTCGCCGGCATCGATCCGATCGCCGTCGAGGACATCCAATCGGTTATATTTAACCTCAGGGACAAAGGAATGGGAATCCTCATCACCGATCATAGCGTGCGGGAAACCTTGGCGACCACCAATCGGGCCTATATCATGTTCGAAGGCAAGGTCCTGGTCGAGGGTTCGGCCGAACACCTGGCCCAGGACGAGGAAGCCCGGCGTATCTATCTCGGAAAATCCTTCTCCCTAGGGTGATTGCGATCAGGATGGCAAAGAAATGAATTTCGGTCTCGATCTGAATTTGCACGTAGGGCTGGAGCAGAAGCTCTCGCCGCAGATGATCCAATCCCTCAAGCTTTTGCAGATGAACTCCCTCGAACTGGAGATGGTGGTCAAGCAGGAGCTCGAGACCAATCCGCTCCTCGAGACCATCGAGGAAGGGGAAGAGGAGCAGCAGGAGCCCTCCCAGCTGGAGGCCGGCCAGGACGGACCCGGCTCCACCGAATCCAACAACAACGACCGCAACGAGACGGCGTCCTCCGAGAACGCCGGGGAGGAGATGGAAGCGCCGGCGCCTCCGGATCAGGCCGAGCTCGATCGCGTCATCTCCGACGATCCAAAGGACTCCAAGGAAATCGATTGGGAGAGCTACCTCGAAGAAGGGTTCGACCTCGGGAACAAGCGCACCGAGGAATTGGAAAGCCCGGACGAACGGTTCGAGAAGATTCCCGTCTATTCCAAGACACTCCAGGATCACCTGCTGGGTCAACTGCAGGATCGGACCGTGGACGCGGAAACGGCCGCCCTGGTCGAGTACCTGATCAACAGCCTGGACGAGCGTGGATACCTGGTTCCCGAACATCTCCTGCTGGCGTCGGAGGATGACGAGGTCGTGGATGGGGAAGGGGACGGCAGGTCCAGGAAAGCGAAAGCCAAGGACGCATCCCATTCCGATGGAAACGGAAAATCGGCGGACGGCAACGGCAAGTCCCCTGAACCGAAACCTCCCGCGCCCGATCCTAACGCCGACAATGCGAATGCCGCCGCCGACGCTGCCGCTTCACGCGCGGTCCAGGCGGCCAGCAATCCCCTGGTCAAGGAAATCCAGGCCATCATCGACGGGTCCATGGAGCTGGATACGGCTTCGCCTATCGTCCGGGAAGCCTTCCACGTATTGCAGTCCATGGATCCCGCGGGCATCGGCGCGCGCAATCTCCGGGAATGCCTCCTGCTCCAGATCTACCGATATGGCAGGGTAAGCCCGCTCGCCAAACGCATCGTCGAAGAGGAATTCGACCTGCTGGAAAAGCTCAAGGTCGCCGCCATCGCCAAGAAGCTGGACGTGCCACCGGAGCGGATCCAGACCGCCATGAGGGAGATCGGTTCCCTGGAACCGCATCCAGGCCGGCTCGTGAGCTCCACGCTTTCAAATCCCATCACTCCCGATTTGATCGTGGAGGAGATCGAAGGCGAGCTGGTCCTGATGTTGAACGATCGCACCGTACCGTCCCTGAAGGTATCGCGCGCCTATGCCGAACTTCTGAAGAAAGGCAGCCGCGCCTCCACGGACGAGAAGAAATACGTGCGCGAGAAATTGAATTCCGCCACCTGGCTCATCCGCGCCATCGAGCAGCGCAAGTCGACCATGCTCAAGGTCATGCAGGCTATCATCGAGAGCCAACCGGACTTCTTCAAGCTGGGCCCTACCCACCTGCGCCCGCTCATCCTCCAGGACGTGGCGGACAAGATCGGCATGCATATCTCCACCGTAAGCCGGGTCACCAACGGTAAATACGTGCAGACCAGCCACGGCATATTCGAATTGAAATACTTCTTCACCGCCGGCGTGACCCAGGCCGACGGTCGGGAGGTCTCTTCGGTCACCACCAAGGATGAAATCAAGAAGTTGATCGAGTCTGAGGATACCAAACGCCCCCTGAGCGATCAGAAAATCGTCGAGATCCTCAAGGCGAAGGGTTTGGACGTGGCGCGGAGAACGGTGGCCAAATACCGGGACCAATTGGAGATCCTGCCGGCCAGGCTCCGCAAACAATACTGATTAGGCCTGGCGGGTTCGCCGGCCCGGCTCCGCAAACAAGATTGATTTACCCCGGCTGGTGCGTAGGCCAGGCTCCGCGAAGAGTACTGACAACCGACAACCCGATTACCTGGTCTTTCGGGTTCTGCCTACAATCCTGGGGTTTTGACCCGCCGAACCGGACCATCAGGCCTGTCACTTTCGGGAACCGCACCCTTCCAAACCCTACCAGGCCGTAACTCCCGCAAACACCCTGCCAGGATTTTGCGTAAGTTTTGGGAAATCAATGATGTACCGGGTCCTTCGAAGTGGGATTTACCGGGGTGAAAAAGGCCGTAAGAACGGCTTGACAAGATCCGGACTCGGCGGGTAAGATACGTTCATGTGCCTCTGGTCCCTTTCCGGGTTTGACGGTTTTTGCAGGGAGATGGGCTACAGGACACATCCGGGATCGGTCCGCTCCGACCATGCAAAAAGGGCACGGCAAAGTGCTCACCCTCAAGCGGGCCATTTATGTAGATTAATGACTGGGTAACACCGCCTCCGCACCATCGGCCTGGAGGCTCTTCTTCAAAGGAGAAACACATGAAGATTCAGATTACCGCGCGGCACTTCCATGCCTCCCCTCAGCTTCATGCCAGCTTGAAGGATAGTTTGAACAAGATTGAAAAGTTCAACGACTCCATCACCGGCGCCCATGTAATCCTGGACGCGGAAAAAAGCGGCATTCGCAGGGCGGAAATCATCGTGAAGGTCCTGGATAAGACCATCTGCGCGCACGCTGAAGAAGACAACATGTACAAGGCCATCGAGAGCATGCTGGACAAGGTCGAGCGGCAGCTTAAGAAGGAGAACGAGAAACTGAAGATCCACAAGTCCGTACCGACGTCGGCCCTCGTCGCGGAATGAGGCAGCGAACCCAATTTGCCCGATAGCATCGAATTCAACCGACTCGAAATAAACCGAAAGAGATCCCTCCCAGTGAGGGATTTCTATTATCAGTTCAAGGATGAACTGTCCCTGACCCTGAAGACCCCGGAGTCTTCCCTCTGCACCGAGATCATCGAGGCCAACCTCCATCGCCCGGGCCTCGCCCTGGCGGGCTTCACCGGAGTCTATTCCTACCAACGCGTCCAGATCATCGGCACCACCGAGTGGTCCTACCTGGAATCGGTCGGTGCCGAGAAGCGCAGGGAAATCTTCGCGCGCCTGCAGGATTACCGGTCGCCCCTTTGGGTCCTGACCCATAATGCCGGGCTCCATGAAGAGCTCCTCCAGATGTGCCTGACCCAGAACGTCCCGATCATCACCACGTCCCGCGAGACCCTCGATTTCTGCACGGAAGTCCAGGATATCCTCGAGGACTGGTTCGCGCCATATTGTTCCGTGCATGCGTCCCTGGTGGACGTATACGGGGTAGGCATGCTTTACGTGGGGGAGAGCGGCGTCGGCAAGTCCGAATGCGTGCTGGACCTGGTCGAGCGCGGTCACCGCCTCGTCGCGGACGATATCGTCCACCTGATCCGCAAAGGCCATTCCATCATCGGCAAGGGCAACAAGATCCTGGGCCACCACATGGAGATCCGCGGCATCGGCATCGTGGACGTAGGCAAACTGTTCGGCATCCGGGCCATCCGCAACACCAAAAAGGTGGAAGTGGTTGTGGAACTGCAGAAATGGAGGGATGGGGAGAATTACGAGCGCACCGGCCTCGATCCCCTAACCACGGACGTCATCGGCGTTCCGGTCTCCAAAGTCATCATCCCCATTTCCCCCGGAAAGAACATCACGGTCATTTCCGAGGTCATCGCCATGAACATGCTCCTGAAGATGAACGGGATCGATGCGGCGAAATTGTTCAATGAAAAGCTCATCGAGACCATGAAGAACAAAAGCAGGCTGAATTCATTGACCAGGTTGAGTACCGAGGTCTACGAGTAGGCTTCGGGGGTTTTAACCTGGTTGATCGCGTTCGCTTCCCGGGTCCGGCCGCTCGGTTCCTGCCGGGGGCCGGGAGCTGGAGCTAAGAAAACAAGGAATGTTGGCGTAACCGCCCTTCCGAATCCAGACTCTTGCGTCCGGCTCCCCGGCCCCCGGCAGGAGGTTCCTCAATCCTCCTTACGCGACAAATCCGCCAATCCCGTTCAACCCGTCTCCGACTTGCCCTGCTGTCCTCAATTTCCTTTGTCTATATAAGCTATATTTGCGATAATACTGGAAAATGGAGGTTTCAGTTGGCGTGGCTTCAGCCCGCGCCGGCGTTCAGGACATGACCAACCGCAAGAACAACATCGTGGTGGGGCTGTTCGTCATCCTCTCCTTGCTGATCCTCCTTTTCGGGGTTTATTTCCTGAAAGAGACGGTGCCAGGCCGCAAATCGGACAACTATCATGTGCTTTTCACCCAGGTATCCACCCTTCAGGACGGCGATCCGGTCAAGGTGAACGGCGTGAAGATGGGCAAGGTCCAAGGGATCGAATTGGCCGGCAACCGCGTGCGCGTCAATCTCAAGCTGGATCGCGGCCTAAAGCTCCCGAAGGATTCGGATGTGCGGATCCAGAATATCGGCCTGATGGGGGAGCGCCAGATCGGCATCCTGTTGGGTCAATCGACGGAATACTGGCCCACCGGCGCCGAGCTGGAAGG
>JAQBPO010000017.1 GCA_028287465.1 Fibrobacterota bacterium
AGTTCTGATTCGGGAACGGGCCGGCCGCGATCCGCGGCCCCGGCCCTTCCGGCATGCCCAACCCGATCGGTTCCTGAACCGGTCCCGCAACCCGTAGCAGCCGCCCGCAAGCAGCAAGAGGTCTTGAAGTGCCCGTCCTGAATCACATCCAAAAATACGCGTGGGTGGCGGCCTTGGCCCTGCTCCTCACGGGCTGCGCGGACAAGAGCCTGCTCCGTTTCGAGAAGATCGCCAACAGCGCCCAGCGGGACGATTATGCCAAGGCCGCCGCGGACGTCCGCAAGAACAAGTCCTTGTACGGCTCCTCCAGCCAGCTCCTCTACCATATGGATCTGGGCATCCTTCACCATTACGCGGGCCAGTACGATTCCAGCATCATCGAATTGTCCAAGGCCGTTTCCATCCATGACGACCTGTTCGCCAAGTCGGTAACCAACGAGGCGCTCTCCCTGGTGGCCAACGACAACGTGCGCCCCTATCGCGGCAAGCCCCATGAGATCGTGCTGTTGCACCAGTTCCTGGCCTTCGATTACCTCGCCTTGGGCAAGTATGACGATGCCCTGGTGGAATCGCGCCAGGCCCAGCTCTACCTCGAAGAATTGAAGCGCAAGGCCGGCAAGGACGTCAAGGCCTTCGCGGACGACGGAATGTTCCGCTACCTGACAGCCCTGACCTACCAGGCCGGCGGCCAGCGCGACGACGCGGCCATCTCCATGTACCAGGCCATAAAGGCGTACCGCAGCGGTCCGGTGCCGCTTCCGGCCACGGTGGCGCGGGATGCGTATTCGACGCTCAAGGCGCGCGATCGCCAAAGCGACATCGAAGAGCTGAAGTTGTCGCCACCGGCCGCTCCCAATGCCGGGGCCGCGGCATCCTCGGCGGCCGCGGACGCGGAAGGCGCGGAAATCATCGTGATAGGAGAGGCGGGCCGCAGCCCGGCCCTCGGCCAGAATGCCTTCTGGGGGACCTGGGCCCGCGACGGCGTCCTGGTCATCCACTACCATGATGCCAAAGGCCAGGAGGTGACCCAGGTATTGCCCGCCCCGGGCCTGCCCGCTTCGGAAATCAACAAGGCCAATCGCGGGCGCCGCACGCAATCGGGCACCACCTTCCATATCAAGTTCGCCATGCCCGCGGTCAAGGAAGCGCCGTCCCGCACGCGCTTTTTCACCGTGGCCGGGGAGGCCGCTCCCGTTCCCGTGAAGACCGAGGCCTTGACCGATCTGGATCCCCTGCTCAGCGCCTACCTGGAGGAGAACAAGACCGCCATGCTCCTGCGCACCGTGGTGCGCGTGGTGACCCGCACCATCGCCGCCCAGGAGACCAAATCCGCGATCTCCGGGAGCAACCCCCTGGTGAACCTCCTCCTCAATATCGGGACGGACGTCCTGGCCGATCAGTTCGAGCAGGCCGATACGCGTACCTGGTTCCTGCTTCCCAAGACCATCCAAATCGCCCGCCTCCCGGTGAAGCCGGGCGTGCATTCCTTCACGGTCCAGGCCCACGATCCCTCGGGCCAGACCCTGGGCACCGCGTCCTTCGACAACGTGGCCGTAAAAGCCGGCGAAAAGAAATTCATCTTCTATACTTCCCTTAAGTAGGGCCCGCCTCCCTGGGGTCGGCTCCGTCCGGCTTGCGTTTTTTGGACCGTCCTCCGCTCCGTTTCCGGAATCGCCATCCCCTGGCCGGGAGGCGTTTTTTTACGGGCGGAAGGTAGCAGACAGGCTCCGCGCATTCGTTCTTGTGCCAGGTATGGAGTGAATTCTGGAAGAAATTTTCATGCGGTTTTCCCCGATGGTCTTCTCCATCGGGTTGTCCATACTGAAGACTCGCGAAGATGCGGAGGACTTGGTGCAGGATATGTTCGCCCATAAGGTACCGGCGCTATTGAGCGAACGGCCGGACCTGACGCGGGAGGAGCTGGGCCGGGTACTGGCGGTATCGGCCCGCAACCTGTGCATCGATCGCTATCGCCGCAAGCGGCGCTTCCCGGAATCCGAACTCGATCCGGAAATCCATGGAACCGATGGCGCGGGCACCGGAACCGACACCGAGGACGGCGCCCTGGGAAACCCGGAGTCCCTGTTGGAGGGCCTCAAGCCGAAATACCGCGAAGTCCTCACCCTGAAATACCTCTGGTCCATGACCTGGGAAGAGGTTTCCATCCGCTTGGGAATCTCCCAGGCCGGAGCCCGCAAGCGCGCCGGCCTGGCCCGGCAGGATATCCTTGCCCGGCATCCCGGCCGCGGCGCTTACCCCGGTGGCGATGGGCCACTCCCCGGCTCCCGGAAGAAAACCCGGGACGGAACGGGAAACGGGGAGGCGCCATGATCGGCAAGACCGGGTTGGGCGAAACCGATCTGCACCTCTACCTGGCGGGCGCCCTGCCGCCTTCCAAACGCTTCCTGATGGTCTGGGCCCTTTTGATGGACCGGGATCTCAGGGAGTCGCTTCGCGCCCTTCGGGACCGCAATGGCTCCTACCGCAAAGGCGAGATGCGCCGGTTGCGCGGCATCCTCTTTCCGGCCCTTCCCGCCGTTCCGGGCGCCCTACCCGCGCGCCCGGCCTCCGGCGGGAAGGCCGCCGGATCGGGCCCTGCCCGCCGGCTTGCCGAATGGCTTGATAGGGCGCCGGATTGGATGGCCGGCGGGAACAGGTTCCCGGCGCTCGCCGCGGCCTGCGCCATGGCCATCCTGTGCGTAGTGCCCTTGCGGAACCTGCGCGACCTGCGCGCGTCCTCCGGGGTCGAAGGAGGAGCCGGCGCTACCTTCGACGGCGAAGCCTTCGGCCAAGTCGAGTCGAAGGGCGACGACGGGCAGGACTTCATCGCCAAGGGCCGGGGGCTGGGCGTGAACCTCTTCGTCAAGGGCGACACCGCCTACCGCGTAGAACACCAATCCGCCCTGGTCTCCGTCACGGACACCCTGCAGGTGATGCCGATGGGCTCGGAGGCCCAGCACCTGGTCCTGTTGGGCTGGGACGAGCATCAGGGCCTGGTGCGCCTGTTCCCCAAGGCCGGGGATCGCGCGCGAAAGGTCTCGCGGCAGGATCCCCCTCCCGCGCTTCTGCTCCAGGACATGGCGGACAACCGTCTCATCTGCGTTACCGCGGTCGGCCCTTTCCGCATCGCCGACGCGGAAGCCGCCCTGCGCCGCAAACCCTTCCTGCCCATGGAAAAGGCGCCGCCCTCCCACCTGGAAAAGGGGCTCTACCTGCAGGTCTTCTCGATCACCAAGGGCGGGGGGCGCATATGAAAGCGGGGTCCCTTCGCGCCACGTCCCTGATGCTGGCCTGCGCGGCCGCGCTATCCGCCGCCGGGCATTTGATCCCTTCCGCGGGCCCGTTGCCGGCGGCCGCGTCCTTAAAACCCGGAACGGCGGGCTCGGACGGAGCGGCGG
Organism: Fibrobacterota bacterium; assembly: GCA_028287465.1. Classification (GTDB taxonomy): domain Bacteria; phylum Fibrobacterota; class Fibrobacteria; order UBA11236; family UBA11236; genus Chersky-265. The sequence goes on from JAQBPO010000017.1 coordinate 3,399, forward strand.
GATTCCAGGCGGGTCCCGACGATTCCTGGGTCCGTATCGGCGTGATCGCCGCCTCGGCCAAGGGCCTGGACGGGGATAAGCCCCTGCGTTACGCCTACCGGGACGGGGAGCGGTTGGAATCCATGCTGGCCGGGGTGGGCCAGATCGAGTCCGGGAACCTGTTCCTCCTGAAGGCGGAAGGCAAGGACGAGTTCCTCAAGAGCCTGTCCCGAATCGGCGCCCGCATCGCGGAACTCAAGGCGAAAAACCGCAAGGTATTCCTCCAGTTCTATTACTCCGGGCACGGCGGGGCGAAGCGGTTCCATTTCGCGGACGGAAGCATTTCTTTCGACGAGGTCAAGGCCGCCTTGGGAGGCGAGCGCGCGGATGCCCGGGTCTACGTGCTGGACGTTTGTTTCGGCGCGTCCTTCTTCAACGCCAAGGGATTCCGTACGGCCCCTCCCGTGCAATTGCAGATGGAGATGGACCAGGCCGCCCGCGGCGAAGTGACCATCAGCTCCTCGTCCCTGGACGAACAGGCCTACGAGGTGAAATCCCTGGGCGGCTCCATCTTCACCAGCCATTGGATAATGGCCCTGCGCGGAGCGGGCGACCGCAACCGTGACGGGCAGGTTACCTTGTTCGAGGCGTACAATTACGCCTACGACCGCACCTCCGGGTATTCCGCCGAAACCCTGGATCGGCCCCAGCATCCCTCCTTCCAGATGGACCTGACCGGCGCCCGGGACGTGACCCTGGCCCGGCTCCTGCGTTCCTCCACCGGCATCCTTTTCAAGGGATGCCCGGTGGGCCTGTACAACGTGGTGGACCTGCAACGAGGGATCCAAATCGGTGAGCTCCGCGTACCCGAAGGCGAGGAGTTCACCCTCGCCCTGGAACCCGGCCGTTACCGGGTCTTCTACATGCAGGGCGGTCCGCTGAAGGCCCGCGCGCCCTCCCAAGCCGCGGATCTGGAACTGACGAACGCCTCCATGGCGACCCTTCCCTTCACGGCCTTCCAGGTCCAGACGGCCGCCCAGGGGATGCCCAAGGGCTTGATGGAACCCGGAGCGGACGGCTCCGGAGAAACCTCGCTCCCATCCGGGCCCGATGCGCCGCCCCCAGATGGGCGAGAAGAGCGCGTTCCGGAGAGGATCGGGTTCTGGTCGCGTATAGGGTATTCCGCGTGGATGGGAGCGTCCGGTTTCGAGGACGGGAACCTGTCGAAGGGAATGGACGCCGAGCGCGCCCTGGACGGCTATTTCGGGACCGGGGGGCGCTTCGCCAAACCGGCCTTGAAATCCGATTGGGGCTTGGATGCGATCGTCCGCTCGGAGGGAGCCTGGTACGCGGGAGCCCGTCTCGGCTTCTCGGGCCTGGAATATTCCCGGGAAGCCTCCGGAACCGAGCCCCTGAACTCCCTCTCCCCGGCGGAACGGGCGCGTTACCCGGTCAGGCTTTCAACGGTCTGGGGATTCAATGACACCCGTTACGGGATATTCCTTGGGCGCGGCTTCCAGGCCGGCCGCTTCCAGGGATTCTTCGCGGAAGCGGGGGCTTTCTCCTTGAAACGGTCGGCGGACGGAAAACGCATCCTGACCCGGACCCTTTATGAAACCACCGGGAGAACCTCCATGCAGGCTTCCGGGGAAGGGTATCGCCTGGAAGCGGGAGTGGGATATCGCCTGATCCTTCCTGGACGGCTTATCGGAAGGGGGTTCGCCTTCGGCCTGCGTCTTTCCCCCTACTACTCCGAAGTTTCCGGAATGCGGGACGACGATGCTGGAGTGGACCTCGCATCCCGTGAATCGGGGTGCGCCGCGGTCTTGACCTTTAATATGCTGGGCCGGACGGGGAGCGTTAACGGCGCGGGACCGGGGAGAGGGCTGAAATGATGAGGAACAAGATGGACGCAGGCCCGAAGCACCCGACCCTTCCAAAGGTTTTGGTTACCTGGTGCCTGCTCACCGTCGTCCCCGGATGGATGGGCGGATGCATGACGAACGATTCGAAGGGAACGGAGACCAATGATCTCTTCCCGAAACCCCTCGGGGAAACCATCATTCCCCTGTCGCAAGAGGCCTATTCCAACTTCAATTATGTCGAATTCGATTCCGCGGGCGGCCTGGTGATGCGGCGGAACCTGACCTTGTACATCCTTCCGAAGGCCGTGGACGTGTACGGGTACGCCTTCGAGGATCCCCGCCGCGGATTCCTCCTGAAATTCGACGACGCGAACGGGAACCGTGATTCCGCCGGCATCTACATCGTCGGGACCTACCGCGATTCGACCCTCGCCTATGATTCGGTTCCGGTTTTGTGGCTGCCCCAGCTTCCGAAGCGGGGCGTGAAATGGTCCACGGATCCGGGCCGGCAAATGGAACTGGTCAGCCCGGACACCAGCTTCTATACCGCGGTTCTGTTCCCGTGGGGCGATGAAACCGGCGAGGCCCCGATCCAATACGGCTTCCAGCGGCAACCGGCCCTGCTGTTCCGCGAAACGGCCGGGGATACGATCACGTACTACAATTTCCGGCGCGGGGTGGGCTGCCTGGGATTCGAGCGCGCCGTGAACGGCAAGCTGGTCGCCTCCGGCGTCCTCCAGTCCTTCTCATCGAAATACCGGCCTTAGGGTCGGCACGCGAGTATTGAAGCGCTCAATCCCTTCCGCTTGACGATCCGGCCGCCCTGCGCGGCCATCCACCGATGCCATCAAGGCCCCGGCATGCCGCAAGGCCTCCTGCGAAACCACCGGATTTGCGACCCAGCGGCCCCAAGGCAACCCGCCGCTCCGCTTAGGCTTTACCCAGCGCATGGTTGAGGCGTGAAGCGTGACCCGGAGGATTTTCAGGGGGAAATGAAAAAGGGCCCCGCCGGATGGCAGGGCCCTTGTGGGGAAAGGTACGCTTCGCGCTTAGAACAGGTAGCGCGTGAAGCTCTGCCGGCCGACCCGGATGACGTATACGCCGGGGGTAAGGCTGGAAGGCAAGGCGTAATTGGTGCGGCTGATCTGGGTCAGATCCTGGCTGCGGCCGCTGATGCCGGTCAGGGTGACCTTCACCATGCCGGGTCCGGCCATTTCCATGGGCAGGATGACCTGGCGGCCCTGGACCATGGGGGTCTTCAGGCGGGTGCGGACGCTGTACGCATGGATGCCGCTGGAGTAGGGAGCGGGAATCGGGGTCCACTCCTTGATCCAACGTTCGATGAGGTTGGTCGCGGGGACGTTGACCTCGAAGGTGGCCAAAGGCGGCATCTGGTTGCGGTTCGGATCGTAATCCCCGGGCGCGGTGGAGCGGGCGCGCTGGCGGAACAGGATGACCGACTTCTGCGGATAGCCGGGAACGACGAGGGCGGGGATGATCTCCAGGGAGTCATAGCCGTTCGGGTTGTTGCCCTTATCGGTCTTCGGGTAGAACTTGGGGGTGATGCTGCTGTCGTCGAGACCGAAGGACCAGGAGGTCGACTTGTGGCGGAACTCCATCTTGGATTCCATGGTGTAGAAGTCGTAGTTCAGGTCCACGCCGAAGGTGGCGCCGGTTTCCATGCCGCGCTTGCCGTGGCAGCCCGAGCAGTTGGCGGCGATGTAGGAGCGGGCCCGCACGTCGAGGCCGATCTTCTGGCCGTTGACGAGGCTGTCATCGATGCCGTACCAGCGAGGGGTGGTGGAGGCGGTCCAGTTGGACTTGGTGCCCGAGAGGACGTTCTGCTGGAAGAAGTATTCCAGCTGGTTGATGTTGGCGACGTCGGGATGAGGGCGATTCAGCTGAGCGGTGAAGAATCCCAAAACCGAGCGGCCGTGGAGCGTGTCCGCGTAATCCACGCGATGGCAGGTTTCGCACTGGCGGCGGCCGGGGAACCGCCATTTCTTCATGACCGTAGGCTTGCCAGGGGGATAGATCTTGATGGAGTCGTCGAAGCCGAATTCCGGGACCAGCTTGGCGTCCTTCTGATCTTTGTTCCATTTGTAGGTGTACCCGTACCAACGGTCCATCTTCTTTCCGGTCACCGAGTCCACGATCTCCTTGCGGTTCACGAGGAAGCGGGTTTCCCAAAGCATGCGGGAGTTGGTGTCCCCGGGAATGGTGTCGATGGCGAACTGCTTGATGAAGATGGAGCTGTCCGGAAACCCCCAATAGTCGTTCTTCTCTTCGTACTTGATGGAAGTGCCGGGTTTGTTCATCACCCAGCGCATCTTATGGGCGCCGTCGCTCCAAAGGGCCGAGTTCACTTCGAAGTGATAGACATTGGTCAGCACCTTCTTCTTGGCGCTGATGATGTCCGTGTACATGCCTGTCTGCGACAGCAGCTTGGGCACCGCACCGGTATCCAGCACGTTCCAGTATTTGAACGTCTGGGCGCCTGCCAGGACCGGTAGTCCCAGGGCGATCACGAGTTTCTTGGTTAGACCTGAAAAACCTGATTTAAACATATTTGCAAAACCCCTCATAATCCGGACCCGACGTCCGGACCAAAGTGAAAAACCCAAGCTCCACTATACTTAATCAAATCTCCGCCAAATTTCCGGGCTTTTCTCACTGAAAAAATGGCAAGGACTCCCCTACCAATTTACCCCCGCCCCGGGGAAAATACTGGTCAAATGCTCAAATCAGCGGATTTCAGAAGGCGCTTCCAAGGTGGTATCCCTAGGGATACTTGGACGTCATCTGTATTTCCGCTGACCTTTCGCAAATGGTCCATTGCTCTATAATCATACCCCGAACCGCGTTCCCATTGGGATGGCCCCCGGGAAAAGGCGCTCCCCGCCGGAGAGCGCGCCTGTCGGGGTATGATACGCAATGGACTATACGTAAGGGTCCACCCATCTGGATGGATCCCGCTCCGGGTTTGGGAAAGAAGGGAACCCGGGCGGGATCAGCCGGTGACCAGGAGGATCCGCTGGATGAACCAGAAAAAGCCCACGGCGGCGATGAGGGCGCTGACCGGGATCACCACCCGGCGGAAATACCACGGTTTGTTCCACATCCAGACGGTCAGGGCCGAGGCCAAGGCGATGACGGCCAACTGGCCCAATTCCACCCCTAGGTTGAAACTGACCAGAACCTTGAAGAACTGGCCTTCCGGCAGGCCCAGGCCTTTGAGCACCCCGGCGAACCCCAGGCCATGGATGAGCCCGAACCCGAATACGATCAGGAACCGGGACGGCCGCATCTTCCTGAAGAAGATGTTTTCCATCGCCACCACCACGATCGACAAGGCGATGAGAGGCTCCACGATCCGGGAGGGCAGGGAGAACACGCCCAAGAGCGAGAGCCCCAAGGTGAGGGAATGGGCGATGGTGAAGGCCGTGACCTGCATCAGCAGGGGCCGCAGCAGGGTGGAAAAGAAGAAAAGGCCCAGGACGAACAGGATATGATCCGTGCCTTCCGGGAGGATATGCGTGAAGCCGAGCCATAGGAAGCGCCCGGCCACGGATTCGTCATCGGGGGCGCCTTTGCCGGAGACCCGTTCGCCAGGGGGCCGGATGGCGTCCGCGCGCATGGCTTCCAGGGAATCCGGAGCCACCGCCAGGCTGAAGCGATCGTCCAGGCTGAGGAATTTGCGTTTGATCTCCAGGTCCCGGTAGAAGATGCGGAGGTGGCATAGGGGCTGGACCTCCAGCTCCGCGAACAGTTTGCTGCCCAGCTCCATTCGATGCGCTCCGGGAGGGATGCGCCAGGCCATGCGCAGGGCGATGGTCGTATCCGCCAGGTCCGCGCTGTCCAGCTTCGCGGCCCGGTCGGCGGGATCCGGGTGCTTCTTCCATTGCACCACCTTCATGTCGGGCACGCGGCCGTCGAATTTGAGATCGAGGCGGGTCTGGTAGTAATAGGCGATGCGATCGGCCATGGAACCGTACTCGGATCTGGGAGTATCCCTGACCTGCTTGAATCCGAGGGCGTACCACAGATCGTCGCGATTGACGTCGACCAAGGCTTCCAGGGTATCCTGCCGCAGGGTCATGTCCACCTTGGAGACCCCGCTGGGATGGGCCGCCGCGGCGCGCGGCCACAAGGCGGCGACGCAGGTGAGAAGGATAAGACGTACGGTGAAGGCGCGCGCGATACGCATATTATGTTTCCCCGGGACTCGAGCGTCCCCGTTTCCTGATTCAGTCATCGATCGAGGTAGAGGATATCGGCGGGATCGACCCCGAGCCGGAACCGATCGCCGGCCTTGACCCGCAAGGAGGGCGGGGCCGTCACGCGCAATACGATGCCTTGCACGTCCAGCACCAGGGCCATCTGCGGCCCCAGGTGTTCCACCACCGAGGCCACCGCCGGGCCAGCCGGATCGGCCGTGACCCGCCAGCTTTCCGGGCGGACGCCCAGCAGGCGTTTTTCCGAAAGCGGCAGACCCATCCGGCCTCCTTCCTCCGAAGTCAGCAGGTTGATGCCGGGCCGGCCAAGCATGCGCGCCACGCGGCTGTCGCAAGGATGCCGGTAGATCTCTTCCGGAGGGCCCGCCTGAAGCACCTTGCCGCGGTCCAACACCAGGATCCGATCCGCCAGGCTCATGGCCTCCACATGGTCATGGGTCACGTAGATCATGCCGCAGCCCAGGGAGCGTTGCAGGCCGCGGATTTCCAGCACCATGCGTTCGCGCAGCTTGGCATCCAGGCTGGCCAGGGGTTCATCCATCAGGAAAAGCCTGGGACGCCGCACCAGGGCCCGTCCGATGGCGACGCGCTGCATCTCGCCTCCGGAGAGTTCCGTGGGGCTCCTGCAGAGCTTGTCGGAAAGGCCCAAGGTTTCGGCGGCCTGGGACACGCGGGCTTCGATTTCCCCCGCGGATAGGCCCAGGGCCTTGGCGCGCAAGGGGAAGGCCAGGTTCTCCTTCACGCTCATGCGCGGGTACAGGGAGAAGTTCTGGAACACCATGGCCATGTCACGGCCGTGGGGGGGCAAGGACGAAATGTCGACCGGGCCCTGAGGCCCGCCGCCGTCCTCGAGGATGCGGCCCGCGGCCGGCTTCTGCAGACCGGAGATGCTGCGGAGCAAGGTGGTCTTGCCCGAACCGGTGCGGCCCAGGACCACCAGGAGTTCGCCCGCGCCCACCTTGAAGCTCACGCCATCCAGGGCCGGCCGCGCGCCGGCATTCCCGAACGCGACGGTGAGCCCGGCTATCTCGTAGGCCGGCATGCCGCCTCCAGGGTCCGCCAGGGCAGAGCCTCGCCGCTGACGCCGTCGAACCAGCGGCATCCCGACGGCAGGAAGGTCACGCGCACGGTCTCCCCCTCGTTGAAGCGGATGCCCGCCGGTATCCAGGCCTTGAGGAACCCCTCACCCATCCGCAGGGAAAGCATGTTGTGGGACCCCAGCGCTTCGGTGTGCTCCACTACGCAAGGCGCACCGTTCTCGCTGAGCAATACGTTCTCCGGGCGCACGCCCAGGCGGCATTCCCCGCCCGGTCCCTTGTTGGCCGTGACGCCTTCGACGTCCCCGTCCTCGGCCACCCGCAAGAGGAGGTCCAGGCCCGCCAGGGCGATCCATTCGCCCTCCCGGCGGGCGCGCAGGATGTTCATGCCGGGAGAACCCACGAAATCCGCGACGAAGAGGTTGGCGGGGGAATCATAGATGGTACGGGGGTGGTCGAACTGGATCAGGCGGCCATCCTTCATCACCGCGATCCGATCGGCCAGGCTCATGGCCTCTTCCTGATCATGGGTGACGAGCAGGGTGGTTGCGCCCGATCGGTTATGGATGTCCCGCAGGGATTCGCGCATCTCCTCGCGCAGGCTCCCGTCCAGGGTTCCCAGGGGTTCGTCCATGAGGAAAGCCTGCGGCGATCGCACCAGGGCGCGGGCGAGGGCCACGCGCTGTTGGTCGCCTCCGGAAAGGGCGCCGGGGCGCGCTTCGGCCAGGCGTTCCAGGCCCAGGCGGCGGAGCATATCGACGGCGCGCCGCCCGGCCTCGGTGGCCGGCAGGCCTTGCGCCAGCATGGTGAAGGCCACGTTCTCCTTCACCGTCATGTGGGGGTACAGGGAGAACATCTGGAATACGAAGGCGATGTCGCGTTCGCCCGCCCGCAGGCGCGTCACGTCCTTGCCGTTGATATGGATGCTCCCCTGGGACGGCCGTTCCAGCCCCGCGATCATGCGCAGGGTCGTGGTCTTGCCGCAGCCGCTGGGGCCGAGGATCACGACGAACTCGCCCGGGGCCACGGCCAGATCCGTGGGATAGACCGCGATGGTCGCGCCGAACTTGCGCGCCACGCCTTCGAGCCGGATCCTATCCTGCGGGGCGCTCACAATCCCGCCTCCGCCTTCTGCTTCTCGACCTCGCGGGTCTTTTCCGCGCGCTCCCCGGTAAGCCATCCCGCGACGTTGTACCCCATGATGGCCGCCAGGGTAAAGGGGAAACCGACGGCGAAAAGGCCTTCCGACCAGGGCTGCACGATCATGAAAAGGCCCAGGGCCATGCCGATGAGGGATGCCCTCTGGAAGGTCATTTCCTTTCTCATCCCTTCACCGCCCCGAAAGTGACTCCCCGTATCAAATGCTTCCTCATCATCAGCCCGAAGAACACGATGGGCAGCAGGAACAATGTGGATGCGGCAGCCAAGGGCCCCCATGGGACCCCGCTATTGTCGCCGATGATGGCGTGGATGCGCACCGGCATGGTGACGGCGTCCGTGCTGGTGAGGGTGAGGGCGAAGGCGTATTCGTTCCAGGCGGAGATGAGCGAGAAAACGGCGGTGGCGGCGATGCCGGGGGCCGCCTGGGGCAGCACCACGCGCAGCAGGGCCTCCAGGCGCGAATGCCCGTCGAGCATGGCGGCCTCTTCGTAGGCGGCGGGGATCTCGTCGATGAAGGCCTTCATCATCCAGGTGGTGAAGGAAAGGTTGAAGCACGTGTAGAGCAGGATGAGCCCGAAGCGGGTATCCAGCAGTCCCAGACGGCTGTACATGAAGCTGATAGGCACGGCCACGGCCAAGGGCGGGAGCATGCGCGTGGAGAGCACGAAGAAAAGCGCGTCGCGGCCGCCGCGGAACGGGAAGCGGCTGAAGCCGTACCCCGCCAGGGAACCGATGGCGACGGAGAGCGCGGTGCTGATCACGGAGACGAAGACGGAGTTGAACAGGTAGCGCAAGGTCTCCAGATCCGAGAGGACGCGCCGGAAATTCCCGAGGGTGAATCGGAACCAAAGGGAGTTCTCCGGAGCGGAGAGACCGGGCAGGAATCGCGGCGGCAGGGCGGCGGTATCCGCCGGAAGCTTGAACGCCGTGACGACCATGTAGAACACCGGGGCCATGCTGATCAGGGCGTAGGCCGCCAGCAACGCGGCCCTGAAGGGCGCGGCGCGATCCCCATGGGCCTGGCCCCTGGCGGTCATGGGCGCCTCCCGCGTTCCGGGGCGCCGACGCCGCGGACATGATCCAGGTAGCGCAGGACCAAGGTCGCAAGGGCCAGGGACGCGATGAGCAGCAGGTAGGCCAGGGCCGTGGGTTCGCCCAGGGATCGGCTTCCGCCGAAACCCCGCGCATGGAGGAGTACGCTGACGAAGGTGGTATGCTGGCCTTCCAGGTTGCCGTTCAGCACCATGGCCGTGTCGAACAGGCGGAAGGTGTCCATCGCCCGGAAAACGATCCCGAGGAGCACCATGGGCGCGGCCAAGGGCAGGGTGATATGCCGGAAGCGGAACCAGGCGCCCGCGCGATCGACTTCGGCGGCCTCGTAAAGGGTCTCGGGGATGGCGTTCAATCCCGCCAGGGAAAGGAGGATCATGAACGGGGTCCACATCCACACTTCGGCGATCACGACCGCCCAGAAGGCCAGAGCGCGCGAACCGTCCCAATTCAGGCGCGCGTCCAGGAACCAGTTGAGCGCGCCGTAATCGGCGTTGAAGAGGTAACGCCAGAACGACCCCATCACCGCGGGCGAGAGCATCATGGGGATGAGCAGGATGGCCGTGAACAATCCGCGGCCCCGGAAGCTCCTGCGCAGCAGCAGGGCCACGGCGAACCCGATCAGGGTTTCCAGGCCCACGGTCACCAGCACCAGGAAGCCGGTGCGCGAAAAGGACCGCCATACCTCCTGCCGCGGGCTTTCCACCAGGTCCCGGTAATTCCCCATTCCCACGAAGCGCGGCGCGGTGTCGATGATGGGATTGAAATCCGTGAGGCTGATGCCCAGGGAGGCCAGCAACGGGAAGACGTTGAAGGCGATCAAGAGCGCCAGGGCGGGCATGATGCAGAGATTGCGGACGGAGGATTCCGACATGAAGCGCGCCGGCGCGCCGCGGCCCTGGTTCACTGGATGCGCCCGTGTTTGCGGAGGATGGCCTCGTGCTCCGCCTGGATCTGTTTAACGGCCTCCACCGGGTCCGCCCCGTCCTGGAAAACGGCGCAAAACTCGCGCTGGCACGATTTCATCAGATCGTCGTACTCGGGTACGGACCAGAAGTCCCGCATGAGCTGGAAGGCCTCCTCGAAAAGGGGATTGTAGGGCGCGGCCTTTTTGAAGGACGGGCTGGCTAGCACGCGCTTGTTGGAGGAGAATCCCCCCTTTTCGGCCCACAGTTGCTGGTTCCCGGATTCGAGGAACCATTTCAGGAATTCCTTGGCGCGCGCCTGGCGCTCCGGGGAGATATGGGCGTTGACGCTCATGCCCTGGCCTCCCAGGGCGACCGCCCGCAGGGAAGCGCCCGAGGCGTCCGTATGCGAAGGGGAATTGAAATACCCTGTCTTGTCGTAGAAGTCCGGGTTGTTGCCGGGGTTGGCGATGGCGGGGAAAAAGGCGAAGAAGTTGCAGGCCATGGCCGCGCGCCCGGCGATATATTCCGCCGACACCTCTCCGTAACCCATGTTCCGGCCCCCCGCGGAAGTGGTCTGCATCAGGTCCGCATAGAACCGCAGGGCGTTGACCGTCCCGCGCGAGTCGATGGTCACGCGGTTGGTGAGGTAGTCGCCGAAGTCCCCGCCGAAGGACCACATCACCGGCTCGAAACTCATGGTGGCGACGTCGTAGTTCCGCGAGGTGGGCATCACAAGGCCGGCCATGCCGGGAACGGCCTGCTTGAAATACCGTGCGATCCAGCGGAGCTGATCCCAGGTCCCGGGCGGGGCCAGGGGAAAGGCGGGCGAGACCTTGTTGGCCGCCAGGTAGCGGGCGAATCCGGCCCGGTGGCCGGGATCCTCGAAGAGGTCCTTGCGGTAGGCCCAGGCCATGGCATCCGCCTCGCAGGGGACGGCATAATAGCGCGCCGCGCCCTTGGGGTATTCGCAGTACCATTTCAAGGCCGCCGGCTCCAGTTCGTCCAGCTTCACGTTCTCTTTCATCCAATCGGTCAGTTCCAGGTAATGGCCGCCTACCACCCCCAGGCCCATCCACTGGCTATCGCCGATGATGATGTCGTAATTGTCGTCCCGGTTCCGGAACTCGGAAAAGGTCGCGTCCCCGAAGGCCCCGTCCCAAGACTTCTTCACGACCTTGACCGATACGCCGGATTTGGCCTCATAGAGCCGGCCCAACTCCGCCAGGGCTTCGGAAGGGCGCCATTCGGCCCAGAGGATCTTGATTTCGGGGGTTTCCCTTCGGGAACCGCAGCCGGTAAGGAGGGACAGCAGCGCCGGCAGCAAAATAACCGTCCGGATCAGGAGGGACGGGGAATGGATATGAGGGTTGGCCATTGGGATTCCCAAATATAACCCGGGAATGGGCCGGGGTTGGGACGGGAATTGCAGGTTTTTCCGCAGGGGAGGGCGGAAGCCGCCCCACCAGGAGACCGGGTCCAGGGAGATTAAGCGGGAACGGGAACGGGCGGAGGAGACAAGAGCGGCCGGGGTATCGTGGGATCCCCCGGCTTAGGCGGTCAAATGCCCCAGGAGAGCTGGGTCATCCAATACCAATCCTTCTTGGAAACGGTAATCTCATTATGGTCGTATTGAGGGCCATAGTAGTACCGGGAGGAGACGAGGCGCATGTGATCGTTGGCAGCCTGGGCGGACCAGGTGATGTAGCCCCCGATCTTCTTTTGGACCAGGATGCTCCACTTCAGGTCGTCCTTGGTGGCCAAGTCGTTCCATTCCTTCTCCGAGGCCACCAGATCCGATTTGATGGGGAAATGCGGTAGGGGAATTGCCTGGTTGGCGATCTGGGCGGTATTGTTCAGCCAAGGCGATTTGAATTGCTCGGCCTGTACCGAAATCAGGTCCAGGAAATGGAAGCCGGGGAAATTGAATCCCACCATGATGGGCATCCGCTCCGACTTCTTCGTATAGAAAACCGGGTAGTCCTTCAGCCCCAGAAGGGCCGCTTCCGTATAAAGCTTCAGGTCCTGCGGGCCGAAGAGATCGGATGCGAACAGCTTTTTGAAGTCCAGGCTGGCCTTGGCCATCATGATGATGCCGGCGCTGGTGTAGTAGTTCATCTCGGGCCTGATCGGCGTCCTGTTCGGATCCAGTAAGGAATCAATCATGTCGCGCTGCGCCTGGATTTCGGCGGCTTTGGCGGTCCCTTCGGCGGTTCCCTTTTGCGTGTAGAAATCGGATTGGTTGTCGTAATAATTCAGGTTGGTGGAATAATATTTCCCGCCCACCGACAAATAGCCGTTGGCATCGGTATGCGGCGAGGTGCGCGAGGGCTTTACCTGGATCAAACGCTTGAAGTTGACTCCGGCGCCCAGGTCCAACAGTCCCCCGGCGATTGAATACCCGGCAATGGCGCCCAGGGACCAGTCGTACAAAGGGGCCAGGCTGGTTTCCGTGGTCAGGAGCAGATCCGCCTTGAAATTACCGAAGTGCAGGCTGGACTTGAGGCCTTGAAGGTTGGCCGCCGCGCTGTTGACCAGGAGGTATCCGCCGGTCACGGTATAATTCGGGTAGGCACCCGAACGGTACAGGTATTCGCCCAGATCGCTCGCATCGTCATTGTACTTGTACATGAACATGCCCGCGCCCAAGGTCACCTTGGGATTTTCGGGATCGCCGAAATGGTAATCGGCCATGGCCTTGGTCGGGCCAAGGAAAAATCCCTTATGCTGGCTTCCGGGGAACCCGGCATCCACCACTTCCGGCTTGCGGAACTGGAAAATGCCCCCGATACCGCCCGTGAGGAACAGGCGGTCATTGACCACGGCCTCCTTGGTGAGGAAGGCCCCGAAATGATCGATCCAGTCGTAGGTCCATACCTCGCCCGGCTGGGTCGGACCTGTCTTGTAGATTCCCCGGCCCAATTGGCCGAATTCCTGCAAGGCCCCGATGGCCAGGGGTTTGTAGACGACCTTGGGTGCGTCTTCCGCCGAGGCCACGGCGGCGGCGACCGAGAAAAGACCCGCTAATGCGATGGTTGACTTCTTCATTGCGGTTTCCCTTTACAGGTTCCACCCCAGCTGGAACATCCAATACCAGCTGGAGGTCTTATGGAGAATTTCATTCGGTTCGAAGCGGGATCCATAGAACCAATCGGTCCCGATGGTGCGCATATGATCGCGGGCCACCTGGGCGTTCACGGTCAGGGCTCCGAGAATCCTCTTCCGCGCGACGATGGACCAGGCATAATTATCCTTCGTGGTCAGATCGTTCCATTCCTTCTGGGAAAAGAGCCCATCCTCGGGCAGGTACGGGATGGCCCAGTTCTTTTCACCCATGGTGTAGGTATTGTTCAGGTTGGGGGAATTGAAATATTCCCATTGCACCGAGAGCAGGTCCAGGATATGGAAGGTGGGGAAATTGAATCCGAGCATGATGGGCATGCGATCGGTGACCTTTTCGTAGTAGACCGGATAATCCTTGACGCCGAGGATCGCGATTTCACCATAGAGGCGGAGGTCTTCGGGCGAGAACGCATCCGATGCGATGATCTTCTTGAGGTCCAGACCGGCTCTCGCCATGACCATGGTGCCCGCGGGAGTATAGTACTTGGCGCCGGGGACCCGATTGGTCGCGTCCAGCCAAGGGCCGCCCTGTTTCAGGGAATCCACGATCGCCAACATGGCCTGAGCGCGCACCATCAAGGCATTGCCGATGGCCGAATCCGCAGGGGTATTCTTCGCATAAGCCCGGCGCGCCTGGGTCGACAGGAAAGACGCTGGATTATTGTAATTGGCGACCTGTCCCGAATACCAGGTTCCATTCTTCTGGAAATAGGAATTTTCCAAAGCCTCGACGCTGGTCTTTTCCGACTTGATTTGAATGAGGCGCTTGAACTCGACTCCCGCGCCCAAATCCAGGAGCCCGTCGGCGACCTTGTAATTGGCCAGGAAGGCGAGGGACCAATCATAAAGGGGCGGTAAGCCGGTTTCCGTGGTCAGGAGCATGTCGAGGCCCAGATTGCCCGCCTGCATCTTCCCTTGGAAGCCTTGGAGCATGGTGAACTGATCGCCAATCACGGTCAGGCCGCCATTGCCGCCGGTGGTAAGGGAAGTGGGATAGGGCTGCGAACGCAACAGGTACCCGCCCAGGTCGTTCGCGTCCGGATTGGACTTGAAGGGGAACATGCCCCCGCCCAAGCTGAACATCCCATCCATGCCGCCGAAATGGTAGGTCGCCTTGGCGATCGACGGGCCGACATAGAACATCTTGTATTGGCTTCCGCCGTATTCTTCGTTGGTCTTCTCCGGCTTGGGCCATTCGAAGATTCCCCCGATACCGCCCTGCAATTCCAGGCGATCGTTGATCAAGGCTTCCTGCACGATGAAGGTTCCGAAATGGTCGATCCATTCGTCCTTCATCAACTGGATGGGGGTGGATCCCAGCAGTCCCGAATGGACCATGCCGAATTCCTGCAATCCGCCGAACTGCAGCGGTTTCATCTTCACGTCCGCGCCGCCGTCTTCGGCCCGGACCAAGCCCGTCAGGGCCAAACCGGCCATCAGCAGGCCCGCCGCCATTTTCGCCCTCATCATGGCTCCATTCTGTTTCGTGGTCATGGTGCCCGCCCTCCTCAAATCCCGAAGCCCAGTTGGAGCATCCAATACCAATCGCCGGGCTTTCCCAGGACCTGGGTCGGTTCAGGCGCGGTCCAGGTCTCGATACTCACGGTGCGGATATGGTCGTGCGCCACCTGGCCCGAGATATAGGCACCCCGGCCGATGCTCTTCTTTGCCAATACCGACCAGGACAGGTTGTCATGCTTTGTGATGTCGTTGTATTCCAGGTCCGAGCGCGCGACGTCGGTTGAGCTCACATGGGTAGGCACGGCGGAATTCGTGCCGACCAGATCCGTGTACGAGTTCAGGTGCGGGGAATTGTAATACTCCGCTTGGACCGAGAGCAGGTCGAGGACCTTGAAACAAGGCAGGTTCAATCCCACCATCATGGGCATGCGTTCGGTGATTTTTTCGTAGTAAAGCGGGTAATTCTGGATGCCCAGGATGGCCATTTCCGCGAACAAACGCAGATCCTCGCCCCCGAATGCCTCTGACTGGAATACCTTCTTCAGGTCCAGGGAGGCCCGGGCCATGGCGATCAACCCCTGCTGGGTATAGTACTTGAGCGCGATGCCGCTATCCTTGGGGGCCAGCACCCAGGCGCGCACATTCGCCCCCTTGATGGAGTCCGCCGCGGCCCTCGCCAGGTAGGTGGCGGCATTGGCCGGATCCTGCTCCGCCCTTTTCTTATAAAAGTTGGACGACTGGAAGTACAGGTCGTCCTTGCCCGAATAAGTCACCCCGCCCTTTTCGAAATAGGCATTCTTGGCGATATGCGGTGAAACACGCGAGGGCTTCACCGGAATCATATGCTTGTAATTCAGGCCGGCACCGAGGTCGAGAAGGCCGTCCGCAATCTTGTAGCTCACTACGGCGGCGCCTGAAAGATCGTACAAGGCGGGAATCGAGGTTTCCGTCGTCAGGAAGAAATCGCTTTTCAGGGCTCCCGCACCGTATCCCGCCCGAAGGCCCTGCATCTGCACGCCGCTATTATTCAGGAACCAGAATCCTCCCGAGGTGACATAGCCCGGATAGGTGCCGGAGCGGAACAGGTATTCCCCCAGGTTGCTGGCATCGTGATTGTACTTGTAATCAAACATGCCGAATTGCAGACCGAAGCCCTGCCCGTCGCGGCTGGCGGCTCCATAACGGATATCCGCCACGGCCGGACCGATGAAGAAGTTCTTGTATTGGGTGCCGCCCCATTGGGAGCGGATGGTCTCGCGCTTCTGGTATTCAAATACGCCTCCGATGCCCACATCGAACGCCAAGTTCTCGGAAGGCAGGACCGTCTGGGCCACGTAGGCGCCGA
The DNA here is from genome assembly GCA_028287465.1 of Fibrobacterota bacterium. Lineage (GTDB taxonomy): Bacteria > Fibrobacterota > Fibrobacteria > UBA11236 > UBA11236 > Chersky-265. The sequence continues at coordinate 19,560 of JAQBPO010000017.1, forward strand.
AATGATCCACCCATTCATTCTTGAAGTCGAACTCGCCGTATTGGCCGCTGCGCATCAGGCCGAATTCGGAAAAGCCGCCGAAAGCGAGCGGCTTGTACTCCACCTTGGCGTCTTCGCCATGCGCGGAGGCAAGGAGCCCCGCGCCTATCAACATCAGGCCAAACTTTTGGACCATCTTCACGCCCCGGGATTCGGACCTAGCCGAGTTGGAAAGCATTGTTTGAGAACCTTTGAAAATCTGTCTTTACCTTGAGGAATTTGCAAGGGCGAATATTCCAAGGGAAACCTGGAGGTTACCCCTGTCCCATCCGCGTCTTGTAACTTCCGGATTGTATCGTCAATCGCGGCCGCTCTGGAACCCAGAAACCGGCCCGCTTGAACCCAAAGAATCAGGAGAAACCGGCCGTTCGGGAAAGTCCAGCCGCTTCGCATCCGGATTGCTCCGGATGCGCGCAGCCCAAGGCCTATGTCTATTCCAGGGGTCTCCCGCTCAGAGGAGGTTCAGCTTCTGGGTGACGACGCCCGAAGCCGTTTCCAGCCGCAAGAAATAAAGGCCCGTCTTGAACGAATCCGAGAATTCAGCCTTATGGCCGGCGCCGGAAACCACGCCATGGCCGATGACCTTGCCATCCATTCCCACCAAGGCAGCGCTCTTCACGACGTCCTCGGCGAAGGTAAGGGTGACCGAGCCCAAGCCCTGACGCGCTACGGCGAATTGGACCGGAACGTTCTTGGCGCGCTGGAGCGCGATCCCGGTGCTGGCGCAAACCGAACCATCGGGCTTGATGGGGCCGAAGCAAGGAGTCTCGGTGACCTTCAGGTCCTTGAGCTGCCACTTGCCGCCGTGATCGGCCTGGAGTCCGAGGTAGCCTTCCGTGATGAAACCGCTGCCGACATCCTGGCTGCCCGCAACGAGGTTGGTCAGGGACCGGCCGCCGGTCGTCACCCATTTGCTCACGTTATAGTGGGCCCAGAAGTCCTTGCTATGGTACCTGTATCCGACGACCTTGACGTCATTGGCCCAATGTTCCACGCTATCGCCGATCACGACGATGCGGCCTTTGTTCCACAAGCCGGTGTTCGTCACGGCATCGAAGGTGTTATACGGCACCGGGGTCGGCGGGGCATAAAGATCGTATGCGGCCCCGGGATTGTCGACGCCGAGATTGGTGACGTTGTTGATGGCGTATTCGACGCCTGAGAGATAGGCGCGATCGTATTGCAGCGTGCTGCGGTAGAATACGCCCTGATTCGCATGGATTCGGTACGTCCAACGGAACTCGAAATCCTTGTACATCTTGACGGAACGGGCGTCCTCGGGAATCGATCCCTTGGGCAAGGTGATGGTATGGTCGGTCGGATTCACTTTCCATTCCGAGCTTAGGGTGGTCGTATTGGGATCCCCCTTCACGTAATTCACCCAATAGGCCTTGAAACTGGCCACGGTGCTTCCGTCGAACATCAGCTTATAGCCTTCCTTGACCTCGGCGGGCGTAAGGACATTGTCCTCGGCTTGAGCAGCGCCCAAGCCGATGGAAGCGACTGTCATAGACGCAAGAATCCACTTTTTCATTGATCTTCTCCCCACTTACTGAATTAAACCCACCTTAACCCTGTCGTCCGGACTCAGGGGGCCCCTGAAGGCGCTTTGGAACGATGCTAATATATCGCGGCCGTTTGGGTTCCACATGGCGATTGTTCCCGAAACTTGCGCAAAAACGCGATTTCGGACATGACCGGGAAAATAGCGTATTCATGTAGAGAACAATAGGCGATTCTATGAAAATCGAAGCAGGTATTAAGGGAAACGGCAAAAAGGGGTTCTCTGACGAGAGAACTTCCGGGTTTGTTAACAGGCTTGTTTAGTCCAGAACCGGCACTTGGGCGTTGTCCCATCGACAACGGAAAATCGAAGTCCGCAGAAGAGGAAGAATGGCAATGAAAGGTCAGAGGTGGGATAAATCCTCCTCCAACCTATTTTCAAATCCTTAGTAAGTGATGTTACCCGCGCCCCATTTTACGAACTGGGATCCGGAATCTTCCGTTGGATAGACACCCGCTCGACCAGCCTGGATGGTGTTTTGATCGATATCCATAAGTCCGCCATTGTAGTTGTATATCTGGTAATTCCCGCTACCGCCCGCATTCTTGTACAACTTGGAATTCCTGATTATCGCTGATCCGCCGTATTCATTCAGGATTCCCGCGCTGCCCCAGCCTGTTCCAATGGAATTGCTTGTTATTTCCGAATTCGAAATGCTGATCCTTCCTCCGGAAAAGATGTAAAGAGCGGTATAACTTTCGGAATAATTCTCCCTGATATACACCTTGTCGAAAGCCACGTCCCCTCCAGCGACAGCGACGAGCCCGGCACCTCCCACCGTATTCTGATTTCCTTCATACCAAAAATTAGAGACGGTCGCGTTTTCCGCTTGAGATATCAACGTGGCCTGGCCGATTTCTTTGTTGATATGGAATCCATCCATTATGGCATCACGGCAGATTCCATCCTGCCCATATATCCATGCCATTTGACCGTCCGCATTAGGACGGACACGGGATATCTTAGTCGACAAGTCCCGTCCATTGATCGAATTGGGATTTCCCGTTGAACTGAAGCCCCCATATATGGATGTCTGGCTCCTTGAAAGATTGAACCCTAGATAGGTTCCCTCGCTGACCCAAATTTCGATCCGGCCTGTCCGATTCCCAATCGCAGAAAGGGCGTCTGGAATGGTCGCGAACGCCGCATCCCAAGACGAACCGTTTTTAGCCCCCGTACCGCCCTCTTTCACAAAAAGCACATTACTCCGGTACCAAACCTTCCGGGACACGGTTGCGCCATTACCCGCGGCATCGGACACCGATTTGGAGCAGGTCGTGGATGCATTATCCGCCAAGTCGCACGAGAAGGACTCGGCGGCCCCATCCTTGGTGTAGCTGACCGTGATCGGGGACGTATTAGTGATGAACCCATCCGCGATATTGTAACCGGCTATGACCGGGGCCGTCTTATCGACGGCGATGCTGACGCAGGTTTCGCCTCCGAACCCGATAGCATCCTTTTCGGATACGCAAAGGTTGTAGGAGCCTTCAGCGAGGTTAGGCGTATACTCGGTCGCCGCGCCTTCAGCCAGGTAGGTTGCGACTCCGTTCCACCTGTACCGGTACGTACCGTTTCCGCCCCCGCCGGAGGACCAGGTCCATTTGGGGGCATTGGTGGTCGCCGCGTTCCGGGAAACCGATGGCGGGTTCGGCGCGGAAGCCTTGATGACGACTACGGAACTGGAGGACCAGGCGCTCCAGTTGTCGGCTGCATCCTTTTCGCGCACCTGGAAATACCAGGTACCGTCCGCGAGGCTGTTGGCCGGAGCCGGGGTAAAGGTCACCGCGGCAAGGGCGGTACCCGTGCCCGTGGGATCGGCATTCTGGGCCAATCGGTATTCGAACTGCCCGCTCGCCGAGGAGGTCCATGTCCAAGTGGGCGTATTGTCGCGGGTGGGCGAAGCCGTTCCGGGGCTTGGGACGGTGGGCAAAGATCGGTCCACCAGGACATTGGCGCCGGTAAGGATCGTGGATGCGTTCCCGGCCAAATCCTTTTCGACCACCGCGAGCTGGTAATTGCCATCCGCGGGATTGTTGACCGAATAGGAAGTTCCGGTCTGGCGGGAAACCTCGGATCCGTTCAGGCTCACCAGGAAGGAGTCCGTTGCGGCATCCGTGCGCGTCCATGTCCATTGCAGGCTGGTGCGGAGGTCGCTTTTGTTCACGATGGCGGGAGGGGTGGCCGTGAATACGGGAGGCGCGGGAGCCGTATTGTCCATGGTGAGGGAAAGGGTCGCCTCGCCCGTGTTCCCGATATTGTCCGTGGCGATGACCTTGAGGGCGATGGTCTTGTCCTTGACGAGGGGAAGCGCCTTGATGCTCCAGGATCCATCCGCGGCCAGGTTGGTCGCAAGGGTGCCCGCCACCCCATCCACGGTGTAGGCCAAGGTCTTGATGGTGCCGGGTCCTTGGGGACTACCGGAAGTGCCGGCGATGTCCATTGCGGCGGCCTTGGTGAGGTAGGTGCCGGAAGCCTGAGGCGAGGTGAAGGTTACCGTGGGCTTGGAAAGGTCATATAGGATCACCAGGTTGGCCGGTGCGGACCAGTTCCCGACGGCATCCCGCTCTTCGACATAAAGGTTGTACGCCGTTTTCGAGACCGCCGTCGATAAGGCATATTCCAATAGCTTGGTTTCGGGGGCATTGGCCGGGAAATTCGCATCGCCCAGACGGAACCGGAAGTCTCCGGTTCCCCCACCGCCCGTGGACCAGGTCCACTTGGGCATGGCGCTCGTTGGCGAGGCGCCGACAAGCTTTGGGGCGCTCGGAGGAACGGTGTCCAGGTAGACCGTTACGGATTTGGAGAAAAGGGTCCCTACCGCATCACGGGCGGACCGGGTGATGGTATTGGCGCCGCTCTTCAGGGTCTCCTTGGTCAAGGAGTCCTGTTTCACGCCGCCGATGGTCCAGTCCACGGTTATGAGCGCCTGATTGGTGTAACTGTTGTCCAAGGGCGACTGGATGAGCACGACCGGCCCGCCGATGGCCTTGACCTTCTTGGACACCACGGTTTCATTCCCTTCCGTGTCCCGGACATAGAACCGGACCGTGTATTCCTTTTCCAGGTCGAACTTGTACGAGACCGACTTGACCGCGACCGAGGAATCGTCCCAGGCGGAGTTTCCGTCCAAGTCCCATTTGAACTGGGTCACCACGCCGTATTCCTGGGTGGCGACCACGGGCAGGAAGGTCACGGTCTGGCCCAGGGAAATGACGGTATCCTTTCCGATGGAAACCACCGGGGCGTCCCGGGTCACGGTCACCTCGACACTGTCCCTCTTAAGGCTATCCGCCTGGCTCACCGCGAGGATCCGGGCATTGCCGGCAGAAACGGGGCTCACCTTGCCTGCGGCGTCGACTGTGGCGATGTCCTCGCGGGTCGAGCGCCATTGGATCTTGGGAGATGCCGAAGCGGGAATGACCTTGGCGGTCAGGGTCTGGCTGACGGCTCCGGTGAAGAGCTTGAGGGAGCGCGGGGAAATCGTGACGCTGTCGACGATTTGGCTTGGCAGGACCGTCACGAGGAGGGTGTCCTTTTTAAGGGAATTCTCCTTGGACTGGACCACCACCCAGGCGGTTCCTTCGACCAGGCCGCTGATGCGCCCGTCCTTAAGTCCGACCTTGGCCGGATCGCTGACCGTGAAGGTTACTTCCGGATTCGCCGTGGCCGGCAAAACCTCGACCTGTAGGGCCTCGCTGGCCCCGCGGACGTACAGATCCGCGGTGGATTTGAGGAAACGTACGCTTTCCACCGCAATGGGTTCCGATACCACCACCCTGGCGGTATCGAAGATGGCGGGATTCTCCTTGGACATGGCCCAGAGCTTGGTGGACCCTCTTTTGAGGCCGCGCACCAAGCCGTCCTGGGCGACGGTAGCCACGGTGGAATCATCGAGCTTCCAGGAGACCGCATTGCTTGCGCTGTTGGGGACGGCATGGACCGTCAGGTTACCGGTGGCCCCGTTCACGGCGACCAAAAGGGTGTCGGCGGAGAGCACCAGGCTTTCCGGGATGCGGCCGTTGGCTGAAACCGTGAATTTCAGGATGAGCTTCTTGGAGGGATCGGACTTCAGGGCTACCGTAACCTCGGTGTAACCCGACTTGATCGCCTTGATGAAGGTTGCGCCCAGGATGAGGATCCCGGGTTTGTCCGCCGTCCAGAGCAGCTCCTGGCTGGAAATGGCCGCGGGTTTCACGGTGATGACGGGAAGGGGTATGGAGTCGTCTTCCGCCAAAATGAAGTCGCTTACGGGCGTGGTCAGGCTTCCGGGGGCGAGAATCACTACGGTGCCATCGGTCCTATCCGTCTTGCCGTCGTAAGTCTTCTCGATCCGGTATACGGGCGCGCCGTTCATGAAGCCCTCGAAGGAGATGAGGACCTTGCCCGTGTTCCAATTCTTCACCTTGATGCCTTCGAGGCGCTCCGGCGAATCCACCTTGCCGATGAATACCGTATCCGCGGGGCTGCCGTCGATGGGGCTGAACACGATTACGACCTTATCGTACGCCTTCAGGCTGTCAAACAGGTCCGGGGAGAAGGAGACATGTTCCTCGACCACATTGGTTTCCCCCAGGTGGCAGGCCCAGAAGGCCAGACCCGAAAGGGCCAGAAGGATCGCGAAGCGCGCATAGGAAAGGAAAGGCCGGTTTTTCATTTGAATGTCTTTTCGCATCGTTACGGGACGCTGTGATTGTTGATCGAAGTGGTGGTCTTGGGCTCATCGGAGAAAATGAAGTAGGTGGCGACTCCGGCCGCGGCGATGGCCGTCGCGCCGACCCAGAATACGGCCGCATGGCCGCTCTTGTTTCCGGGAGAGGCCTTGGGCTCCGGTTCCGGATCCTGCTTGGGCATCGGTTCCCTGCGGTTGTTCTGGGCGACATGGTCCTCGGCCCGGTCCAACCTGACTCGGGTCGATTCGAACTCGTCCTGGATGTTCTTGAAGATCATGTAGATCATGTCGCTGGCGTACATGTCCATGATGCGGGCCGTGGGTTCGGTGGCCAGCAATTGGTGCATGTAGTACTTGCCCTTTTCCCGGGTTTCGTATTTCGCGGCGTACATGACCCCGAGATGCTTGAAGATGAAGACGCTGTCGTGATGGTCGAACGGCCGCTTATCCTTCAGGCCTTGATCCAGGATTTCGATCGCTTCCTCGAAATCCCCGTCGAGGTAGAGTTTGCGGATCCGGGTGGTATCCAACAGGGGTTTGGCCTTCGAGGGCATCATGATCACGGTGGGCTCGGGAGAATTGCGCGATGCCGATTTCGCGGGGGCTTTTTTCGCGCCCGCGAAAACGGCGCCGATGCAGGCCAGAAGGAGGGCCATGAAAGGCGCCGGGCGAAAGACGTAGGTTGTTTTTTTCGACATTGCGCTTCTCCTGAAATCCGGCCGGATCATCCTTGGGAATCCAAAGCGTTCGGCGAAGGGAAAAATAATCCATATCCGATCAATCAAGTATGACGGCAATCACATCGATGCGGGATTGCCGGGTCCCTTCCATCGGAAGGCATATCGGGTTGGCCTGGGTTGCCTTTACGGGTCCGGGCCTGTGGCCCACGGAACCGCTTGCGGCAAATTAACTAACCCTTGGCCCCGGATCCAAGGTGGCGGATGGCTTTAGGCACGGTATTTCCCCACGCACCGCAAATTCACCACACACTCCGGCCAAGGAGGGACCACGATCCTTGGTCCCCATCACGAAAATATCCCAATTGCCCGAAATGGGTTGGACGCCTCCCGGGCCGAAAATGAGACCTCGACCTTGGGGATTATGGGTACAGGTCAAACTACGCAATCGCCTGAGAGTCCCGAGGCCGTAAGGCTCCTCACAGCGAACCCTTTCGTTTTTGAATACCTTTCCCCTGCCTGCCACCTTGGAAACCATCATGTCGAATGTTTCGAATCGCATTTCCGGCGATGAACTGCTTTATCCCGGCAGAAAAACATCGGCGTCTCCCGCAGACGCCACCCTCGTATCCTCCAAACCCGGCAGCGCCCGGGCCTATCGAAAAACGGAAGCCCAGAGCCCTTCCCCGGCGGAAGACTCTTTTCAACCGGAACCCCTGAAAGAGGAAAAGACCGATCCCAAGGCCAAGGTACTCCTTTCCAATCCCCATTGGCTGGAGTCCAAGGGGGAGTTTGAAGCCAAGGCGACGGCTTGCGTGGATGCGGATCAACCCGCTGGCGCGGCGACCCGGGTGATATTCGAGGCTTGGGCCGAATGGGGCGCCGGCAATCGACATGATCTGGAAAACGGAGAAGGCCATATCCAAGAGGGGAAAGCTTCGGCCGAATTCATCCTGGAAGCGCCTATCGAGATGGAAAGACGAAACTGCCGGTCACTTCCTGCAAATACCATTTCCGCGCCAAACACTCCCGGTCCGATGCGGTGCTGGGCGGGCCATTGGAAACCGTTCCGGGGTCGAACAAGCCTTTTGAAGGCGTGATGTTCTATTCGCCCTCCCGGGGTGAATACCTGGTGCTGCCTGAAGAGGCGGATTTCAAGCCGTTATGGGATGAGATCCAAGAGGTTCGCTCCCTCCGCGACAAGTCCCGGTTGGCCTGGGAGGTTCCCGACCCCGCCCAGCGTTACGAAAAACTGGGAGGATTGGAAAAGGAATCCGAGGAGCTGTTCGGCGGGAAGAAGGTCGGGGATTCGAAGGCCGGGGTGGAAGAACTGCTCCTCATCCAAGGCAATCCGAAATGGGGCAAGACTCCGGCCTGGGTGCATATCCCTGCGCATGATCGGTCCAAGGGCCAGGTGCATGTCAAAGGCCATTGGCGCAAGGCCACGGAAAAGCAGGTCCAAAAGAACCTGGATACCCTCCTCAATCCCAAGGCCGCGAAACTGAATTCCCCTTTCCTGGACGGAAAGCTGAAGGCCAACCTGTTCAAGACCGAGCCGAAGGCCGGGGATATGTGGCATTGGAGCACCCCCTCTGGGAAGGAGGGAAAGCCCACGGACCAAAAGGAAAACGCTGCCACGATTTTCGACTATTCCGCCGAGGCCGCCGCCATGCGCTATTTCGCGGGCTGGGACGGGATGGAGGCGTCATTCGATCCCAAGAAGAAAACCCTGAAACTGGGAACGGCGGGAAGCGCGAGCGCGGCCATTTTCGAGGGCAAGGTCTCCATCAAGGTCGACCTGCCGGACAGCCGCGGATACAATATCCTGGCCTGGGTCTCCAAGGTCAAGCTGCGCGAAACCTACCTCGCCGACCCGAAACGGGGATGTTACCTCAAGCTCTGCCTGGACGGATCCCTTTCGACCTTCGTAGGCGGATCCGTCCATGGAGCCTTGTCCGTCAGCGGTAACTTCGCCGGGGATCATAAGGCGACGGCGGAGGCCGGGGGCGGCGGTTTTGCCGGAGCCCGGGTCAACGGCGATTTGAAGGCCGGCTTGAACTGGGCGGCCCAGCCGGCCGGGCCCTTCGCGGTCCTCTTTGCCATCAAGGCGGGTTGGGGCGCGTCGGCGGGCGCTGGCCTGGAAGGCAAATTGGCGGTGGAATACGGGAACGGGGTCTTCTGCTTCCGGATGTCGGCGGCGGCCTGCTTTGGACTGGGGCTCAAAGGCGATACGGGTTTCGAGGTGGAAGCCAAGGAGGGATGGGAATTCGTGGGGCATCTTTTGGATTGCCTGGATTTCCACTATGTGGCGGAAATCACCGAGGAGGCCTTCGTGGCCTATCGCAATTATGCCTTCGCCGTTTTCACGGCCGAACTGGAACGGGGAAATGCGGTTGTGGCCGCTACCCAGGCGCAAATCAATTGGACCAAACATGCTCTCGGCGATTTCACGGAATGGCTGGGGGATAAGGCACGGGAACTCGAATCGATCAAGGAAAAAATCACGGCCAGGGCCGGCGACCGCTCCCTTTTCCGAAAGGTCCCGCCCGAAGCCTTGGGGCGTTTGCTGGCAACGGTGATGCAGACCCGGAGCCAAACCGACTTCCAGGTCATTAGGTATATTCTCGGTTCCACCGTGCAGGATGGCCCAAGCCCCGCCAAGGCGGCCTCGGGGGACCATAAGCTGAAGTGGACATTGAGATCCGTTTCCGAAATCGTGATTCCGGCGGGTCCCGAGACGGTGAAGGAAGCGAAGAAGGAGGAAGCCTTGCGGGATGGGATACGGATCATCCGGGAGTTTGGCAGTGCGTCAGGGAAATGGGAGGAAAATGGCCAGGGGAAATCCGACAAGGCCTTCTTGCCATGGTTCAAAGCATTTCTAGCTGAAAATGGAGTGTGACATGGGAATCAGAATCTTAATCCTTTTTTTGCTACTGGGAATAATGCAAGTGGTCGCGAAGCCGGAACCGTATTCTTGCGGAGAAAAGAAGATGGTCAAGCGACCCTATGGTAGAGTGGAGGTCCGAGTCGATTGCGAATTGACCGAGGGTCGGATGTGGGTTGCGGAATTCAAGGGGGAAGTTTTGAATGGATTCTCGCAGGAATTTATTCGAGCTACAGGGAAGCGTCACGATAGCTGTTTCTATGTGAATGGAATCGAAACCGGCAGAAGTTTAGTATGGGACTCTTCAGGGAATATCCTTACCGAAGCGTTTTCAAAGGATGGACACAACATCGGCAAGTTCACTTCCTTTTTCCGGCCTGGAGTTCCTGCGGCCTTCCGAAATTACGACTCATCCGGACGTCTGGAAGGTAGGCAACAAGAGTGGTGGAAGAACGGCCAGCCCAAATCCGATCTGATGTCCAAGAACGGCCAGATCATTTCCGGGACCGAATATTATCCGGACGGCAAGCCGCGCATCCGATACGCTTCCGTGTACGACCCCAAGCGGACCGTATTCGGCACCAAGACCATCGAATCCGAAAGCTGGGCGCCGGATGGCCGGTTCGCAGGCAAGGTGGAGAAGGGGCAGGGCGAACAGCTGCTGTTCCATGCGGAACCGAAGAAAGGCTCCATCGCCGCGCATCGGGAAATCTATAAGGACAGTCTCATGACCCATCTCGATGAGTTCGATTCCGCCGCGGTGGAAAAGTGGCTGAAGGAACATGCGAAGCCTGTGAAACCCCCCGTAAAATAGGTCTATCCAATACCAGACCCTCATACCCTACAGGGTATATTGACAGAATATCCCCTGTAGGGTATAATAATGGAATATACCCTACAGGGGATGGAAACATGGAATACCCGATACTGACCACCCGGCAATTGGCCCAATCCCTGAAGGGATGGCGTAAGAGCCTCGACTTGACCCAAAGCGAAGCCGCGGGCCGGGTGGGGATGCAACCCAAGACCATTTCCGCCCTTGAGTCCGACCCGGATAAGAGCGCCTTGGGAAGCCTCTTCAAGCTGCTCTCGGCCTTGGATCTGGAACTGGTCATCCGGCCCAAGTCCAAAGGGGCCGCCGGAAAGGCCGCCACGGGGGAGTGGTGAATCATGGGAAGGCCCGCTAAAACCAGGCGTCTCGACGTGTGGATGAACGGGGAATTGGCGGGCGGCTGGACCATCACCGCATCCGGTGATCATGTCTTCTCCTACGATCCGGCCTGGCCCGATTCGAAATTCGCGCGGCCGATTTCGATTTCAATGCCGCTCCGCTCTTCCAATACACCCTACCGCGGGCCCGCCGTCGAAGCCTTTTTCGATAACCTGATTCCCGACAGCATGGAAATCCGCAAACGTTTCCAATCCCGCTTCGGCACTCCCACCCCCAAGGCCTTCGATCTCTTGGCCGAAATGGGCCGGGATTGCGCGGGGGCTTTGCAACTCATTCCGGCCGGGGAGGATCCCGGTAAGGTGATGAAGATTGAGTCCGTCCCCCAAAGGGAGGCCGAAGTGGCGGCGTCCCTCAGAGCGGCCTTATCGCCCCCGGGCTTGGGACAAACCGATCCGGATGATTTCCGCATTTCCCTGGCAGGCGCCCAGGAGAAAACGGCCTTCCTGAAGCTGAAGGGGAAATGGCATCGTCCGAAAGGAGCGACCCCGACGAGCCATATCTTCAAACTCCCCATGGGAAACCGCGTAGGTAGGGAGCAAATGGATTTGTCGACGTCGGTGGAAAACGAATGGCTTTGTTCCCGGATTGTCGACGCTTTCGGAATCCCGATGGCGAGCAGCGAAATGGCCAGCTTCGAAGACCAGCGGGTCCTGATCGTGGAGCGTTTCGACCGGCAATGGTCGGATGACAAATCCTGGCTGATCCGCCTTCCCCAGGAGGATATGTGCCAGGCCATGGGGGCTCCAATGGGCCGGAAATATGAGTCGGATGGGGCGCCCGGGATCCCCGGCATCCTGAATTTCCTGCTCGGGTCCCGCCAATCCCCCGCGGACAGGAGGATGTTCTTGAAGGCGCAGGTGCTCTTCTGGATGCTCTGCGCAATCGACGGCCATGCCAGGAACTTCAGCATCTTCATCGGGAGGGGAGGAGGATACAACCTGACGCCCTTGTACGATGTGCTCTCCGCTTTCCCGATCCTGGGCCATGGCAAGAACAAGCTTCATCCGGAAAGGGCCAAGATGGCGATGTCGGTAAGGGGAGGAGGCAAACATTACCTGTGGGAGCGCATCACCCGGAAGCATTGGGTCGAAACCGCGCGAGTATGCGGCTTGGAGATGGAGATCGAAGGAGTCCTTTCGGAGTTGATTGAAAGGGCGAAGCCGACGGCCGAAAGGGTTGCAGCGGCGCTTCCCTCCGGATTTCCATCCTCGGTGGCCGACCCGATACTTTCGGGCCTGAAAAAGTCCGCTCATCGTCTTGGACAAAAATCCTGAGGTCGGATCGGCTTCAGCGGCCTCCGTTCGTCCCCGCCGTCAAGGCATCCACCCTTTTCCGGGCCACGGCCAGCAGCCCTTCGTCCGCGGAACCGGTTTCCAATACGCGCCGGTACAGGGGCAGGGCATCTTCCCACGCCCCGGCCTGATCGTACAGGGACGCCATCGCCAACAGGGCTTGCGGTTCCTCGCCTCCTGCCGAAGCCAGACGCCTGCGCAGCCCCTCGAATTGGGCGGCCACGCAGGCCCGCCGCGTCTCCGCAGGCTCGAAAAGAGCGAAGTCCGATACCGAGTAGGAGCCGCAGTATCCGGCCACCAGGGCATGGTAACGCGCGCGTTGCCCCTCATCCGCGCGCGCCAGATCGACCATCCCCGGAAAGGGCCGGAACACGGACAGGGCGTAAGCGGCGAAATCGATCTGGCCGTCCACGTTCCGATCGGTAGCGCCGGCCAGGGCCCTTAGGCGCGGGGAGAGCCTGGCCCCGGCACGGATGCGGCCGCGGATATCGCCGCCGCCGTCCACGTAGATGAGGCGCGGGGCCGCGAACTCCAACAGGGGCCGGTCGTCGGTATGGATGGGGCCGTCCCCGAACAGGCCGGCGAGGTCGTCGGATTCGATGAGGCGGAAAATCACGTCCGCGCCGGGCAGATCCACGTTGCGGGAACGTTTCGCATGGGCGAGGTTGCGGTTGACCGCCTCTCGATCGGGCCGGCCTTCGCCATTGCAGCCCACGAGCAGGTAGTCGCTTTCGGGTCCCGATCCCGGCCCGGCGCCCGGCAGGGTGCGCACCAGCATGGCATGGGGAAAGGCCCGCGAGAAGGTGCGCCCCACCATGGAAAAGGTCTCCCAATCCATCTGGTAGGAATGCAGGAACTGCACGAAAAGCCCGTCCGGGTTGAGGCGGGCGCGGGCGGTGCGGAAGAAATCCAGGGAATAGAGTTCCGCCAGGCCGGCCATCCAGGGATTGGACGGCTCGGAGATGATCACATCGTAGCGCTTGTCCGTGAGGGTCAGGTGCGCCTTGCCGTCCTCGAGGATGAGCCGCGTGCGCGGGTCCCCCATCACCCCGTTGTTCCAGCGCTCGAAGAAGCGGCTGGCCCCGACCACCTGGCGGTTGATCTCGAGGATGTCCAGGCCATCGACCGGGTAATGGAGGACCTCGCCTGCGGTGATGCCGCTCGCCAGGCCCAGCACCATTACGGATCGGGCCGAGGGGTGGAAGAGCATGGGGAAATGCGCGCACAGGGCCTGGGTGAACATGTCGGCCTGGGCGGAAGCGTCCGCCTTCCCGGAGTTGAACAGGGTGAAGTCCTCGTCGCCCAGGGGTCCGGTGGTTTTCCAGACGGTGGTAAACCCGCCTATCCCGTCCCCGTAGAACACCTCCTCCCCGCCGGACGGGCCGGCGGCGAAATGCCGGGGCCGGAACAACGCTTCGAGCCAGCCGTAACGCAGAAGGGACGGGGAGGCGTCGTAATAGGCGGAACGGGAAAGGCCCAGGCGATCCCAGCGCGGGAGCATGCAGGCCAATGCCAAGGCCCCGATGGCTCCCGTTGCGGCGAGGATCAATCCGCCGGAAACGGGAAGCGGCCGGGATCCGGCCCGGAACCGCATGGCGGCGGCGGCCAGGGCGAGCGCGCCCAGGGCCTGCATTCCCGCGATCAGGGACAGGCCGCCTTCCTTGCCCAGCCAAGGGATGAGCAGGAAGCCCGCGCCCAGGGACCCGAGCACGCCTCCGGCGGTATTGGCGGCATAGGCCCGCCCCACGAAACGGCCGGCGCCGCCGCCGGGACGGAAGCCCAGGCGCACCATGAGCGGGAAGGCCGCGCCCAGGGCCATGGCGGGCGGGAACATGAACAGGGAGAGGGCGGCGGCTTCCCAGGCGCGGCCGATCCAGAAGCCGTGGCGGAAGGTCACCGCCAGCTTGGAAAAGAAGACGGGGCTGTTGCCGAGCAGTTGGCTTGAACCGAGGATCAGGAGGGCGGCCCCGGCCTGGGTCGCCGCGAACAAGGCCCAGACTCCGCCCCCGGGATCCCCTTGGTCCTCCCGGTCCGCGCGATCGGCCAACCTGCCGAAGGCGAGATTGCCGAGCGCCAGCCCCAGGATGAAGGTGCAGAGCACCAAGGTGAAGGCATAGGGGGTGGGACCGAGCACCAGTCCCAGCAGGCGCGTCCAGATGACTTCGCAGGCCATGGCGCAGAAGCCGGACAAGGCGAATACCGAAAGGGCCAGGGCGGCGAAGCGGCCGCGCAGGAGGGGGCGGTGCACGGTCGGCTCCTCCGCCGGCAAGGCCATTCCGCCCTGGGTAACTTCCACGGTACCCAACCGATCCGTTTCCTGCACGGCCGGGATCGCGCCTGCTTCCGACTTGACGGGCCGGCCCGACTTCGCCAGGCACAGAATCCCGATGGACCCGTTGATCGCGGCCGCCAAAAGCGAAGTGCCCCGCAGACCCAGGGTTTCCAAGGCCCAGAAGCCGCTGACGAGCGCTCCCACGGACGCTCCGACGGTATTCAGCCCGTACAGCAGGCCCAGGCGCGCGGTCCAATGCCCGCCTTCCCAGGTGATGCGCCTCCCCAGTACGGGCAGGGTCGCGCCCATGCAAAGTACGGGCGGCAGCAGGAGCAGGCCGCAGAGGACGAAGAGCATGGCGTTATAGGCGATGGGTTCCCCGTAGTACCGCCGATAGAGCTGGGCGCAGACCGGGACCAGTTCCGCAAGCAACCAGGGGAGGAAAAGGGCGTAGATGCCGATGCCCGTTTCCAGGAGGCCGTATACGCGCAGGAGGCCGGCGGGACCGGACTGGCGGTCCGCGATGCGACCGCCCAATAGGGCGCCCAGGCCCAATCCTCCCATGAATACCGCCAGCACCAGGCTCACGGCGTAGGGAGCGGCGCCGATGAGATGGCCCAACATGCGGGTCCACAGGACCTCGTAGACGAGGCCGGTGAGACCGGACAGGAAGAAGCAGAAGTGGATCCAGGCCATGCCGGCCCTCCCCGTTCATTGTCCGCATATCCCGCGATGATCGCAACCCCGATCGCGGCCGGTAACATCCCCGTTCCGGACGGGGGTTTCGAAAACTAGCAAAGCCCTTGGGCCGGGAACCTTCCTGAACGCGGAATCATCACGAACGGTACGGGGGGATTGATGGCAGGAATGCCCGGATGCACTTCATGGGAAAGCCATCCTTCGGGACCGGCCGGTGGAGGCCCTACAGGGCCGGGGTGAGGACCCCGTGCTTGCGCAGGAAGGTTTCGGATGCCTCCAGGGCGGGACCGTAGGCGTCCTTGAAGGGATAGAGGTCCGGGGTATAATCGCCCCGGTAGCCGATATCATGCAGAGCCTGGAAGATGGCCGCGAAATCCACGTCCCCGTCCCCGTACAGATGGTGCCGGTGCACCCGGCCCTTGATGTCCTCCAGGTGGACGTTCCGCAGCAGCGGTCCCAGGGCCCGGATGGCCGCGGCGATGTCCTCGCCCACCACCTCGCTATGGCCCACGTCGAAATTGGCGTACACCTCGCCCGGAAAGGCGCGGCCGAGGGACAGGAGCTGGGCGGCGGAGTTGATCACGTGTTCCGGCTCCTGCTCGATGAGGATCTTGAGGGATCGCGGCTTGCGCCTCACGATTTCCGCCAGGGCGCCCCGGAAGGCCTGTTCCTGGGCCGCGCGCCCGGGCTCCGATTCCGTGAGGCCGGTGGTGAGGGTGAGGTGCGGGCAGCCCAGGGCCTTTGCGATCACCATGCTTTTGACGGTGGCTTCGATACGGACCGACCGTTCCGCGGGGGCGAGCGAGGAAAGCCCGGGACGATGGGCGTCCGGGCCCAACAGGTGCGGAGCGCCCAGGTGCACGTTGCGGAAGGCGAGGCCGCGCTTCATGAAGGAGTCCCTCAGATCCTCCCAATGGCGCGTATCGTCCGCGCGCGCGAGCATGGGCGCGGTGACCACGAGCTCCACGCCGGTAAAGGGCGTGGGAGCGAGGATGTCGGCGATTTCGGCGAAGGGGATTCCGTCCGGCAGGGAGCCGGTGCTATAACAAAGCATCCCAGTACTCGAGCAGGACCTTGTTGAGCTGGAATTCGCAGACCGGCGTGAGCACGGATTCGTTCTGCGCGGGAGAGACGCCCCGGGCGTCCTGGGGCATGTTGACTTGGCCCACCGCCTTCATCAGGATGAAGGCCATGCCCTTGCCGACCTTCTTGTTGTCCCGCTGGACGCTGGTGAGGATCTGCCCCACCGAGATGTCGTTGGGGATGGGCGGGATGCCGCGCAGGCGGCTGAGGAGCAGGGATTGCTTTTTGAGTTCTTCCACGGGCATGATGCCCAGGTGGTGGGCGAGCTGGCCCGCCACGTTCATGCCGTGGTACACGGCCTCGCCGTGCAGGAGGCGTCCCTGGGACAGCCATTCCAGGGCATGGCCCACGGTATGGCCGTATTCCAGCATCAGCCCGAGGGACTTCTCCTTCGGGTCCAGGCGCGCGATCTCGAATTTCTGGGCCAGGCTGTTCACCAGCAGGCGCTCGAGCTGGGCCTCGGAAAAGGTCTCCTTGACGGAGAAGAAGCGCAAGGCCTCCTCGTAATGGGCGCCGCCCAGGAGGATGGCGTTCTTGCAGTATTCGACCGCGGCGGCGCGCAGGTGGCGCAGGGGTTCGGTGGCGCAGTAGCGGGAATCGGCCAAGGCCGCGACCGGCGTGCTGAATACGCCCAGGCGGTTCTTGCCGCCGGCGAAGTTGATGCCTTGCTTGTTGGAGACGATGACGTCGCTCTGGGCCATCAGGGTGGTGGGCACCTGGACGAAGCGGACGCCTCGATAGACCAGGGACGCGGCCAGGCCGCCTATGTTCAGGACCACGCCGCCGCCGAAGTTCACCACCACCGAGGATTTGGTGATGCCGCGCTCGAAGAGCTGGTTGCAGAGGAATTCCAGGTTGGACATCTTCTTCTCGCCCTCGCCTTCGGCGATGAGCAGGATTTCCGGCGCGAAATGGGGGGACAGAAGCTGGAGCAGGGATGCGCCGTGCAGGGAGAAGACATGCTGGTCGGAAAGGATGAAGACCCGATCGGGCTTGAGTCCCAGGAGCAGATCGGGCAGCAGGTCGATGGCTCCCTTGCCGAAGTGGATGGGCATGCCGCCGGTGAGCGGCGAGTTCCAGGTGAGGACCGGGGACGCCGATGGCATGTTGCCGGTCACGGCGGGGTCCTGCATTTTCATGTTACCCAAGGTCTATTCCCCCCTACCGATGGCCCTGCCGCAATCACCCCGTTCGCCTCCTAATGGCGGGAACCTTTCGATTCCAAGGGAAATCCGCACGTTTGGTTTACTAAATTAATCTAATCCGGGGGCCGGACTTTGGGATCCGGATCTTTGGCCGTCCGCCCCTTCGGCGGGGTCAAGGCGGCTTGCCCCTTTGGATTCGGTTTTCTTTGCGGTCTTGGCCGATCGGAAGGCTATAAAACTTGAAAAACCTCGGCTTGACCTATTGCACCAATGTGCATCCGCTGGGGGAATGGGCCTCCTGGAGCGACCTCATCGGGCGCTTCGGCCCCGCCATCCGGGCCGAACTCGGATGGAAAAGCCTGCCCATGGGGCTCTGGTTCCCCGCCTCCCTCATAGAGGAGCTGAACCGGGATCCGGTGGGCGGACGCCAACGCCTGCAGTCCCTCATGGCCGATAACCGGCTTTCGGCCTTCACCTGCAATGCCTTCCCCTACGGTAACTTCCATGACAAGGTGGTCAAGACCAAGGTCTACCATCCCGATTGGACCACGCCTGAGCGCCTGGCCTATACGGTAGCCTGCGCGCGCCTGCTCGCCATCCTGTCCCAGGAGGGCACGGATGGATCGGTGTCCACCCTGCCCCTGGGCTGGCGCATCGGCTGGAGCGAGGAGCATTCCCGGAAAAGCGCCGAGAACCTGTGCGCCTTCGTGCGGGAGGCGCGGGCCATAGAGGATATGGAAGGGCGGATGATCCGCCTGGGCCTGGAGCCGGAACCCGGCTGCGTCCTGGAAACCATCGATCAGGTGCTTTCGTTCTGGGGCATGCATCTGCGTCCCGCGGCCCAACGCGCGGGCATCGCTCCCGCGGATCTGGAGAACCACCTGGGCATCTGCTACGATACCTGCCATCAGGCCATCCAATACGAGGACCCGGAGGACGTGCTCGATCGCCTGAAGGCGAACGGCATCCGCGTGGTCAAGATGCAATTGTCCAGCGGCCTGGTCTTCAAGCCGGATCCGGAACGGACGTCCCTGGGCCTGCGGCGGCAATTCGTGGAGGAGCGGTTCCTCCACCAGACGAGGGTGAAGACGCCCTCCGGCATCGTTTCCTTCGACGATCTTCCGGAAGCCCTGGCGGCGGCCGAGGGAGCCGCGCAAGGCGTAGACTTGTGGGCCCATCCCTGGCGCGTGCATTTCCACCTGCCCATCGATTCCCGCAACCTGTTGGAATCCGAATCCATCGGCACCACCCGGGACGATATGCTCAAGGCCTACCGGTACGCCGTGGCCAAGCGCCTGTGCAGCCATTTCGAGGTGGAGACCTATACCTGGAGCGTGCTGCCGGAAGCCCATCGCCCCAAGGACGACGCCGAGCTGGCCCATTCCATCGCCCGGGAGATCCGTTTCATCGAGGCGCATACCCCGGCCGGAAGCACGATAAAGGATGCCGATGCATAAGACCGTGGTCCTGAACGTCGTGGGGTTGACCCCGTCCCTGATCGGCCCGAGCACGCCCCGCATCCGCCGGTTCATGCAGGAAGGGTGGAGCGCCCGGCTCCAGGAGCAATTCCCCGCGGTCACCTGCACCAGCCAGGCCGCCATGCTGACCGGGACCCCGCCCTCGGGGAACGGCATCGTCGCCAACGGCTGGTATTTCCGGGACCTGGCCGAGGTGGGATTCTGGAAGCAGAACAACGCCCTGGTCCAAGGCGAGAAGATTTTCGAGAAGCTGAAACGCGAGCAGCCGGGCTTCACCTGCGCCAAGCTGTTCTGGTGGTACAACATGTACGCGGACGCGGATTGGACCGTGACGCCCCGGCCGCAGTATCCCGCCGACGGCCGGAAGATCTTCGACGTCTACACCCAGCCCGCCGAGATCCACGATTACCTGGTCAAGGACCTGGGCCCCTTCCCCTTCTTCCAGTTCTGGGGCCCGGGTTCCGGCATCGAATCCTCCCGATGGATCGCCGAAAGCGCCAAATGGATCTTCGAACGCAAGCGTCCGACCCTGAGCCTGGTCTACCTGCCGCACCTGGACTACGGCCTGCAGCGCTTCGGGCCCGGCGCCCCGGAGATCCGCAAGGAACTGGAGGCCATCGATACCGTGGTAGGCGACCTGATCGAATATTACCGCGAACGCCAGGTCCGCATCATGATCGTCTCGGAATACGGTATCTCCAAGGTTACCCGGCATACCCACCCCAACCGCATCCTGCGCCGGGCGGGCTTCCTGGAAGTGCGCCCCAGCCTGACCTGGGAGATGCTGGACGCCGGGGGCAGCGCCGCCTTCGCGGTCTCGGATCACCAGATCTGCCATATCTACGTGAAGGACAAGTCCCGCATCCCCGAGGTGGCGGCCCTGTTCGAGAAGGAACCGGGCCAGCGCGCCGTGCTCACGGGCGAGGCCATCGAGAAGGCCGGGCTCAAGCATGAGCGCAGCGGAGACGTGATCCTGATGGCCGAGCCGGACAATTGGTATACGTATTACTACTGGGAGGACGACCGCAAGGCCCCGGACTTCGCCCGGTGCGTGGACATCCACCGCAAGCCCGGCTATGATCCCGTGGAACTTTTCGTCGACCCGGCCATCAAGAACATCAAGCTCAAGCTGGGCATGACCCTGCTCCGCAAGAAGCTGGGATTCCGCTATTACATGGACGTGATCCCGCTGACCCCGGAACTGGTGGGCGGCAGCCACGGCACTCCCGCGGGCAAGGCGGAAGAGGCCCCTCTCGTCATTTCCGATGTCATGCTCCTGAAGCCCGCTTCCGGCTCCATGCCCATGACCGCGGTCCGGGATTTGATCGAGGCCCACGTCATGGCCGGGGACGCGGTTTGAAGCCCCGCGCCTTCCTCGCCCTGGTCCGCATCCCGACCGTATTCAGTTCCATGTCCAACGCCTATGCCGGGTATTTCATCGGCGGCGGGCGCGATCTTTCGCCCAACCTGGTCGAAGGCATCCTGGCGGCCGCCCTGTTCATCATGGCCGGCATGGCCCTGAACGACGTGGCCGACAAGGATGTGGACGCGCGGGAACGGCCCGGACGGCCCATCCCATCCGGCGCCGTCTCCCTGGGCTCGGCCTGGGGCCTTAGCCTGGGCATGATGGCCCTGGGCCTCGCCCTGCTCTGGTTCGCGAACCCGCTTTCGGTACTGGCGGGCGCGGCCCTGTGCCTGTGCATCCTGGCGTACAACTTCGCCTTGAAGGGGACCATTCTGGGGCCCGCGTCCATGGGCCTGTGCCGGGCCTTGAATCTGCTGACCGGCATGTCCCTGGGTTGGACGTCCCTCCCCAATCCCGCCTCCTTCCCGAAGGGGGTCTGGATCGCGCTCTTTTCCCTGTGGGGCTATATCGCCCTGGTGACCTTCCTGGCGCGGGACGAAGTGGGCGGCAATTCGAAAACGCGTTCGCGTCTCTTCCTGGCCGGCATCGCCTTGTGGTTCATCGCCTGGTCGGTCGCGGCCTTCACCTGGTTCCGGCCGGAGATCTTCCTGCCCGTGGCCTGGCTGGCCCTGGCCATGTTCCTGCGCGGGCCCTTGCGCAACCTGGCGGCCGATCCTTCCCCCAAGCATACCGGACAGATGGTGGGCGGCATGCTGCGCCTGGTGCCCCTGGTAGACGTGCTCACGATGCTGGCCAACCATGTGCCGCCGGAATACGCCCTGCCGGGCGTGCTATGGATCGCGCCCGCATTCGCGGTCGGAAAATGGTTTTACTCGACATAGGCGCTTCGCTCCGGAGTTGCAAGGCAACTCCACGCTCAACGCATCTTATTGATTGATAGGCGCTTCGCTCCGGAGTTGCAAGGCGACGCCACGCTTAACGCATCTTATTGATTGATAGGCGCTTCGCCGCCTCAGCGGATCTTCGCGTACAGGAATTCGTCCGCCACGACCCCGTCCTTGATCGCGCTGCGGCGCAGGCGGCCTTCGGGCTGATAGCCAGCCTTTTCCAGGACGCGCATGGAGGCGGGATTCCATTCCAGCACGCGGGCATACAGGCGCCGCAAAAGGAAGGTTTCGAAGGCGTAATCGGAAAACGCCTCCAGGGCGGAGGTCATGAGGCCCCGGCCCCAAAAGGGCTCCCCCAACCAATAGCCTATTTCGGCGGAGCCCTGGTGGATATCCTCCTGGGGGATGATGCCCATGCCGCCCGCCAATACGGGCGGGCCGGAATCCGGGCCTCCGGCCTCGATGGCGAAATGGGCGTTGGGAAACTGGCGGGTTACCCCCCTGATCCATGCCCTCGCGTCCGAGCGGGTATAGGGATTGGGGAAGGCGTCGCGCATGTTCCGCCACACCTTGCTATTGTCGGCGAGGGCTACGAGCCCGTCCAGGTCGCCGGGCAGCCAGGGACGGATGGAGCCGCCCCGAAAAGGGATGCCGGGGTGGGAAAGAGCGCCTGCCATGGGTCCCCAAGCTACAAAAAGGACCGCTCAATAAGCCCAAACTCCTCGTTCCGGCCTTGGCCGGGCTTTTTTGCCCGGAGGCGGATATTGCCTCATGATTGAAGGTACGGAGGACCCGGGCGACGCTCGACGAACCGGGCGGGCGGGGGCGAATACCGGCCTTTCCGGCCGGTTTCGTGAGTGGGGTCACCTATCCGGGCGCTCAGGACCCGGCATCGGCGAATAATCCCATCCAGTGCTCAAGTTTTGAATCCAACCGTCCGAAATCCGATAATGGAACAGGGAGGATACATGATCAAACGCGCAACGACTTTCAAACTCATCATCGGCCTGCTGGCCCCGGTCTTCTTCGCCCATTGCGGCACCAACCCCACCTCGACGGCCGGCATCACGCCCGACGACAAGGAAATGAACGCCACGGTGAAATCCACCGTCGTTCTCGGCAAGGTCGGCGTGCTCAGCAAGGGCTCGACCATCAACCTCACCAAGCTGGTGCTGACCGCCGTATCCAGCGCGACCCCGCCGGACACGGTCCGCGACACGTCCACGGTCTCGGGAAGCGCCCAGGTCACCGTATTGCGCGTACTGACCCTCGCTCCCTTGCGCAACTGGGTCGTGAGCGCCAAATCGCTGGATTCCAAGGATTCCGTCATCCATTCCGGCTCCAGTTCCTCCTTCTTCGTAAAGCCCGCGGATACCGCGGACGTGAGCCTCAACCTCACTTCCCGCTTCGCCATGTACGAGGCCCGGTTCAACTCCCTGCCCGACAGCATCAGCTCCTCCGTCTCCGGAACCGGCAAGGACAAGCTGAACCTGAACCGCGTGGTACTGAAGGTGGACGGGGTCATCAAGGCGGATTCCCTGCTCGCCTCCGGGTACTTCAGCGCCAACCAGAGCGTCAACGTGTTCTGGGATTACATCACGCCCGGCTCGCATACGGTGACCCTGGAAGCGTACGGCACCTTGCACACCTATTCCGGCAAGCTTTACAGCGGCGCCTCCACTTTCACCGTGACCGCGGGCAGCGATGATACCCGCTCCGTGAACCTCGATTGGGTGGGCCCCACCACGGGAACGGGCAAGCTGACCGTGACCCTCGGCAAGGTGGGCAAGGTGGTCGTTAATGGCGCGCTTCCGGGTACCGTTATCCCCTGATTTAGGCTCGTCGCTAAGGAGTTTGCGGGGCAAACTCCACGCTCCTCGCGATAGTTTTCTTCCGGCTCGTCGCTAAAGCGCCTTCGCGGATTCCGCGGGGGCGCTTTGCTTTTCCGGGCAAACTCCACGCTCCTCGCGATTATTTCCACCGGCTCGTCGCTAAAGCGCCTTCGCGGATTCCGCGGGGGCGCTTTGCTTTTCCGGGCCGCCGACCGCGGCGCATGGGCCTGGAGGAAGCCGATTCCAAGTCCCGCAAAGAACGCGAAACTCCACAAAGTCCTCCAGTCCTTTACCGATGAATGACTGGGCGCACCGGCGCGCCCCCCCGCATAATGGAACCAATCACGATCCCTAGTTCCTTTCGGAGAGTCCCGATATGGCTGACGATTCCCAGAACGAGTCCAATCTGGTCCAGCGCCGCGAAGACCGCCGCACCCTGGAAAAAATGCGCCGCAAGTTGGCGTCTTCCGGAAAGATCTCCTCCAAGCATAATCTCCCCCAGCTCAAAAGCGGGAAGCGTGCCGGCATGCGCATCTGGCCGCTGGCGATAGCGGCCGGCGTGCTGCTGATCGGCCTCAATTTCGGCCTGAGCCTGCGCCAGGACAAAATCACTTCCGCCGTGGACGCGAGCTCCTCCGCGAACCTATCCCCCCCACCCGGCCTGACCTTGGACGAACAGGTACGCTTCTGGGCCTATGCCGTCTATGACGTCCCCAAATTGCGTTCCAAGTTCCATATCCCCAAAGGCGCGGTCCTGAACCCCGTGGTCGCGCGCAAGAATCTGGAACAGTTGTTGGCCGAAAACCTGGGCATCGAAGTCCGGAATGAGATTTTCGCCTATCAGCAGAAGTTCCCGGACGCGGTGCCCAAGGCCAAAGCCAAAGCCAGAACCGCCGCTACCCGCTGAGCGTCAGGCCCGGAACCTTCCGGGCCCGCTTCCCCGCGGCATGGCCGCCCCCCCGGCTTTGACAATTTCCCACCATTAGTTTACACTGTTAACCATGACTGACCTGAGGGAGCGCATCCTGGAATGCGCCTTGGATCTGTACCTGGAGGATGGTCCAAAGGGACTTTCCATGCGGCACGTGGGCGAAAGCCTCGGGGTGAGCGCGACCGCCATCTATAGGCATTACCGAAACAAGGAAGACCTCCTCAACAACGTCATGGGCGAAGCCGTGAAGGTCTTCGGCTCCTATCTTTTCGCCTCCCTTTCCGGCAAGACCCCCGAGGAACGCTTCAACCGCGGAGGCGAGGCCTATCTCAACTTCGCGTTGGAGAAGGGCAAATACTACGAAGTCATCTTCATGGCCCCGTCCCAATTCGGCGCGGCCGGCGATGGGTCCGGCCTTCCGGAGGCATTGCGCGCCCAAAGCATGGCGACCTTCCAATTCCTGGTGGATCGGGTCCAGGAGTGCATGGAATCCGGATACCTCCGTAAAGCGGATGCCCAAGCGGTTTCCATGACCATCTGGGCGCATACGCACGGATTGGTATCCATCTATCTCGCGAAGAAATGGTCCCTGGATGAGGCCGGATTCCGCCGGCTTTTCCGGGAATCGACCGAACGCCTCATGCATGGCCTGCGGCCGGCGCCTTGAACGGGCGTAACCGCGGCGGGCAAGGTGCGTTGACGCTGAACAACCTTCATGTTTACATTGTTAACCTCATGGCCGGGAAGCGATTTCCCTGCCGAGAGGGACGGTTGCGCATGCGGTTGGGCAGGCAAAGGGGGATGGGTCTGGCATGCGCCTGTCTTGCCGCCTTTTGCGCGTCGGCCGCGGCCAAAGGCGCCGAAACCAGGCCGGCTCCCGTCCCGGCGACCATCCGCCTCCAGGGTAACCTGGTGGATACGGCCTTCCCCCCGCCGACCGACGTGCGGCTTGAAATCCTGGAGACCGGGGATACCCTGGGGTTCAAGGCGGGCATGCCGTTCCGGGTGGATCTTCCCCAGGATACGATCTGGAACCTTTGTTTCAGCGCGGCGGCCAGGGCCCCGATGACGGCTCCTCCGGCGGGTACTCCCGCCGATTCCGCCGCCCCGACCGGCCGGTTCGAAAAATGCTATGAGATCCAATACCGGGGCGGGGACTCCGCCTTCAGCGCCGATATCGGCGAGGGTCCCGCGGTGGTCGTCGAAGCCCCTTCGGAGCCCGCCAAGGCGGACGCGGCCGCGGCCCGGGATTCGACGGACGCGGACTCCGCTTCGGGAACCTTCAAATCCGAAGAGGCCGTGCAGCTCAAGAAGGTCCTGGTACGCGCCCAACGCGCCCCCAAGCGGTCCCTGGGCAAGTCCACGGTCTCCGCCAAGCTCATCAAACGCATGCCCGGCCTCGCCGAAGCCGACGTTATCCGCTCCATCCAGGCTTTGCCCGGGGTGGTGGCCAGCTCGGACTTCTCCACCAAGATCTACGTGCGCGGCGGCGGATCCGATCAGAACCTGATCCTGCTGGACAAGGCCGTCGTCTACTCGCCGGTCCACTTCTTCGGCCTCTTCTCCACCTTCCTGGTGGAAGGCATAGACGAGGTCAACTTCTACAAGGGAGGATTCCCTCCCGAATACGGCAACCGCCTCTCCTCCGTGCTCGACATCAAGTCCCGCATGGGCGGCAAGGACACGGCCGATACCGTTTTCAAGGGCTCCTCGGTCAAGATCAGCACCTTCGCCTCGCAACTCCATACGGAAGGAAGGCAGGGGCCGGTGCGGTGGCTGGTGGCCGGGCGCCGCACCTACATCGATGAGGTGCTCGGCGTGCTGCGCGACCAGGGCCTGACGGACCTCGATCTGGACTACTACTTCTACGATCTGCAGGGCAATGTGCATTACGATATCGCCAGGGACAAGCAGGCCATGCTCTCCTGGTACAACGGCCGCGACCTCCTCGACTTCACCCCGTTCAAGGTGGAATGGGGCAATACCGTCATCCCCTTCAATTATTCGCAAACCCTTTCCAAGGACCTGTCCCTCCAGGCCACCGCATCCTACAGCCTTTTCAGCCAGAAGTTCGAGCTGGAGAACATCTTCGAGTTCTACAACCGCATCCTCACCGCCAGCTACAAGCAGTCCTTCGAATACTCCGGCATCGACGGGCACCGCCTGACGGCGGGAGTCGATCTCAATTACATGGAAGCCGTTTTCGCCAACAATCAGAAGATCGCCAAGGTGGAATTCCGCGACGAGACCAGATTCTTCCTGAACAGCCTTTTCCTCCAGGACAAATGGAGCACGGGCGACGCCGAGATCACCTCGGGCCTGCGGCTGACGCATTCCACCGTCCTGGACGAGCCGGGCATCGAACCGAGGGCATCCCTCAAATACAAACTGCCCCACGGCCAATCCCTGGATTTCCATACCGGGTATTACGAGCAATACCTCAACTCCATCCAGTTCCAGGATCAGGAGAACCTGAACGAGTTCTATTATCCCGCCAAGAAAGTCACCTACCATACCGTCAACCCGACCTCGTCCATCCTTTTCTCCGCCGGGTACGGCGCCGAGAAGGTGCGCGGGCAATGGGACCTGAGCCTGGAAGGATATTACAAGACCCTGAACCACCTGGCCGTGTTCGCCCCCAACGACGTTCCGGACTCGGTCCTGCTCAATGTGGACCGCAGCCTGGGCGATCTGTTCAAGGAGGCGAACGGCTACAGCTACGGTTTCGAGGCGTCCCTGCGCCGCCCGGAAGGGCTCGTGTTCGGCGGCCTGAGCTATTCCAACGGGACCTCGGTGATACGCGAGGACCTGAATCCGGAGTCCTTCTTCCCCAATTGGCACCAGCCCCACAGCTTCAAGGGCGACCTGGCGATCAACTGGCTCGGCAAGGACGGACTTTGGGGGAGCAAGCGGCGCAAGTACCTGCGCACTTCCACCCAGGTCAAGTATGCGACCGGCCTGCCGTTCACGGAATTCATCGGTTACAACAACTCCCACCTGCTGGATCAGAACCAGGGCGAACAGGCGGGCGGGCCCAATCCCGAGTTCCGCGACAACATCAACCTGCTGCGCGGCAACCGCAACTCCGCCTTCGTGCCCGCGTATTTCCGCTGGGACGTGAAGGCCATAGACTGGGGCAGGGAGGGCAAGTGGAACTTCTCCTGGACCATCCTGAACATCACCAACCACAAGAACATCTTCTTCTATACCTATCAGCGGCAGAAGAACCCGCCCGAGCGCGTGGAGATCACCCAATTCCCGAACTTCCCCTTCCTGGTGAACTATGAATACTACTTCTAGGCATCGCCGCGTTCTCGCCGTCCTCGCGGGAGCGGCAACGGCATCGGCTTTGGCGCTGGCCGCGTGCATCCAGGGACCCTGGGATTATTACCCGGAAGATCCGCCGGTCTTCCGCGGCCTCTACGTATACGGGTACGTCATCTCGGGAAGGCCGGTGCAGAACCTTTGCTTCGAGCGGATCCTGGACGTGAAGGAGGAGGCCACCCAGGCCTTCGCCTTCTACGACAGCGCGGTGGTGACCGTCACCGGCAGCTTCGGGGGCTCCGTCCGGTCCCAGACCCTGACGGCCGTGGTCGACACTCCCGATTGCTTCAAGGGCGATCCCGCCTTGCTGGTCGAGCGGGGATCGGCCTATGACCTGTCGGCGCGCATCCAATGGGACAGCGCCGGGAAGCGGGTGACCACCCTGGCCACCGCCACCGCCAAGGTGCCCGCATCCTTTTCCATCCACCGTACCGCCGCCGCCCCCAGCTTCGCCAAGACCGGCGGGATACCCAGCAACATCTTCACCCTGGAATTCCTCGCCGCCCTGCCTCCCAACGTGCGGGAAATCATGGCGAGGGAATATGGGGATACCCTGACCAAGATCCAGAAGGATACGGCCGCCCTGCGCAAGTACATCACCGCGAACGGGCCCGCCATGCAGAAGCGTCTTATCGGCCTGCTGGAAAAGGACAAGTTCACCTATACGGAAGGCGACACGCTCTTCTACCTGAACGGCGCGCTCAACACCTTGTCCCATTACTTCAGTTCCGACCGATCGGCGGACGTGAATTCGGTGCTCATCACCCAGCGGTTCGAACGGAACAGCGAGCGCCCGGAAACGCGTTTCGATTCCCCCGTAGGCATCAAGCCGGATTCCGGCCAATACTATTTCCCCGGGGACATCCGCCGCCTGCTCATCTACCCGGACGCCAAGGGGGACAAGGGCGCGGGCGGCCTGAGGGATTATAACCTGCTGGACAGCCTGGGAGTGGTGAACGTCTTCTTCCACACCTTGCGGAACCGCCTATACTTCTACGGATTCGAGCAGGCTTATTACGCCTACCTGTCCACCGTGACGGAGACCCAGGGCGGCGGCGGCGGGGACGCGGATCCGCGCATCAAGCCCAAGTACAACGTGACCGGCGCCGCGGGCATTTTCGCCGGGGCAATCCCGGATTCCTTCGACGTGTTCATCAAGGTGGACTCCCTGACCAAGGCCTATTCCCTTCCCGCCGTGCACGGCCGCTTCTGCCATAAGGACGGCTGGTTCGACAGCAAGGATTGCCGCGAATACTACCGGCCTTATTGCTCAGAGCGGAACTGGCAGCCGGCGGACTGCCTTCAGGACGCCCTCGAGGCCTGCATGCTGGCGGACCTGAAAGGAGACACGGCCCTTAAGGCGCGTTGCACTCCGATGGCGGATTCGGCCCGCAAGGATACGGCCATGGTCAGGCGGGCGGAGAACCGCTTTTGCGTGCAGAACGATTTCCCCGCCGGCGCGGAAGTGTGCGCCGCGCCCAAGGCCCAATGCCTGGAGACCCGCGGGGTAAACGACTGCAAGCGGAACCTATGGGACTACTGCCTGGACAATGCCTGGCGGCCGGAACAATGCGGGCCCGGATTGGCCGGCTATTGCAATGACAAGCCCAGATTGTCGGAGACCCTGTGCAGGAACGCGGACGCCTGGTGCGCCGAGCCGGGGAACGCCGGATCGCCGCTTTGCAGGTAGGGAAGGATAACGGAGGATGCAAGCCATGATTCATACCAAAGGACGGACGCCGCTCGCGGCGCTTTTGTTCGCGATAGCGATCCCCCTGGCCGCCTTGGGCCAGGAAGGCGAAGGCGCGCGCCTGGATTCGGAAATACAGAAGGCGAAGGCGGAAATGGCCCAGGCCAGGAAGGACGCCGCGAAGGCCGATGCGGAATTGCGCAAGACCGACTCCCTGCTCCGGGAAGAGTCGTCCCGCGCCGTGGCCGCGGAAGAGCGGCAGGCCAAGGATCGCGATCGCCGCGAGAAGGAGAACGCCTCCCTCCAGGCCCGCCTCCAGGAAACCCAAGCCAAGATCAATGCGGAGCGCTCCGGGATGGGCCGCTTCCAGAACAACCAGGACGAGATCAAGGCGCGGCAGAAGCGGTTGTCCCTGGTGCTGGCCGGATACTGCGATTCCGTGGCGGCGCGCATCGAAGCGGGCCCCCCGATGGACCGGGAAACGCGCATCGATCGGGTGAAATCCCTGAAGAAAGACCTGGAGGCCGGATCGGCGAGCATGGAAGAAGGCTTCGCGCGACTCAACGCCGTGATCAAGGAAGAGATCAAGGGCGGGGACGAGATCGCCTTGTTCAACAAGCCCGTCACCCGCAAGAACGGGGACGTGGTGAACGCCCAGGTGCTGAAGATCGGGAACCAATGGGTGGTTTACATGGACGATGAAGGCCAACGCTTCGGCGTGCTGGAGCGCAGGCAGACCGCGAACGGCGCCTGGGCCTGGGACTGGCGCGAGGATCCCGGCTTCGAAGAGAAGAACCGGATCAAGGCCGCCCTGGAAGTGAAGTCGGCCAAGCGGCCCCCGCAATTGGCCCTGCTCGACCTGGGCCTGGCCACCTCGGCGCCCGCGGCTTCGGCCCCGGCGCCCTCCCCCGCGGCCGCGTCCCAACCCGTCGAAGCCGCTCCCGTGAAAGGAGGCAAGTGATGAACCGCTTAGCCACCGCCGCTCTAGCGGCCCTGCTCGCATTGGGTTCCGCCTTCGCCAAGGACGATCCCGACGCCATCAAGCGGAAGGCGCTCGAGGACCTGCGGCGCGAACTCGCGTCCCTGGACAACCTGAAGTCCGAAAAGCTCGAGGCCCTGGAGAAGAAGGAGGCCGAGCGCTGGGACGCGCGTTACCGCGCTTCCGCCCATGCCAAGGAAAACGACGAGAAGGCGCGATCCCTGGAAGAGAAATACGGGCGCCTGGCCTCGGATCTGACCCGGCTGGAAGAGGACCTCGTGAAGGCCAGGAACGAGGCCAAGGACAAGGCCGATGAGGCCGCGGCCGTGCAGTCCGGTTGGGACGCTTTCAACGCGACCCTCAAGCGCGCCGTGGACGGCGCCGCCGAGAACCTCTCCCTGGACGTGCCCGTGGCCCTGGAGGAGCGCACCATGCGGCTTTCGCGCGCCGGGGATCTCATGACCCCCAAGTCCGGCCCACCGGCCACCCAGGACGCCCTGACCGCCCTCCTCGACGTCTCCCTGATCCGCCTGGATCAGACCCTGCGCCAGGTCCTGGAGTCCCGCCAGGCGGTATTCTCCGGCGGCCGCCCCGCGGACGCCTGGCGCCTGCAGTTGGGCACCGTCTTCGTGGGCGAGCTCGAAAAGGGCGGCGAAGCGGGCAGCGACGGCCGAAGCGGCCGTTCAGCGGAATCGCAAATCCTCCTCCGCACCGGCAACCTCCAGGGCAAGACCTTCGTCTGGCGCGAGGACCTGGCCCAGGACTACAACCGTAAGCTCGCGACCGCCATCTCCGAGGCCGCGCAGGGCAAGGCCCAGGTCACCCTGCCCTTGGACGTGCTGCAATACAAGAGCCTTGGCTCCGGATTCGTGAAGGGGGAAGAGGTGACCTTGACCCGCAAGTTCGCGGCCTGGTTCAAGGCGGGCGGAGTCACCCTCTATCCCCTCTTCGCCGTAGGGATCCTGTCCCTGCTCATGATCCTGGAACGCCTGATCTATTTCGCCCGCAAGAACACCAATGCCCGCGCCTTCACCGCGCGGTTCCTGCAGATGGCCGAGAACCGCCGTTGGCACGAGGCCAAGGAACTCTGCGCCAAATCCGGCAGCGCCCTCGCCCGCACCTTGGGCGCCGTGGCCTCCCATGGGGATCAGTCCCGGGAAGCGGCGGAAAAAGCGGTGCGCGAAGCCATGCTGCGCGAGGTCCCGGCCCTCGAAAAACGGCTCCCCCTCATCGCCGCCATGGGCGCGGCCGCGCCCTTGTTGGGCCTGCTGGGAACGGTAAGCGGCCTGGTCACGCTCTTCCAGGTGCTGAACCAGCTGGGCGCCAATGATCCCAAGGTCCTGGCGGGAGGCATTTCCGAAGCCCTGATCAATACGGAGACGGGCCTGGCCATCGCCATCCCCGTGCTCCTGTTCCACGGCTTCCTGAATGAGAAGCTCGATACCATGAACGCGGCGTTGAGCAGTTCCGCCCTGGAAGTCATGAATCGAATCTGGCCCAAAGGCTAAGGACTCCGATGTTTTCAGTCATCTACGAAACCTGGCAGCAAGGCGGCTTCGTCCTCATCCCCATCCTGTTGGTGGGGTTCTGGGGATTCTGGCTCGTATTGTCCACCTACGTGGAATTGGGCGCCGGGCTGTGGCAGACGAACCTGAATCCGCTCTTCGATCGCGTCCGCGGCAGCCTGTCCAAAGGGGACGTGGAGGGCGCCAAGCGCCAGGCCGGCCGGGCCCCGCAACTCGTGGGTTACGGCCTGTCCCTGGCGATGGACAACCGCGGCCTGCCGGAAACGGAACTCCGCAGGCTGCTCTCGGAGAAGCTCGCCTTCTCCCTCTTCAACCTGGAACGGCACCTGCCCCTGGTCCGGGTGATGGCCGGCGCCGCGCCGCTGCTGGGCCTGCTCGGGACCGTCAGCGGGCTCATCCATACCTTCCAGGTCATGACGGAATACGGGAACGGGAACGCCACGCTCCTGGCCCACGGGATTTCCGAGGCCCTGATCGCCACCCAGAGCGGCCTGCTGCTCGCCATCGTCCTCATCCTGCTGGGCCAGCGCCTGGAAGGCCGCGTGCATTGGCTCCAGAACCAGGCCGAGTACGGCATCACCATGATGCTCAATCAGATCTATTATCCCCAGGAAGGAGGCTCCTGACATGGAACCCTTCATGATCCCGACCAAGAAACGCGGGGGCTTCGAGCTCAACGTCGTGCCCCTCATCGACGTGGTGTTCGTTCTGCTCATCTTCACCATCCTCACTTCGTCCCTGACCAAGGAGACGGGCGTGACGGTGGACAAGCCCCAGGCGCAATCCGCCGGCGAGCTGAACCGCCAGAGCATCCTGGTCGCCATCACCCGGGAAGGCACCGTGCACGTGAACGAACGCCAGGTCGATCTGGAAAGCCTCCAGGACGTACTGCACCGGATGCTGGCCGACAACGCCTTGGGCGAGGTGGTCCTGATCGCCGATCGCGAATCGAACACCGGATTGCTGGTGAGCGTCATGGACGCCTGCAATCTGGCGGGCGCGAAGAAGATCTCCGTCGCGGCGATGAGCAAGTAATGATCAAGCTGGCGAGGAATGCCGGGATAGGGCTGGTGGCCCTGGTGCTGAGCGCCGGGGTGACCGTCCTGATCCCGGTGCTGAACCACCTGATGAATTCGGGCGGGCACGGCAAGGCCGCTCCGCGCATCGTCGCCCAGGTCGGACTCAAGCAATTGGAGTCCGCGCGCCAGGCCGAGCAGCCCAAGCGCAAGCTGAAGCAGCCCACCCGGGCCAAGCCCATGCAGACCAACATGAAGGCGGGCCCGCGCTTCGCCATGGATCTGGCCGTGGGGGGCCTGGAAGGCGCCGCCGCGCCCATGGACATCGTGAACCGGCCCGGAGGCGGAGGCGGCGAGGCCGCGGGGGAATCCGGGGACGTGGACGAGAAACCCGTGCCCACCATGCCGCCGCCGTTCCGCCTTCCCTCCGAGATCAAGGCGGCCGAAAAGGACGCTTATCTGGTGCTTTCCTTCTGCGTCGATCCCTCCGGAAGGCCGTACGACGTGAGAGTGGCCGAAGAGAAGCCCCAGGGCCTGGGACTGGCGGACGCGGGGCGGGAGGCCCTGCGGCAGACCGTGTTCACCCCGGCGAAGAAAGCCGGCCTGCCCGTCGCCTTCTGCGGCCTGGAACAGCCCTTCGAAGTGAAATTCGGGAACTGAGGTAGCGCGAATGGTACGGAAGATCCTTATCAACGCCATGGCCGCCGCCCTGGCGGGACTGGCCCTGGAGGCGGCCGCGGCCCAGGCGGCTCCGGTGCCCGTGGACCCGGCCCCGGCGGTCTCGCCGCGGCAAAGCGCCGCAGTCTCGCCGCGGCAAAGCGCCGTGGACATCGTGAACCGGGCCAATGCCTTATATAACAAAGGCGAGTTCGCGAAAGCCTTGATCCTCTACCGCAAGGCGGAGGCCCGCGGCGCCGATCTCGGCACCATCTCCTTCAATATCGGCAATTGCCTGTACCGCATGGGCAGGCTCCCGGAGGCCGCCGGCGCCTTCAAGAAGACCGAGCGCCTGACCGACGGCAAGTACCTGCCGGCCATCTTCAATCTGGCCGCGGTATTGTTCCGCCTGGAGCAATACGGCGAATCCATCGCGGCCTACCGGCGCGCCTTGCGCCAGGATCCGGAAAACGGCAGCGCCTGGCTGTACCTGGCGGACGCCTACGGGCGCACCCGGGATTACGTCGGCGCCCTGCAAGCCCTGGAAAAGGCGCGGGCATTGGATCCGGAAGACCTCTCCATCGTCTATCAGATGGCGGAGGCCCATGCCGCCATGAAGGAATATCCGGCCGCCATCGCCCTGGTGCGAGAGGCCTTCGCGCGCAAGCCCTCGGAAGTGGACTTCATCCTGTACATCGGGGATCTGTACCGTTCCCAAGGGGATCTGGAAGGCGCCGCCGGGGCCTACCGGGAAGGCCTGGCTTTGCGGGAAAAGGATCCGGAAACCCTTTATAAGCTGGCGGACGTATTGGCCCAGGACAAGAAACCCTTCCTGGCCATGGAGTACCTGCAAAAGGCTTTGGGATTCAAACCCGACTTCACCGACGCCGCGGTATTCCTGGGCAACCTGGCCTATGACGCGAAGTGGTGGGACCGGGCGGAAGCCACGTATCTGCAGGCGCTCAAAGCCGGCAACAAGGAAGGCCTGGAAGGCCTGCGCAACCTCGCGTATGAGTACCATCAACAAGGCCGGAACGATCGTGCCGCCCAGGTATTGGGCGGCGCCGTAGCATTCCGGTCAACGGACAAGGTCTTGGCCGGGGAGGTCGAACAATACCGATCCCTGGACAAGGAGAAAAGGCCCGCCGCGCCTCAGTAGGATTCCAATTCCGCGTGCTCTTCCTTGAAGGAATCGATATCCTCGGCGATGCCCGCGGCTTCCTCGTCTTCCAGGACCCGTTGCGCCATGGGGAACAGCTCCTGCTCTTCCATTTCCACGTGTTCTTCCACGTTCTCCCGTAGCGTGCGGCATTTGGCCGTCCATTCGGGAGTGCCCTTGTCCATGGCTTCGAGTTCGCCCAGCAGGCGCTTCACCATCTTGTGCTCGTCTATGGATTCCAGGGTCAGTTCCCGCGTCTCATCCTCGCTCCTCAGCTGGCTGTAGAAGAATTTCTCCTCGGCCTGGGAATGGACATCCAGTTCCCGGAACAGGTGGGCGAAAAGGGTTTCGCGGCGGCTTTCCTGGTCCTCCCCGGTGGCTTCCAATTGATCGAAAAGGCTTTTCACCTTTTCATGGTCCCGGTGGAGCATTTCGTAAAGATTCATGATTCATCCTTTCATCTCCCCATGCGGGGTGTGGGCCGGGGGATCGGCCATCGCTACAATGGCCGATCCCGGCGATTGGTCCCGGGAAGTTCTCTTGGGGCCGAGGACTCTCGGGATCATCACCGCCTGATCAGAAACAAAAAAATAAAGGCCCCCACTGGAACCTATTCTTCCGGAAATGCCGCACGGTTTTTTCCCCGCAGCATCGCCTGTAACTAGTGTCGACAGGGCGCTTACCCCGCGAGGAAAACGCAAGATCGGAGTGAGGGGGATTCAGGCCTTGTCGGCGGAAGCCGGAGCGCTTCTGGTCCCTAGCGCGCCCTGCGATCCGACCGGATCCCGGGACGCGGCCGCATTCGGCGATCCGGCCGCATTCCGCGCGCCGGGGGCATGGATGGACAGGAGGGAAGCGATCTCCGCGGCATGCCGGAGGAAGGTATCCGTCACGCGTTCCGGCCGATAGGGTACGACCGCCTCCCGGGCATTCCTCCCCAGGGTGTCGCGGAGGGCCGGATCGGCGGATAAGGCCTTCATGGCTTCGGCGAGGCCGGCCGCGTCATTCGCCGGGAAAAGCATGCCCGTTTCGCCGTGACGCACGAAATCGCGGATTCCCGGCACGTCCGAAGCGATGGCCGGGACCCCGAAGTGGGCCGCTTCCAGGATGGTGGTGTTGAATCCTTCGATGCGCGAGGGGACGACCAGGGCATACGCGGAACGCAGCAGATCCGGCACCTTATCGAAGGCGGCGGCGTCTTCCAACGCCACGAATTGCGTGAGATAATCGTTGCGGATGGTATTGTAGACCGCGCCGCGGAGCCCTCCGGACCCCACCATGCGCAAGGTCCGGGTCAGCGCCTTCTTGGATTTCAGCAGCAACATGGCTTCCAGCACCAGCAGCGGATTCTTGACCGGGTCGAACCGGCCCAGGAACAGGAAATAACGCTTCTCCGGCTCCGGGGCCGCGCCGGGCGCGATGGCAAGGATTTCCGGGGACGGGCATGCGGGAAGGATGACCGGACGCTTGGGTGATCCCAAGGCTTCGGCCATGTCCTGCAGACCCCGGGACAGGAAGAAATTCAGGGCCGAACGGTTCCAGATCCGCCTCAGCAGGAACCGGTGGAAAAACCCCGGGCCTTCCGGACGGCCCGCATGGATGTCGTCGCCATGGTGCCATACGGCCAAAGGCGCCTTGAGGACGCGGCAGACGAACCAACCGGCCACACCCGCTGGAAGGGCCATGTTGGCGAGCACGAGGGCCGGCCGATCGTTCCGACTGCGCCAAGCGAGACGGCAGGCGCCCAGGATGAAAGAGCGCATGCTCCTGGGATTGGTTTCGAACCGCTCCGTTCTTTCGGTCTGGATGTATTCGACGGGGAATTCATGCTTCCACTGGTTCCGTTTCGCCGGATCCACCGTCCACACCCTCACCTTCACTCCGCGTCGCGTCAGTTCCCGGCACAATAAGTACAGGTTCTTGCCACCGCCCCCTCCCAAGGGAGGGAATTCGTGGCTGAGAACCAGGATCCAGGGCGATTCCATGCGGTATTTCCAGTCTTTTCTGCAGGTTTTATTATGGTAAACCCACCCCCTGCGGTTCCAGGTTTATTCCGATTTTACGCGCCCGCGGTCCAGGCCCTGGCCGTAAAATCCCCGGGTCCCGGCCCCTTAACCGGAAGGACGATGTAGATTTCCCCTTTCCCATGGATTCCGCCCTTTCGAAAAGCGCCCCCCGCAAGGCCACCCTGGTCGCGTCCCTGGTGGCCCTGTTCCTCATCCTGATCAAGCTCTCGGTGGGCGTCACCACCGGGACCGTGGTGGTATTGGCCTCGGCCGTGGACTCCCTGCTGGACTTCCTCGTCTCCTCCTTCAACGCCTATGCCGTGCGCAGCGCCGAGAAGCCCAGCGACCAGACCTACAATTACGGGCGCGGTAAGATCGAGGGCGTAGCGGCGTTCTCGGAAGGCCTGTTCATCATCGTCTCCGCCCTCTACATCCTGCGCGAAGCCATCTGGAAATTCCTGGAGCCCGGCGAAATCGGTTTCCATTTCCGGCTCCCGGAATCGATTCCCCCGGTCGCCCTCGATTGGTCCATGGGGGCCATGGGCATCTCCCTGGCGGTGACCATCGCCTTGGTGGGCTATCTCAAGAAACGGGCGGAGGAATCGCCGAGCCTGATCATCCGCGCGGACACCATCCATTACCAGACCGACCTGTTGAGCAACGGAGGCATCCTGGCGGCCTTGGCCCTGGTGCGCTTCACCCATTGGGCCTGGCTGGACCCGGCCATCGCCGCGGGCGTTTCCCTCTTCGTGGCGCGCGCCGCCATCCCGCTCCTCCGCAAGGGATTGGCCATGCTCTTGGATCGGGCGCTAGAGGAGGGCCTGGTGGAGAACATCCGCAAGATCGCCGAGACCCATAGCGACCGCGTGACCAACGTCCATGAGCTCAAGACGCGCCGATCCGGGGATACCAACCTGGTCGAATTCCATCTGGTCTTCGACGAGAACATCAAGCTTCGCGAGGCCCATCGGATCGCCGACGAGATCGAGATGCGGGTGCGCGGATTGGAGAAGGCGCGCTGGATGATCAACATCCACCTGGATCCCGTGGATGATTCCCACCGGGATCAGAAGCTGGCCAAGCACGGCCACGAGGATTGAGGCCCGAGGGCGCGCCGTCAAAAAACGGTAAAGCGCCGCCCCGCATGGAACCTTAGGTTCCGCGCCGAACCCCAAATTCCGGGTCCGGGAGCCCGGATCCGGTCGCGATTTTCGGGGAATTGGGGTAACCTTGGCGGTACCGCCCCCGAAATCCCCGAGGAATCCGCGTTTTCACAGCTGTGAAAAATCAGTTGTTGCGACGCTAAATCAAGGCCACGCCCCCGGCACCGCGCTATAGAATGGATGGACACCGATTACGGGGGTCTTCCATGCCGACAACGCTCATCCGCTCCCTCGCCTTTATCGCCGCCGCCTTCGCCGCCGCCCACTCGGAGACCGGCTGGGACCTCACCTTTTCGGACGAGTTCACCGGAACGGCCAACACCTACCCGGATCCCGCGAAGTGGAACGTGGAAGTGAACGGCAATCCGCCCAACAGCGAGGCCCAGGCCTACGTGAAGAGCACCTCTAACGTGAGCCTGAACGGTTCCGGCCAGTTGGAGCTGACCGCCTTGAAGCAGGTTTCCGGCAGCAAGCAGTACACCTCGGGCAAGGTCAACTCCTCGGGCAAGTACATGCAGACCTACGGGCGCTGGGAGGCGCGCATCAAGCTCCCCGCCGGCACCGGCTTCTGGCCGGCATTCTGGATGCTCGGCGGCAACAACGGATGCGGCGGTTGGCCCAGCTGCGGCGAGATAGACATCATCGAGAACCGCGGCCGCCTTGCCATGGTCTCGAGTTCGGCCATGCACGGACCCGGTTACTCCGGCAATACCCCCTTGGCGCATACCTACAACCTGCCCACCGGATCCGCCAGCTTCTTCGACAGCTACCACCTGTTCGCCATGGAATGGAACGCCACCCAGGTCAAGTTCTACGTGGACAGCGCGCTCCATTACACGGTCAACAAGACCGATGTGCAGCAGTACGGCAACTGGGTCTACAACCACGATTTCTACACCATCCTCAACCTGGCGGTGGGCGGCCAGTTCGACGGCATGAAATTGCCCGCGGCCACGGCCTTCCCGGCCAAGGTGACGGTGGATTTCGTGCATATCTACAAGCCGGGGAACGGACAGCTCATCGTGGCCCTGCAGCCCAAGCGCCTGCAGGCGCGCGCGGCCGCGGACCTGGAAACCCTGACCGCCTACGACTTCTCCGGGCGCATGCGGCTGGTGAAGGAAAGCGCGGGGACGCCCTTGGCGGACCGGAATGCGTTCCTGATTCCCCGTTAAGGAGACCCTTTAAGGAGAGGCCCTGCCGGCTCCAGGTATCGGGCAGGTAACCAGAGCGGGTCCCGGGCGCGGGTCCGCTTTTTTTATAGCGTTTTGTTATCGTGTAGGGATGGAATCCATCACCCCCCTGTCCATCCTCGATCTGGTCCCCGTGAAGGAAAACGGCTCGCCCGGCGAGTCCCTGAGGGAAAGCCTGGATCTGGCCCAACGCGCCGAGAGCCTGGGGTACACGAGGTACTGGGTGGCCGAGCACCACAACATGGTCGGCATCGCCAGCGCGGCCACTTCGGTCGTCATCGGCCATCTCGCCGGCGGCACCACCCGGATCCGGGTCGGGTCCGGCGGGGTCATGCTTCCGAACCATTCCCCCATGCTGATCGCGGAACAGTTCGGCACCCTGGAATCGCTTTATCCCGGCAGGATCGATCTGGGGCTCGGCCGGGCCCCGGGCACGGATCTGCAGACCCTGCGGGCCCTCCGCAAGACCCCGGCCCATTCCAACAACTTCCCCCAGGACGTCCTGGAACTCCAGGCCCTGCTCGCCGACGCGCAGCCGGGGCAGGCCATCCGGGCCGTTCCGGGCGCGGGCACGGAAGTCCCCCTGTGGATCCTGGGCTCCAGCCTGTTCGGCGCGCGCTTGGCGGCGGAACTGGGGCTGCCCTATGCCTTCGCCTCGCATTTCGCGCCGGATGCCCTGCTTCCCGCCCTGGAGGTCTACCGCGCCAACTTCAAGCCTTCCGCGCAGCAGAAGGTCCCCCACGCCATGATCGGCGTCAATGTCTTCGCCGCGGACACGGACGCGGAGGCGCGCCGTCTCTTCACGACCATCCAACAGGCATTCGCCAATATCCTGCGCGACACCCGCGGTTACTGTCCCGCGCCCATCGACGATATCGAGGCCTACTGGTCCCCTTCCGAAAAGGCCCAGGCGGCGCGCATGCTGGAGTGCTCCATCGTGGGTTCCCCCGCGGCGGTGCGGGAGGGCCTGGAGCGTCTTATCGCGAGGACCGGGGCGGATGAACTGATGGTCGCGTCGCACATCCACGATCATGCCGCACGGGTGCGGTCCTATGAAATACTTGCGGAGGCGGGCGGCCTACGCGGGGCCCGACCCGCTTAAGGCCCCGGCGTCCGCCCAAGGCGCCGACTCCGCCGCCGCCAAGAAGCCCGCCCTGCAGGCCGCACCGGCACCCAAGGCGCAAGCCGTTTCCGCGCCCGTGACCGCTCCCGCGGCACCGGCCGCTTCCGGCCGCAAGACCTGCGAAGACGTCAAGGCGGAGATCGACGGGAAGCTCAAGGCCAAGGGCGTCAAGGCCTTCACCTTGGGCATCCTGCCCAGCGCCGATGTCAAGACCGAGAAGGTGGTGGGTTCCTGCGAAGCCGGGGCTAAGAAGATCACCTATAAGCGGGGTTGAGCGCGGGTCAATCCGCGTGGGTGATCGTGCCCGTTACGGAATCGCCCTGCATCTCCAGGACCAGGCGGTCCTTCGTGTCCTTCCCGCCGATCACCTGGCCGCCTGTGACCCGGTACTCGGACCCGTTCTTCAGCTTGCCCGAGAGCAGGTAGGCGCCCTCCCCCACGTTCCGGAACAGGAAAACGGTGCTGTCCCCGTTCGCGATGGGCCCGACCTCCTCTTCCTTGGGTTCGGAGGCGATGCGGATCCCGCCCCCCAGGATATCCGTTCCGGTCCGGTTCTGGATGATGAGAACCGCGCTTTTCCGGTTCAGGTAGTTGGCCAGGAAGGCCAGGGCCGTGAGGGTGCCGAGGATGAGGGGCGTAAGGACGGCGAGCAGGGTCCGGTGCTTCTTCTGCATTTCAAGGATTCCTTGGATGAGGTTTCGGTTCGTGGTTGCGCGGCGCGGGAGCTAACGGAGGTCGATGACGGGATCGCGGTCCCAGTCCTTGATGGCTCCGGCCCCTTCACCGTTGAGCCGGCTGCCCAGGTAACGGATTATTTCCAGGCTGTCCTTGGGCAATCCGCGCAAATCGAGCCTGGCCCGCAGCTCCTGGGACAGGATCGCAAGGCCGCCACTGCGTCCGATCCGGAAGGCTTCCAGATCCGCACTCCCCTTCGGATCGCGGTTGGGGACCGGTACCGGGCGGATCACGTAAACGTAGGCGTCGAAGGTCCCGGCATTGGCGAAGAACTTCAACGGTAACGTGGCCGTTTCCGCGGCATAGACGATATGGAGCGGCTTGATGGTTTCGTCCTTTCCCTGGAGGCCTTTGACCTTGATGGCCAGGAAGCAGTGCTTGGGGCGCAGGTAATACTTCAGGCCCGCTTGCGGAACCTTGGCGTACCCGTTCGAGTACAGCCAGTCGTTGATTTCCCCGCCGGCGGCGGTGTCCACCACCTCCAAGGCCTGGATCTCGTAGCGGCCGGCGAAAACCTTTTCATGCACGATGAACGAGGGCTGGGCCGACAGGGTCGCGATTCCATCGGATCGCGGCACGCTCCTCGCCAGGATTTCGGTGGCCCTGAACAGGATGGGGAACAGGTTGTCCTTTTCCTCATTGTATTCGGTCGGGACCGCGGGCAGGGGTATCACCCAGGCGATTTCCTTGGGCAGTTCCCGGTCGGAAGCGATCCTCTGGTTAGTGATGAGGTGGACCTTGCCGCCTTCGCGGTAGTAGAGCCATTCCTGGACCTTGCTCCCCAGCCTGCCGGGATAGTCCCGGGGCTGATGGACGCAAGCCAGGCCGGCGGTGATGAGGGCCAAGGGAAGGAGGAGGAGGAAGGGTCTGGGCATGCGCGTTCCGTTGCTGGAGGTCACGGCCAAATATATCTATTCGGAAGTCCTTCGCCCGAACGGGGGCATCCGTTCCACCGCCTTCACGAAATCCCTGATCGCTCCCGCCTCGGCCCGCGCCTTGTCCGAATGCCCGCCTTTCCCCCGCGCCTCCACCGGACCGGCGATACCGGGTATGGAGATCTGCGCGCGCACGGAAACGAAGAAAAGCCCGCCGAGGGAATCCAGGGTAGCCTCCAGGTTGCGGACCTCCAGAATGGGCGGAACCGTTTTCCCCCCGGAACGGAAAGGGAATTCCCCTGGAACGATCCGGTACGCCGGGCTCTTCAGTCCCGCCAAGGCATGGCGAAGTTCCAGCGCCAGGCCGCCTTCATCGGGAAGGCCCTCCTTCCGGATCGACAGGCCCAGGTCGACCTTGAGCCATGCGGCTTCCACGCCAAGGCTTTTTTCCGCATCCGTTCCGATCCACGCCACCTTCCATCGGCCAGGCTCCAGGCCGCATTCCAGGAAAGGCCGCCTCAGGTCCAGTCCGCCGTCCGCTCCGGTTTCGACCCGGCAGGGAGCGGTTTCCGGGCGCTGCCGGTCCGTCAGGGTCAGGGATAGAGGCCCCTTCCACCTCCCCCGGGTATCGGAATCGATCAGGAATACCTGGGGGGCGGGAGAGGTCGAAGAAGGCCCCGCATGGCCGGAGGACGTTCCCGGGGACGGGGGATGATGGCCCGCTGGCGCAGAATAGGACCAAGCCGCCGGGCCTGAAACCAATTCCGCCCGGCGCTCCGCGGCCTGGATCCTGGAGGTGATTCCCGCGTAACGGATCGGGATCAGGGCCGGTCCCGCGGCGGGTTCGCCGCCCGCGGCGGGTTCGCCGCCCGCGGCGGGTTCGCCGCCCGCGGCGG
>JAQBPO010000080.1 GCA_028287465.1 Fibrobacterota bacterium
AGCGCTCCATCCTCGCCAACCCGCATCCGGACGCGATGGCCTACCTGTCCCGGGTCAGCCTGAAACAGTCCAAGGTGGTGGAGGCCCAGGATCTGGCCCGCAAGGCGCTCGCCATCGATCCCGGGCATGAAGGCGCGACCGTGGCGATGGCGGAAGCCTTGGCCGCCGCCAAGCGGCAATCGGAAGCCATGGATCTGGCGCGCCAGGGTTTGCGGGCCAAGCCGCTATCCTGCGGTCTGCTCGTTCAATCGGCCAAATTGAATTTTGAGGCGGGAAAGCTGGATTCCACCCTCACGGCCGGCAATAATGCCATCCGCATCTGTCCGGAGGAGCCAATGGGGTATTATTACGCCGGAGTCGCGACCCATGGGAGCAATCGGCCCAAGGAAGCGAAGCAGTACTTCAAATCGTTCAAGAAATTCGGCGGGGACAAGAAGCTCGTGCCGGTCGAATAGACCGGTACGGATTATTTCCGGCTGGGAAGATCCTCCGGAAACTTCCCTTTATGGCAGACCAGGCCGGGAAGCACCCATACCAGGAACAACATGGCGCTGAAAACGGCTATACCCGTTTGGATCTGATCGTTCTGCGGCATTTCCATGGTCACTCCCTCGTATGGGTCGTTTTGTCCATTTTACCATCCGGCGCGAGGCATTTCCCGTAATTTCTAAAATGCACAGAATCCGGCCCATTCGCACGACAGGGTTTCGGCACATGGCCTAATCAAGGCGGATTCGCCACATCCTTCGGGTGGCTTCGCAATTTCTTATATGTTATTATCCGGTGCGTGACCCGTAGGACAAAAGCGCAGGGTCAAAAACAGGCACCTTTCCTGGCTATCTTTAAGCCAGAGACAACCAAAGCGAAACCGAAATTGCCATGCAACCGTACGAAGCGACCGCCATCCAATGGCTACATGACGAAGTCCGGGTCTACCTTAGGGCCCGCCGGGAAGGCAAGCAGCCGCCGGCCCCGGGAGACTGGGTCGGACTGTGCTGGGACGTGGGACACAGCCTCTCCATGATGGCCGGCCACGGAATTTCCCTGAAACCCGTCCTCATTGCCGTATCGGGCAAGTTACGGATGGAATTCGTGGGAGTGAAGGGACTGATGCCCGCCGATTTCCAGATGATGCGCCTTTTCTACCTGAACTATTTCGAACGGATGGAACTGATGCCCAAACTCCGCCAGGTCCCTTGGGACCGGCATGAGTTGATCCTGCAACGGTGCAAGGATCCGGTCCAACAGGAATTCTACCTGGACCTGTGCCTCAAGGAGAACCTGAACCGGGAGGGCTTGGAAGACGCCTTCCGGAAGCAGCGTTACGAGATGAGTTCCATGTCCGCTTATCCATGAGCAAACCGCCCAGGCCGGACAACGCGCCGGATCGTCCCACCATAAAAAAAACCGCGGCCCGATGGGGTCGCGGTTTTTCCATGAATGGATAACAGGTAGCGCCGCCGGGTTCGACGGCTCCCTTGGATGCTTAGAAGGCTCCTGCCGTGGCCAAGGCCGCCGGTGCGGTCTTCGCCGGTTCAAAAGCGCTTTTCGGCGCGACCTGACCCGCCAGATCCGGCTTCGGTTGGGCGAACCTCAAACCGTCCTGGGCCGGTTGCGCGGGGACGAAATCGGCTTTCGGCTCCTCGACCGGGGCATGCCCGGAGGGAATCGGATCCGGCCCGTAGGCGCCGAGGTGATCCTCGCCCCATTGCTGGATGACCGAAAGGACCGGAGCCAAGGTGCGGCTGCGCGAGGTCGGGGCATAGACGATGCGCGGTTTGTCCGCTCCCACCACCATGCGGGTGAT
Organism: Fibrobacterota bacterium; assembly: GCA_028287465.1. Lineage (GTDB taxonomy): Bacteria > Fibrobacterota > Fibrobacteria > UBA11236 > UBA11236 > Chersky-265. Next base: position 1,808 of record JAQBPO010000080.1, read on the forward strand.
GAGCCCGTCGAACTCCAACTCCTTGAGATGCTTCGCCAGGATCTTCGCCGAGATGCCCGACGAAAGGCGTTTCAATTCCCCAAAGCGTTTGGACTCGCCCGTGAGCAGGTGGTTCAGGATCAGTCCCTTCCACTTTCCGCCAATCAAGGTAAGGGTCAGCTCCGCGGGCCAGGTGAATTTCTTGAGTACCATTTTTTCTCCTTATCCTGATTCGACCAGGAGTGATTCTGGTTGACGGAGGTTATAGGGTCGGATTTCGAGAGTCATGAGAGATAGTTATATGGCAACCCCCGTGCCAGAAAGTGCAGGGGTGATTCCAGGGGAATTAGGCGTGATAACGACAACCTGAAACGGTTACCTGTTGGAAAGGCCGTTCCATAATCGTCCCATCGGTTTCAAAATGGGCCGGGAAATCCGGATTAACTATCTTTGTCCCTCCCCGAACCGTGTATTTTACCGTTCGGTCGTAATTCATCCGTGAGGCCCATTTCTTGGCCTCGCTGCCGGGAAGGAATCATGTTCAGAGCGTGCCTCGCCTTTGTTTTCGCATCCGTTTTACTCCTGGCCGCGTCGGGTTTTTCGCAAACCAACTCGGAGAGAGCCTCCCAAGTCCCCGCCACCACGCCCATAGCGCCTCCCAGCGTCAAGGATTCGGCCAACCTTGCGGACTCGGCCAAGGCCGCCGCCAAGGTTAAGCGCAAAACCAAGGCCAAGGCTGATAAGGCCGCCGCCAAGGCCGATGCCAGGGCGAATGCGAATGCGGCCGCGGATTCCGCCAATGCGGCAAATGCCGCGGCTCCCGCGCCTGTGACCCCAACCGCCGCTCCCGCAAGCCCGGCACCGGCCCCTGGCGTCTCCGGCCTGCCCACGGACACCTCCAAGGTCGCAGGGGATACCCTTCCCGTCCCGACGACGGAATCGGGTCCGGTCGCTCTTGAACCCAAGGTGGAGCCCAAACGCGAGCATCAGGACCTCCGCCTCTTCAATGATCCGCCCTTGATCGCCAAGGAGTACGGATTCGGCATCCTGGGATCCGTCGTCGCCGGCGCCTTGGGATTCTATATCGGAAGCGGAATCGAGACCGCCATCGAAGGGGAGAGCAATGCGCACAAGGGGACCCTTACCTTCACGGGCATCCGCTACGACAATTTCTACGGCGCCTTCTACGGCGGAGCCACCGGCATACTGCTGGGTTCGGCCCTGACCACCTATTTCGTCGGGCAGACCGATGAAGAGGACGGCGGCCTGTTCATGACGCTCGCCGGTACGGCCGCTGCGGCGGGGGGCGCCTTCTATGTCGCCCATCTGATGGGCGCGAATGACGACATCGATTGGAAGCCATTCATCCCTTTGCTCGCCATCCCATCCTTGGGCGGGACCTTGGGTTTCAACGTCTCGCGTTGGTTCCAGGATCGGAAGCGCGAAAAGGTCGTGGGCTCGGAAGCTTCGGCATCGGTCTGGCTCCATCCTCCCCGGCTTGCCTGGGGCAGGGACGCCGGCGGTGACCGCCTTGAGATCCACGCTCTCAACCTGACTTTCTGATCCCGATCCGGTTTCTCGGCCTGCCGGACCGGATTACCGGCCGCCCGGGCCGGACCACCGGTCGTAGCCGATGCGAAACCCACCACGGAGGAGGATGCCCAGGCATGTCTTTCCGATTCCCCGCACGATGGCTGGGCTGCTTCATGGCTTTCCTCCTGGCCATGGCCCTGACGGGTTGCAATAAGCTTAAACTCGGTTATGAATACGCGGATTGGCTTGTAACCTATTCCGTCGAGGACAATTTCGACCTCGACCGGCCCCAGCGCAACCAACTCAAGGATGAGGTCGACGCCTATTTCCATTGGCATCGCAAGCAGATGCTTCCCCTCTATGCGGAGTTCGCGGCCTACGTTGCGGACAGCGCGCGCAACGGCCTTCGCCCCCTGGAAATAGACTCCGGCTTCGCCAGGTACCGGGCCTTGTACCGGACGACCATGGAACCGGTGGTGGAGCGGTCCATGCCCTTGCTCCAATCCCTGTCCCCGGAACAGGTGGATCAATGGCTCGAACGCCAGCATAAGAAGAACGCCAAGCTGCGCAAGGAATTCAGCGGCAGCCTCGAGGAAAGGCTGGAGCATCGTTACCAGAAAATTGTGGACGAGATGGAGGACTGGACCGGGAAGCTGAGCAAGGAACAGAAGGCCAAGATCAAGGTCCTCAACCGCACCCTGCCCTGGAACGGGAACCTGTGGCTGGAGACCCGCGAAAAGATGCAGGATCACCTGGCCGATCTGCTCAAGAAAAGAGCGCCCAAGGAAGAACTCAAAGGCTTTTTGGGCAACTACCTCCTGGACACGGATCTCCTGAAATCCCCGGACTATCGGTTGAAATCACGGGAGTTCGAGGCGCGGATGCGGACCTTGATCTATATCATCCACAATAGCCTGACTTCGGAGCAAAAGCGGCGCTTCATCCAGCAGGTCGAGAAGCTTTCCAATGACTTCCGCGTCCTGAGCTCACAAGGATAGCGATGGCTCCGGGCGGTCCTGGGGGACCGTGGGAGCCATCGTAATCAGGAGGTTGGGCCGACGTCCTACTCGGACGGGGGAGGGGGAAGCTCTTCCAATCCCGGAGGTTCCGGCACGCTCGGCGAAGCGGAGGAAGACGGCGAATCGTAGGAGCTTGATTCCGAGGTGGAACTGTACTCCGAGGTCTCGTGCGAGGCCGAGGAGGCCTTGCGTTTCTTCGCGGCGCCACGGGCCGCGGCCTTGGCGATTGCGCTGGAGGATGAAGCGGCTTTGGCGGGCTTGGCCTTGGCTAAGGGCGCCTTCGCCTTGGCAGCCGCTGCGGTCGCGGCGGCCTTCTTTCCCGATTCGGCCTTGCCCTTGGCGCCCGCATCGCTTTCCGCCGCCTTGGCGGTAGTGGTCTGCAGGGATTCGGCCATGGACTTGGACAGGGCCAGTTGCGCCGTGAGCTGCTTGACTTCCGCTTCCAGGGCCGTCACATGGGCCTTGGTCTTCTCCTGGAAATCCGTGAACGACGTGGTCGCATCCGTCAAAGCCTTCTTGTCCACGAAGGTGGAGGAGGCCCGCTTGACCTCATTGGCGGCCAACCTGCCGCTCAGCCAGGTCGCTACGCCCACGGCGATCACGAGCCCCAAAGCAAAAGTCAGGAAGCCGATTCCCTTGGAAGAGGGCTGAGGGCTGAGACCGTACATGGGGGCGGTGGGCATGGCTCCGCTCATGACCGGTTCCGGCTGGCGAGGAGCCTCATAGCGCGGGGCCTCCTGGCGCGGATACTCCGGACGGAAGGTTTCCGAACGTTGGGAATAGGCCTGCTCGGCCATGGGAATATGGCTGACCTGGACCGGCTGCTGCTTGGGAGCAGGCGGCTGCGGGTCGGGGATCTGCATTTGGCGTTCATGGGGCCCGGACCCGTAGCGGGAATCGACCTGGGCGTAGGCATCATCGCGGTTACGGCCTTCGCCGGCCATGGTGATGGGGATCTGGGTCGTGGGCATCTGTTGGGTCGCCAGGTGGGGCGCATGCACCTGCATGGGCTGGACCTGCTGGGGCGAGGCCTGGGGGCCGTTCGGGAACCAGCATTCGATTCCCTGATTGTTGGTTTTCTTCGAAATCAGGCCTTGGGCCTGCAAAGAACCCAGGGAATCGCTGATATCGGATATGCTGATATTGAGGCGCGTCATCATTTCCGTGATGGTGGGCGCCCGGTCGGCGTTCTGGGTGAGAAACTTCAAAATGCGTTGATCGTGCTTGGCCATTCATCCTCCGACCAGTGAATCCTGCAAAGCAGGGGGTCCGTAAAACAGGGGGTCCACCAATATAGCACCGCAACCCGTGACCGGGTAGTCGAGCAAGTCCTTTGCCCGGGAGCCCTGTTTTATTTTATTTAAATGCTAAAGGGTTCCCGGGAGATTGGGAACCTTTGTGCTGATAGGACGATAATCGGGACTTTCAGCACCGTTTTCGAATTTGGGGTGTCGAATACACGGCACCCCATACCCGTAGGAGGCTTTCCAGCCTCCCGGGCCAGCCTGGAGGGCGTTTCAATGGTAAAAGTGATCGATCAAAAGACCCTGAATGGAGTAAGGAACGGGGTCTCGGAATCCGCCGGAAAGGCCTGGAAACAGGCCAGAATCCAGGCGAGCCGAGTGGAGTTCCGCACTCCCTGGGTGTATACCAAACCTTCGGCCGCCAAGCCTTGGTTCCTGGGTATCGCCATTTTCACCTCCGTCATCGCCGTGATCGCGGGCGTCATGTACTACCGCAAGCGCAAGCAGGTTTCCGATCGGTACACCATGGGTGAATCCGAAGGAGCCGCCGGGGAAACGTCGCCCGAATCCATCAACAGTGAAAGCCTCGCCGCTACGCCCTGATCCCACGGGGTCCTTCCCGGCGCGTGACCGCGTGCCCGGAAAGACCCCGTGATCCCATCCGCGGCCGACGTACTTCGCGTGTTACGTAAGGGCGGGTGTGCGCCCAGACCCGATCCCGGACGACCCGTGGGCCGCTGCTCTTCGCGATTTCCCGGTT
>JAQBPO010000097.1 GCA_028287465.1 Fibrobacterota bacterium
CCGGACTTGGCCAAAACCGTGGTAATGGCTGCGGTAAGCGAAGTCTTCCCATGATCAACGTGGCCGATGGTGCCGACATTGACGTGGGGCTTATTCCGATTGAATTTTTCCTTAGCCATTTCCCTAAATCCTCCTGTTTGACATCCCTATCAAATCTTTACCGCAAAAAACTGGACATATTTTCAGGCAATTTTTTGGAGACGTAATTTATAGTAAAATTTCCGGGAAATTTCACCTTGTCTCCGCTTAATTACCGCAGGGCCACACACTTAGCCGCCGAGCCCTGAATCCCCTCCGCATTGAACCGGGTCCAAGACCCAATCCTGCTTCGAGGACGCCGACCTTGGAGGTGCCGCCGTTACCGGAAGCGCTTCCGCTTTTCCGGTGGCTCGCTCCCTTGATGGAGCCCAAATCGGGAATTGAACCCGAGACCTCTTCCTTACCAAGGAAGTGCTCTACCCCTGAGCTATTTGGGCCACATCAAGGAAGGAAGGAGTGGAGCGGGCTAACGGACTCGAACCGTCAACAGCCACCTTGGAAGGGTGGTACTCTACCAATTGAGTTAAGCCCGCTTGTGCTGGGCCGCCATGGCCGGATGAGGGCTCGCATCGGCCCAGCACAACTCCCTTATTTCCGCTTCCTTTTTCTTGCCAGTCGACCTATCCAATGTGAAAAGGACCTTTTAAATGGGTGGGGGCGGTTTCGAACCGCCGTAGGCATAGCCAGTGGATTTACAGTCCACCCCCATTAACCACTCGGGCACCCACCCGTTCAAAAGGCCCCTATCTCTATTTTTTCAACTCTTTCGTCCGTTTTCTCTGCATCCATCGAGACTGAAAAGCCAACGATAGGATTTGAACCCACGACCGCCTGATTACAAATCAGGTGCTCTACCAGCTGAGCTACGTTGGCCCGAAAACACCCTTCCTATCCGTGGCTTCGTGATGGAATGTTCCAAAACGCGACCAAAAACGCTGATCCTCAAAAGGGAGGGAGAAATTTAGCAAAAACATTGCCGAATATTCAAGGGGTGGGCGGAAGAGGGAGCAAATCCTTTTCGCGCCTAGGGTTAGGCAACTTGAGCCATCGGAATTTCGCAAATTTCCTTACTCACCTTTTGGTGCGGCCTAATCCTACCCTAAGTCTCCTCCACTAGTGTGCCTGGAGGGCCTGAAGGCGTTCCCCCAAGGTAGGATGCGAATAATGGAATGCGCTATACCAGGGATGAGGCGTGAGGTTGGACAGGTTCTTGGTGGACAGCTTGATGAGGGCGGTCTGCATGGCGGCTGCATCCTGGACGGCTTCGACGGCATAGGCATCGGCTTCGTATTCATGGCGGCGCGAAAACAGATTCTGCAGCGGCGCGAACAGGATGGACAAGGTGGAAAAGGCGGTCATGAACAGGAACAGGCCCACGGCCGGATTGCCTGCGAAGGCGCCGGAGTCGGCCGGAGCCCCCGTTTCGAACCCGAAAGCGGCATAAAGCGTGGGCCAGCGCAGGGCGAACGAAGCCAGGAAAAGAAGGCCGCCGAGCATGGCGACCTGGGCCGCCATCATCTTGTAGATGTGCTTGCGCTTGTAGTGGCCGATCTCGTGGGCGAGCACGCTGAGCAGCTCCGGGCGCTCCATCTGGCGCAACAGGGTATCGAAGAGCACGATGCGCCGGAAGCGCCCGAAGCCCGTGAAATAGGCATTGGAGTGGAGGCTGCGGCGGCTGCCGTCCATGACGTAGATGCCGCCGGAAGGGAAGCGCAGACGTCCCGCCAAGTCCAGCAAGGAGGCTTTGAGATCCCCGTCCTCAAGGGGCTGGAAGCGGTTGAAGAGCGGCGCGATGAAAATGGGATAGATTACCATCATCACGATCTGGAACCCCAGCAACAGCCCGTAGGCCCATAGCCACCAGCCCGGACCGAAGAACCGCATGAGGGCCAGGACGGCATAGAGGAGGGGAAGGCCGAGCGCGGCGGAAAGGGCGAAGCCTTTGATGAGGTCGCGCCAGAACAGGCCCCAGGTCATGGTATTGAAGCCGTAACGGCCTTCGACCCGGAAGGTCGAATAGACGGAAAGCGGCAGCCTGATCAGGGACTGGACCACGGTGACGCCGGCCAGGAAGAGCGCGCCCCGGTGGAGGCCGCCCTGGAAAGCGCTCCCAAGGACGCGATCGAACCATGGAAGGATGCCGGAGAAGAGCAAGGCATAGGTGGTCGCTGCCGAATAAAGCAGGGAGAATGTGTCGAAGCCGAGGCGCTCCAAGGTGTAGGCGCGGGATGCGGCGAAGGTCTCCTCGTTGAAATGGCCAGCGAATAAGGGGCCCGCGAAACGGGCGGGCAGGGAGCCATGCTTGACGGCCTCGCGGCGGTTCAGGAAGTTGAGGAAAAGCTCGACGGCCAGGCCCAGTCCGAAAAAGGCCAGGAAAAGCGCGTGGAATAGGAATGCGTCCATGATATCGACCTGCTCCGGAAATTCCAAAAAAGGGCGCGAACCTAAGTAGATTATTGCCGATGGAATTCCGGAAAAATACAATCTTGCTCCTATCCGCGGGCGTGCTCGCCCTTCCGGGTTTCATGGGCGGTTGCAGTTCGGCTCCCATCAAGGTGGAATGCCGGGAAGTCCAGGCCCGCATCGACTACGGGGATCTGAGCGGGGACCAATTGCGCTTCGCCCAACAGGAACTGGAAGATTGCCGGAACCGCGTGGATTCGGCCGAGCGGAAGGATTCCGCCTTCATCGAAGGCACGGAACAGCGCTTCACCCCCTCCGATTCCCAATGAAGGTCGCCCCCGGAATCCTGCCCAAGAGGCTCCTGGAGATTTCTTCCGAGATCAACCAGGCCGGCGGCTCCATCTACCTGGTTGGCGGCTGGGTCCGCGATCTGCTCCTGGACACCCCGTCCCACGATTACGATCTCGAGGTATACGGCCTCGACATGGAGCAGCTGTTCAATATCCTGGTGCGCCATGCGAAGCCCAACCTGGTCGGCAAATCCTTCGGCATCATCACCATGCGCATCGACGGCCTCAATTTCGATTTCGCCTTCCCGCGCACGGAGAACAAGACGGGACCGGGCCATAAGGGCTTCGCGGTCACATCGGATCCCTTCCTCGATTTCAAGACCGCCTCCTCGCGCAGGGATTTCACCATCAACAGCATGGGGATCAAGATCCCGGAAATGGAATTGGCCGATTACCACAATGGCCTGGGCGACCTGGAGGCCAAGGTCCTGCGCCACGTTTCCGACGCCTTTTCCGAAGACCCCCTGCGCGTCTTGCGGGCCATCCAGTTCGCGGCGCGATTCGAGCTGGACATCGCCCCGGAAACCCAGGAACTGTGCCGCCGGCTCCCCCTGGGCGAGTTGCCCATGGAGCGCATCTATGGGGAATTCCGGAAGCTGCTCCTCAAGGCGCGGCGCCCTTCCTTGGGATTGGAATGGATGCGCAAGTTGGGCCTGCTGGAATATTTCCCCGAACTCAAGGACCTGATCGGCGTGGAGCAGGAACCGGAATGGCATCCCGAAGGCGACGTCTGGATCCACAACAACATGGTGATCGACGAGGCCGCTAAGCTGCGGCGGGATGAGTACGGCGAGTTCGACAATATGGCCCTGATGCTGGGGGCGCTCTGCCATGATTTCGGGAAACCGGCGTCGACCGTCTTTTCCGACGGGCGCTGGCGCAGCCCCGCCCATGACGTGCGCGGGGAGGCGCCGACGCGCTCCTTCCTCGATCGGCTCACGCGTGAAGCGGCCTTGGTGGAGACCGTGGTCGGTTTCGTGCGGGAGCACCTGCGGCCGGCCCTGCTGTACAAGGCGCGGGCGGAGGTGAAGCCGAGCGCGATCCGCCGCCTGGCCTTGCGGGTGGATATCGAGAAGCTGGTGCGCGTGGCCCAAGCCGACCATTTCGGGCGGACTACGCCCGACGCCTTGGCGCGGGAATTCCCGGCGGGGCAATGGCTGTTGGACAGGTCGCGGGAATTGAACGTGCTCTTGGACAAGCCGAAGCCGTACCTGACGGGGAAGTTCCTTCTGTCGCTGGGGATGAAGCCCGGGCCGGATGTGGGGAAGCTGATCGCGGAAAGCTTCGAGCTGCAATTGGAAGGCGAGCTGGCGGATGTCGGAGAGGCGGAAGCTTGGGCGCGGGCGAGGTTGTTGGAGTAGTCGGTAGTCTGTTGGTGAAGAGTCCCGGTGGGGCGAAGGGGCCGCTCCCGGATGCGGGGTGCCTTCGGCGGCTGCGCCTTGCAGCTGACCTCTGCTTTGCGGGCTCCGATTGGCCGCAAGGCGATGCGCTGGGGCTTTCGGCCCCAAGGCGCGCAAGCAAGTCAACGTGATGGGGTCTTCCGCAGGCGCGCCTTGAGTCCCTTTGCGTCCAATCACGCTTCCAGGCTCCGCCTGATCTCAGGAACCCCGCATCCGGGAGCGGCCCCGTCGATACAGGGGGCGCCCCCCACCCCCCGTTTTGTCGTCGTGTAGTTGGGCCGTAGGACTGCGCTTTTCATGGGGGGTGTTGGCGGATTGGGTTTGGGTCGCGGGGGGCTGGTTGATGGCGCGGTGCTGCGCTGGCGCCTGAGACCGCGGAGGAGGATGGGACCGGTGGAGGTTGAGAGCGCGGTGGATGGTGGGACTGCAGGGTATCCCAAAGGCGCGGAGGAACGGGGGGCCGGAATTTAGTTGGGCCTGGGTGGGTTCGGCGGGTCGGGTTGTTTATTCGAGGACGTAGCGGCCTGAGTAGGTTTTGAACTTTTCGTTCAGGAAGGCCATGGCTTCGTCCGGGGTCATGTTGAGTAGGGGTTCCATGTCCTTGTTCCAGGGGAGGCGTTGGAGCCGGTCGGGGCGGCTGGAATAGCCTTTGCGGTAGGCTTCCGCGGCGGACATGATGGGGACCGGGTTGAGTTCACGCGGAACCAGGAAGGCATTGTTGTATTCGAGGCCCACCAGGGCGTAGCTTTGGCGTTTGGCCAGATCTTCGAGCATGGAGAGGCTTTGGCCGAAGAAGTGGTCCTGGGCCCAGGCATGGTCGGGATTCCATTTGACCGTGAATTTCAGGGGCGGGGGGATCTTCTCGTTGATTTCGGCGCAGATGAGGGAGGGCCGGTAGGCGCCTAGGAGCTTTTCCAGAACGTAATGATCATAGCTGTCGATGTCGAGGTTGAGGAACCCGAATTCGCGGGGAGCCTCGCAAGCGGCCAGGAGGTTTAGGACGTTGTCGGGCGTGATGCGCGTGCGGACGAGACGCGCGCCCGGGAAGGATGCATACCGGTAGGCAAGCCTGGAGAAACGGGTTCCGTCCCATTCGGCGGCCAGGCCGGACCAACCGCTTTTGAACAGACTGAAGGAATTGGACATGGTTTCGCCGTCCCCGGCGCCGATGTCGACGGCGAAGCGGTGGCGCAACTGGATCTTGGAAAGCAGGTCCTGGATGATTGCGTCTTCGCCGAAGTTGGAAAAGCTGCTCGAACCGGAAGCGGTGGCGGGGCGGACGCGCTTGAGTTCGAGACCGAGGGCGCTCAGGCTCCTTTTGACGAGGCGTACGCCCGGGGAAAGTCCGCTCATGGGGATAGTCTACCGTTTTCGAACGGGATTGGGAAGGGAAGATGCCGCCTGTCGGTCGATCAAATCGCCGAAGGAAAGGTTTCCGGGACGTCGTTACCGAGGCGGGTTTCCGGCGGAGACAGGGGATCCACGGGCCGGGTATGGTCGAAATGGAGGACGGCGTCGAATTGGGAGGCCAAACGGCCATGGAAGTAGTGGCTGGCCCTTTCGATTTCCGGTCGGTAGATCACGCCGATCGCGCGTTGCAGACGGGGCTCCGCCAGGGCACGGACGACTTCATTATCCAAACGCAGATCGAGTTGGAAGCGTTCGCTCCCGGTTTCATGGAAAATCGACTCGAAACTGTCCTCCATGGCCGGGCGCACCCTTTTGGCTTCGGCGGCGGCGCCCCAGTCCGAAGCCGCCATCACCGTACCGGTAAAGGTGGTCATGCCCATCAGGAAGGTTTCGCGTCCATGGCGTTCGCGGAGGATCTGGCCGATGTTGATCTCGCCCACGTCCGCGAATTCGGTGGCGCGGGCGTCGCCGACATGGGAATTATGCGCCCAGATCACGATTTTGGCCGGAGGCGATCCGCCGAAGGCCCCGCGCCCTGACCGCCCTTCATGGGTCCGCATGCGGAGCAGATGGCCCGAAAGGGCATCCACGGTATCGGCCATATGCCGATCCCTCAGGTTCCAGGATGACACCCGGCCCAGGAACATGGTCCGGTAATAATGCTCCGCGTCCACGATCAGGCGCGCGTTCTGTTCCGCTTCGAAAAGGTCATCGGCATCCCCGTCATGGGCGGATTCGACCATGGTCCGGCGCATCTCGAGCAATTGGCTCAAGGCCTGCTGCTCGCAAGAGGGGGTCAGACCCAGGGCCGCTTCGTACCCGTATCGGCTGATATCCGCGGCGGCGGTTTCGAAGCATGCGTACCGTTCCCGCGCCCGCATGGCCGCTTCCGGATCGTTTTGATCCAGGAAGGCCAGCACCGCCTCGATGGAAGCATGCAGGCCATAGAGGTCCATGCCGTAGAAGCCGGTCCTTTGCCTGCCGGCCGGAAGGGTTTCGTTCCATTGGCGCAACCAAAGGACGAAATCGAGGACCTCGGCGTTCCGCCACATCCACTGCGGGAAGCGCTTGAACCCGGAAAGCGGGTCGGCGCCTTCCAGAAGGTCCCCCTCCCCCTTTACGAACCGGTTGACCCGGGCGGCATCCGGCCAGTCGGCCTCCACGGCCACGGCTTCGAAATCCTTTTCCTCGATGAGGCGACGGGTGATGCGGGCCCGCTCCCGGTAGAATTCATGAGTGCCATGGGATGCGTCGCCGATCAGGACCAGGCGCGCGTCCCCGATCAGATCGAGGAGGTCGTCGTAATCCTCGAATTCGCCTCCGAGCGGGCGGGCGACCAGTTTCAAGGCATCGATGAGATCGGAGATTGAGGTTGCCTGGGACATGGGGGCCTCCGTGAGGCAAGCGGCTTAGCGGGGAGCCGCAGGTTCCATATGGAATAAAATACCAAGCCGGTCGACGAGGTCAATAAGGGGACCCAGGGGTTTAAAAAGGGATGCCCGGGATGCGGAACGGCCCGGCAGGGCCGGAAACCGGTCAGAATTCGAGCAGAAGGCCCAGCCGGCCCATCCAACCATATCGCGATGCGGCGCGTTCATAGGCCCCGAGGGCCAGGATGCTGGAGTGGCGGCCGTTGCGGATGTCGAACCCGCCTCCCGCCCGCCAGAGGATTCCGGGATGGGTATCATCGAAGGCATAGCCGATATCGCCGATGGCCACGGGCAGGACCACCCAGCCGATAGGCAAGCGGACCATGGCGCTCCCCAGGAGCGGGATGGCTTCCGGGGCCCCGACCGTTCCCTGGCCCGACTGGATTCCGAGCAAGGTCATATCGTCGAACTTGGCGTAGAAGGCGGCCGAGTAGCCGAATTGGGCGCCTTTGTAATGATCGCGGGAATCCGCGCCGAAGGTTCCCGTGATCACGGCGCCGGCCTGGGCGGCGGCGGGAAGCAGGGAAAACAGGAGTACGATTAAGCGGCTGGGAATCCGCGCGGGGCCCATGCAGGCAATAGTAACATTTTCGCGGGATTGGAAGCGAAGATTCCGGGCCGGAGGCCCCGGATCAGGAAGAGAACTCGTTGACCTTGACGCGGTTGGCGGCGGGCTTGCGCGCCATCGGCGTATCGATGCGGACCGTGGAACGTTCGATGCGCTTCCACATGCCGCCGTCGTTGTTGAACATGGCGCGGAACATGCCGATGAGCAGGGCCAGATTCATGGATACGAAGTAGAAAGGGATAAGCAGGAGCTTGGACTTGCGGGTCTTGCCGTTGCGGGCGTAGCCGAGGCCGGCCACGAAGTAGAGCAAGGTCTGGGCGGCGAAAGCGGCGTAATAGAACGAGCCCTGGCTTAAAAGGAGGGCGTTGGAGACCAGCAGCACCATCATCAGCACGGGGGCGATCCAGCGCAGGAACTTGTGGGAGAAGAATCCGTAGGCCACCAGGCCCCGCAAGGGGTTGAGCAGGGGCGTATACTTGGAAAGCAGGTTGAAATTGGCCTGGCTGATGCGCACCTTGCGGTGGAACTCGCCGTAGGTCTCCAGGGAAGTCTCTTCGCTGCCGATGGCCTGGGGCTCGTAGATGGCCGCCTTGCCCGCCTTGAGCACGCGGGTGGTGACGAAGAAATCGTCCATCACCGTCTTGTCGACGGGAATGCGCTCGAAAAGTTCCCGGCGGATGGCGTATATGCCCCCGTTGGCGCCGATGACGATGCCCAGCTTGCCTTCCAGCTTCTTGATTTCCGATTCCAGGTTCCAGTAGATGCTTTCGCCGATGCCCAGGGCCGAATGGCCCGCGTCGTGCAGGATCAGGCGGCCGCACACGCAGCCGACCGAGGGATCCTCGAAATGGGCCAACAGTTTCTGGAGGGCGTTGCGCAACAGCATGGTGTTGGCGTCGCAGAAGACCAGGATGTCCCCCTGGGCGCGGGGGACGAGCTGGTTGAGCACCGCGGCCTTGCCGCCCCGCTGATTGTATTGGAACAGCTTCACGTCAGGCGCGTATTTCGAGACGATGGAGTTGGTCTTGTCCGTGGAGGCGTCCGACCCGATCAGGATTTCCAGATGCTTGCGCGGGAACTCCAGGTCGAAGCAGTTGCGGATCTTCTCCTCGATCACCTTCTCCTCATTGTGGGCGGCGATGACCATGGAAACCTTGAACTTGTTCGGATTGCCCTGCTTGCGGCGGAGCGAGAAGAACAGGCTCAGGAGCGGCAGGGAGACCGGGTACACGATATACGTGTGGACCAGGAGTCCCGCCGTGATCAGGAAGACGTATTCCATCAAGAGGCTTCTTTCAGGAAGTCCTCGAAGGAGACCTTTCGCTCGCGGGCGCCGGATGAGATGTAGGTCAGCAGCTTGATCATCAGGTCCGCGTCCGCGAAGGAAGCGAAGCTGCCGATGATTTCGCCCTTGGAATTGAGGAACAACATGGTGGGGAAGCCTTCAACGCCCCACGTGGCGCTCAGCTCCCGCATGGTGATCTTCTTGCCCTTCCAGGTGACCTTCTCTTCGCTCTCCGCGTTGAAACGGATGCTCATGAAGTTCTTGTCCAGCTCCGAGACGACCGGCTTGGCCTTGAGGGTGGTGGCTTCCAACTGCTTGCAGTAGCCGCACCAATCCGTATAAACGTCCACGAAGCTGTATTTCTTGGCAGCGGCCGCGTCCTTAAGCCCTTTTTCGAAAGGCTTCCAATTCACGCCTTCGGCGGAAACCGTCCCTGAGAAGGCGAACGCTCCCAGGAGGAGCGCGGAAATGGAGAGGAAGCGCCGGGTCTCGATCATGTTATTTCAGCGCGCTTTCGATCTTCTCGCTGATCTTGCTCTTGGGATAGGCCCCTACGAGCTGTTGCACCACGGCCCCGTCCTTGAAGAACAGGAGGGTGGGAATGCTGCGGATGCCGAACTTGCTGGCGATGTCGGGGGCGTCGTCCGTGTTCAGCTTGCCCACCTTGACCTTGCCTTCGTAATCCTTCGCGAGCTCTTCCACGACCGGGCCTACCATGCGGCAAGGACCGCACCAGGGGGCCCAGAAGTCCACCAGTACCGTGCCGGTGTAGGTCGCGACTTCGGCCTCGAAGTTCTCGCTGGTCAGTTCCTTTACCAATTCAGATGCCATGCTATTTCTCCTGCTTTCCTGCTTTATGGCTCGCCTGGACGACCTCGACCCTGGCCACCACATCTTCCTGGAATTTCCTCCAGGTATCCGGGTGGGTCATCAGCTTTTCGGTCTCCGCATGGAACTCGGTAGGGGTGACGTGATGTTGGGCCAGAATGACCCGACGAATCCCGTTAACCTTATCCAAATCGTTGGCATAGCCAACCGTAGCCAGTTTCAATTCAACATATAAATCTACAAACTTGGCATCCGGGGTGAATTCACCCCTTTGGCATCCCCCAAGGGCCAATAGAAGCAGCGGCAACAGCCTGAGCGCGCTGAATTTTATAGTACTGCCGGTCCCCGCAGGTGTCAATTCGAATTCCCCATTCCGGCCTTTTGCGGGTGCCTTCGGCGACCCCGGCCAGACCCGGCCGAATCCCGCCGGTCGTTCCGGCTGGAGGCAAGGTACAAAGGGCCCCGAGGGCGGGGCAAGCCGAAAGCGGAAATTCCCGCGGTCCCATGCCGCCCCTGGCGCCCTCCAGGGGGCCTGGAGGCGATTGCCGGGCGGGATTGGGTTTTTACGGGAGGCGGGTTCCCGGTCGCGAGGGCCCTTTTGTGCAGCAGCCCGTCTCAAACTCCCAAATAATAATCCGAAGCCGTTTTCCCCTCTGGCAAAGCCGTGGGATCGGGGATCAACTCCACCTCTTCCCCATCCCGGAGGAACAGGCCTTGAACGTATTCTTCGCGATCGAACCGGATCAAATCGTCCAGGTCCTCTCCCACCCCCACCCAGGCCACGGGGATGCCGAACTCGCGGCACAATGGGATGATGGATCCGCCCTTGGCCGTCCCGTCGAGCTTGGTCA
>JAQBPO010000031.1 GCA_028287465.1 Fibrobacterota bacterium
TGCCCAGGTATTCCGTCCGGTAGGCCGTGCGGAGGCCGCCGTACCGGTCCACCGCTTCCTGGATCCGTCCCGCCTCCAGCGCCGCATCCACGGCCGCCGCCTCCCGCTCCAGCCAATCGTAGAACGCGCGCGCTTGTTCCTCCAGGGACTGCCTATACCTTTCCTTGTCCAGGGAATACCAGGCCCAGAACTCCCCCGACGTCTCGTAAACGCCCTCCAAGCGGTATCCCTCCAGGGGATTCCCGCTCACGGTCGAGGTATGTTGAGAAAAGGTTTCCTCCCGGCCGCCGGGGTTCTCCGTAAGCGTCGCCTCGTTTTCCGAGGTCACCCGCACCGAGATCTCCCGGCTGATCTGCGCCAGGGCCGAGGCCTGGGCCCGATCGCGGTAGTCCCCGGGGTACGCCCGCTTGTCCGCATGACCGATGCCCGTATACCTTTCCGGATCGAAGGGGAAACGCTCCACCCAAGCGGGCGCCCGGTCCAAGGTACCATACAGGTTACCCGACGCCGTCCGGACGGCCTGATCCGCCCCTGCGGCCAGGGGCAGCATTAATGCCACCGCGGCCACCACGCCCACCCCGCACCATGGGCCCCATGGCCGCGGGGCGACCGTCCGGAGGGGCCCGGCATGCATGCTAGGATCCTTGCGAGGTAAGGGGCGCGGGACGGGGAGCGGATTCAGGCGCGGATTCCCGCTGCTTCCATTCACGGAAAGCCTCGATCTCCTCGTTCAATTCCTTATAGGCGCGCGAGGCCCGGAATCGATCCCGCGTGGCCTTGTCGGCATCCAATTCCCCGGCCAGGGCCTTCATATACAGGTCGCTGTCCAGGACCATCAGACCGTAGACCCGGTAGGCGCCTTCCGCGTTCTGCTCGAAGCGGGTCTCCTGCAGGGTGGTGCCGCGCAGGGTCTGGTCGGAAATGCTCTTGACCGCCTGGCTGAAGTGCTCGGAGAACTCCCTCCCCACCTCTTCCTGGAACTTCTTCTGCAGGGATGAGGTCTTGGATTCCAGGGACCTGGACAGCTTGGCCCGCGCCTCCAATTCCGCCTTGTCGATGCCGGTCTGGAGGTTCTTCGATTCGCCGATGGCGACTTCGGCGGCCACGCCTTTGCCGTTCAGCTTCTTCTTCTTGGACTGCAGCTCCCCGTAGAGATCGTTCTTGGCGGCCTCGTATTTGGGTTTGTGGGAACACTCGATCAGGGAAAGGGCGGCCAAGGCCATCAGGCAAGCGGCCAGGGTTCCCGTTCCCGTCCTCGATCCATCGCTGCTTCTCATTTCAATCTCCATCGTTGCGGTTGTGGTAGTTCAGTTCGAAAGGCTTGAAGGAAAACCATTCCTCGTGGGCGTGCATGCGGTATTGGATGGCCGCGCGATCGCCCTTGCGGACGTTGAAGGAAAAGGGTTCCGGCTGGTTGCCCAGCTCGCGGACCCAGCGCCCCTGCCTGTCCGCCGAGCCGTGGATCAAGGACACGGTGTGGCCGCCCGCGGCGACCTTCCCCTTATAGAGGCTGAAGTAACGGTTCAGATCGTCCACCACGGGGCTGACCCCCAGCAGCTCGTTGTCCAGGTAGATCCGGACCCGCTGGTGCGGGATGCTCGTCTCCGAAAGCAGGGATACGCCCATCTTGTATTGGATTTCCAGGGACACGCTGTCCGCCTCGGGCTTGGCGGGAACGGGCGCGGCCGACGGGGGAGGGATGACGGCGCCATCCTTGCCGCGGACCGCCGGGACCGCGGTGCTCAGCTTGATGCGCAACTGCCTGCCGATATCCGGGATCAGGTCCAGCACGTTCGCCTTGCCGCAGGTCGCGCTGGCGGCCACCTTGATCTTCCCGGTCTGCACGTCGATGGCGCGCACGTCCAGGCGGTACTTGTCCCCGGCCCGGTTGAAGGTCCCGAACAGGATCCCGTCGACCCCGAGCCATTTGCCGAGTTCGAGGTTCCTCTCCTGGGTGAGGCCGGAGGTCTCGAGCTTCAGGGCCTTCATGGCCGTCTGCACCTTGGTGCGTTCCACGAGCTTGACGTCGCCGGTTTCAAGAAGTTCCGTGATCAGCATGTCCGGCATGCCGTCCACGAAGGTCGGGAATTCGCCGGTATTGTTGAGGATGTCCATGACCGCCAGCAGGGTCTCCTGCTTGGGTTCGGAGGCCGGGCCTCCCGGGGCCGGGGCGGCGCGCCCGGAAGGGGTCAGGCCGCAGACCAGGATGAGCAAAAGCGATTTCAGGCGCATGGCGTTCCCTTGGCGGAGGTGGCGGGACGGTTCACTTCTTGAAGTAGTTCTGGACGCGGTCGTACACGGTGGCCATGGGGATGACGCCCACGAAATTGGCGTGCAGCTTCATCTCATCGTCCTTCTTCTCGAAGTCGTAATAATGGCGGATGCCCGAGTCGATGCAGAGCCAGTTGCGGATATAGTACCGGATGCCGAGGTTGTTCTCCATGGCCTCGTTGGTCTCGATGCCTCCCGCGCCCAGGCTGGCCACGTCGGTGGGGTGCAGCAGCTTGAACTCGTACATGAACATGGTCTTGGGGCGCGTCTGCCAGGAAAGCCCCAGGCGCGGGTTGAACTTGGTGATCTGGAGGCTCTTGCCCAATTCGGGCTGGCCGGCGATTCCCGTCACCTCGTCGCGGATGATCTGGGCGCCGGGATGGACGGTGATCCGGTTGTCGCCGATCCGGAACCCTTTCGAGAGGACCACCTCATACATGTCCTCCTTCATGGTGTAGGTATAGGATTTCTCGGCGCGGAAGGTGTTCCGCAGGTTCTTGCTCGCGGAAATGGCGGCCGCGGGCAGGTATTTCGATTCATTCAGGAGGGAAAGCTTGAAGTACCCCATCAGGATCTTGTCCGAGATGTCCTGCACGGTATAGTACTCGTCCAGCTGGTAGCCCAGCTCCATGATGCCCCCGAAGCCCATGGAGACGGAAGCCTTCATGGCCTCGGTGTTCATGTTTGCGAAGGTATTGTGGATGTTACCCTGGCCCCCGAAGCGGACTTCATAGGACTTGAGGGAATAGGCCGTGGGCAAGGTGAATAAGCGGGGAAGCAGGTAGGGATGGGAGGTTTCGATCACGGCCTCTTCACCCGCTGCGGAGGAAGCCGATTCCCGCGAGGTCGCGTCCAGGTCCTTTTCCGCCCGGTTATAGTCCTTGCCCCCATCCTCCAGGCCGGTGGATTGCGTCAAGCGGGTTGGTTGCTGCAGGCGGACGGGGGCCGGTTCCCCGTAGAGGGTTGCGGTATCCGATTCAGTGACGGCGGTTCCGGCAAGCGCCGGTTGCCCGGCCGATCCGGTCTTGTAGGTTTGGGCCCGGAGCGGCAAGCGGGCCGCACCGGCGATCAAAGCGGTAAGGGCGATGGCGGTGGACAGGTTTCTCATTCGGTATCTCCTTGTTCTTGGGCCGTCGAAGCTATGGACCGACGGCGGGATTGGTCGCGCCGTATCCCAATGCAATCGTCATGCCAGGCCCGCGATGGCGATATCTGCGGGGAACAAGGGGGTAGTGTGAAACCGTTTGCGCACTCCGCGCAGCGGGAATCCGGAGGAATGCGCACTTTGAGCATCAATCGATATTAATATCACATAGGTATGCGGATGGCGGCGGGCGCGGATCAGGGGGACTTCGGAACGTTGGAGCCCGGGATCGCGGAAGCGCGGGCGTGGAAAGAGGGCGGGCGCAGGATGGGACGTCCCGGAGGGGAAATCCGGTAACCTAGGTCAGACCGTCTCCTTCTTCCCCGCATACAGGAACCATAGGCTCGCCAGGATCATCACCCCGCCCCACCAGAGGCCCGGATGATGCCCTCGCACGGCCACGGGATTGGACATGTAATAGACGCCGCAGATGAAGACCAGGCCTCCGTATACCGCAAGGACCAGGCCCACCCAGGTCCAGATGGAAATCATGCGCTTATGAGTCGGTTGGTTCAGGGGGTTTTTCATATGCCTTACCAGAAGATGAGGTTGAGGATGACCACCAAGGCGAGGGCCATGCAGGCCCAAAACCCGGGACGGCCCAGCCAGGGTTCCCGAACGGCCGCGATTCCACGGGCCTTACCGGTGCCGATGGCCGCGTCGTCCCCATTGGCACCGGCGCCGCGCTCCGTCGGGACCAGCCCCCGCACCAGGCCGATCAGGAGGCGCTCCTCCTTGGGCCGGGTCGCCATGGTGATGGCCAGGGTCACCAAGAGGGTCATGCTCCAGGCCCAGATGGCCTGCCATAGGTTCCGGGCCATGTCGGAAGGCCGGTCGGAGAAGGTCAAGGCATAGGTGGCTCCCGGCCCCCATAAATGCAGGCGGAAGCCCAGGAAGATGCCGAAGGACGTGATCATGCCCGCCAATAGGCCCCAGAACGCCGCCGGGGAGGTGGTCCGCTTCCAGAACATGCCGAGCAGCATGGTAGCGAACAAGGGCGCGTTCACCCAGGAGAAGATGGCTTGGAGGAAATCCATGATGGTGGGGAAGCTCTTGGCCGCATAGGCGGCGGCCACGGAGATCAGGATCCCGATGAGGGTGGTGATGCGGCCGACCTTGACCAGGTGCGCGTCCGTGGCCTTGGTCTTGCGGAGCGCCTGGTAGATGTCGAAGGTCCACACCGTATTGAAGGCGCTGACATTGCCCGCCTGCCCCGCCATGAATCCCGCCAACAGGGCCGTGATGCCCAAGCCGATCAGGCCCGGCGGGTAATAGCGGGCGATCAGGTAAGGCAGGGTGGAGTCCGGATTCTTGAGGATGGAATCGGGCAGGTCCCCGCGGGCGATGAGCCGGTAGGCGACCAGGCCGGAAACCACCACGATGAAGGGCAGGAACATCTTGAAAAAGGAGGCCAGGATGGGCGTGAGGCGCGCGGTGCGCAGATCCTTGGCGGTGAAGGCCCGCTGGACCAGGAGGAAATCCGTGGTCCAGAATCCGAAGGAGAGCACGAATCCCACGCCCATGGCCAGCCCGAACCAATTCACCCCCATGGCGTTCCCGGAGGCATGCCCCGTATCGGCCCAGAGCCGGGACATTTCCGGAGGCAAGCCTTGGAAGACCCGCCCCAGACCGCCCAAGTCCATGATGCCGAGGATGGAGACGAGGAACAGGCCGAACCAGATCAGGAAGAATTGGATCACCTCCGTGAAGATGGCCGAAAGCAGGCCGCCCAAGGTGATATAACAGGCCACCGCGGCGGCGGAGGACCAGATGGAGACGTCCCAGTTCCACCCGAGGATGGTGCGGAAGACCAGGGCCATGAGGTAGAGGTTCACGCCGCTCATGAGCACGGTCATGATGGCGAATGAGAAGGCGCTCAGGAGCCGCGTCCGCTCATCGAAACGCAGGAGCAGGTACCCGGGCACGGAATGGATCCGGGTACTGTAATAGAAGGGCATCATGTACAAGCCCAGGAAGATCATGGCCGGGACCGCCCCTATCCAGTAGAAGTGGGAGACCAGCATGCCGTATTTGACGGTACCGCCGCTCCAACCGAGCATCTCGATGGCGCCCAGGTTGGCGGAAACGAAGGCCAGGCCCGCCACCCATACCCCGTTGCGCCGCCCCGCCTCGAAAAAGTCCTCCTTCCGATCGGCGAACCGCTTCAGGTAGAAGCCTATGCCGATGATGGCCGCGAAATACAAGGCGACGATGAGCCAATCGGCCGGGGTCAAGGTGATGAGCCGTTCCGTCTGCATGCCGCCTCGCAATGGGGTCAGGATCCGGATGAACCCTGGCAAATTAATTTCGTCGCCCGCGGCGCGATAGCCAAAAATACCGGCCAAGCCCTTTCCGGGGTCCGCTCTCATATTGAGAGCATTTTGTGGCGCCGGGTCCCCCGTTCCCCCGCCCGGCGCGGATAGATTATCCGGACCCCTGAAACAATCGGGGGGCGGCATGCGTCCAACCCAAGAACCCGGGGAAACATGAAAGCGACGATAGCGGTCCTGGCCCTTGCGCCCATGCTCTCCTTCGGGGCCCTTTGCGACGATACCTACAATCTCCAGAGCGCGACCCAGACCCTGCTCACGGGAACCAACCCCAAGAACCTGGCCAAGACCGCCAAGGTCCTGAAGGGCGACTTCTCGGACATGACCTTCATCCATGACCAGTTGGCCTACAGCCTCCTGTACGGGTTCGAAGGGGCTTGCGCCAAGTCGTCCAAGCCGGTCCGATTCTTCGAACGGGAAGGCAGGACGGCCGCGCTCTCGCGCAAGACCGTGAACTACCAGGTGGCGATGTACGACAGCAACACCATCCTCCAGGGCTCCCACTTCGACTATTGGTTCGGCTTCTACAAGCCCTCCGACAGCCTGCAGATCGCACTCGGACGAAACAAGGGCGGGACGGACTTCAAGGGATGGTACGGCTACGTCGCATTCGAGGACTCCGTGCGCAATCCCGAGAGCGGACTGTGGACCAACAAGGGCATCCAGTTGCGCATGGCCGGCCCCGCCGACTCCGCCGTGCTGGACTCCATTTTGATGGTGCGGACCGGCTTCCGCAACCTCGTCTTCGATCAGAACCGGCGCGGCCATTTCACCCTGCAATACATCCGCATCAGCCTGGAGAACAAGCCGGGCATAGCCATCCGTCACAGAGCATACGCCGCGGGCCCCGGGGCCGGCGACGACCCGGATCACGCGCGTTACGGTTGGCTTGTCAACGGAAAGCGTTCCGGAACCGAGAATGTCCCTGCATTTTCCGGAACCCGGAGATATTTTAGGGAAGCTATCAATACCCGATAGGCGTTGGAACCACGAGGGGTGGATCCGTTGCCTTGCCTTTGTCGCCTTGATTCGTTCGACATGACCTGTTCCGATTACCCGGCCTGAAAAGGCTATCGGAAGCGATCCACCCTTGAGGCGCCCGCGCCTTTTTTACCGATCCGGCATGGGCCGGTGTTTTAACCGCATTTGCGCCGGATAATCCCTCCGGCGCGGAGGGACCGATGATCGCATGCACCGTATCCGAACCCATGAAGGCCGCGATATCCGCGAAGGCAAGGAAGTCCGCGGTGGCCGTCATAGGCCTGCTGACCCTTGCGATGCTGGGCTCCGCCTCCGGGCAGACCACGCCGCCGGCCGAGCTGATCCTCAAGGGTAAGGTGCGGGATTTCATCGAGGACAATCCGACCCGGACGCCCATCCATCCGCATTTCTACGGGAACCGGGCCCACCTGGCCGGCTGCAACGCCCAGGAAGCCGGCGTCAACATCGCCCAGCTGGCCATCGATACCACCAATGATCTGGGGGATACCTCCGTGTTCAAGGGGGACAACCGCGGCCCCAAGCTCGTCGCGCCCCTGGATCCCAAGGTGGCGGCCTGCTTCGAACCCGTGTCCCGCTTCAACGAATGGTACAACGACCGCACGGCCGGGGACGTGAACCGCGCCTTCCTGATCGACATCAAGTTCACGCGCAATCCCGTGAGCGGGGTCTACGAATATTTCGACGATGAGTTCTTCCCCATCGACAACGGCAAGCCTTACCGCCAGCTGGGCGCCAACCCCACCTTCGGCCATCTGCTCGCGGCCCCGAACAACATCCACAACTACGGCTTCACCATGGAGTTCCACGCCAACTTCACCTATTTCAAGGGGACCGGGCAGAAGTTCACCTTCCGCGGGGACGACGATGTCTGGGTCTTCATCAACGGCAAGCGCGTCATCGACCTCGGAGGCATGCATCCCGCCCAGGACGCCGGTTTCGATCTCGACGCCGTGGCCGCCGCCAACGGGCTGCAGGACAGCCTGGTCTACCCCCTGGACTTCTTCTTCGCGGAACGGCATACCACCACTTCCAAGCTCCGCATCACCACCACCCTCGAGCTGGAACCGCTGCTGGGCAAGCCCGTCGTGACCGCGGGACGGTATTTCGAAGGCCAGGTCCAGGTCACCATGACCCATTCCTCGCCCGCCGCCGTGCTCCACTACACCACGGACGGCTCCACCCCCACGGCGTCCTCGCCCATCTATGCCGGCCCCATCACCCTCTCCGCCACGGCCACGGTCAAGGTCATGGCCGTCCGGCCCGGGTACCGCAACAGCGAGGTCGCAACCGAAACCTTCACCAAGATGGAAACCGTAGCCACGCCCAAGGCCGAACCTCCCGGGCAGATCTTCGTCGATCCCCTCCAGGTGGCCCTCACCGTGGCCACGCCCGGCGCCGTCATCCGCTATACCCTGAACGGGAGCGACCCCGACGGGACCAGCCCCGTGTACTCCGGCCCTCTCACGGTAAGCGTGACCACGACCCTCAAGGCCAAAGCCTTCCTGGCCGATTGGGTGGCAAGCGGGGTGATGACGGAAATCTACACCGACGCCTCGACCCTGCCTCCGCCCGTGGCCAGTCCCGCGGGAATCGGATTCGTGGGCTCCCAGATCGTCAGCCTCTCCGTTCCCGGCCATCCCGATGCGCAAATCCGCTTTACCCTGGACGGCGCCGAGCCCACCTCCTCCAGCCCCCTGTATGCGGCCGCCCTGACCTTCACCGGGACCACGACCCTCAAGGCCAAGGCGTTCAAGAAGGACTGGAAGACCAGCCAGACCATGACCGAGCGCTACGAGCGCCTGGCGGCCGCCGTAAAGGCCGTCTACGTGGACTTCGACGGCGACGGCCGGATCGACGGCGCGGTCGTCCGCCTGGACATCCCCGTCCCGGGCATCCCCGCCTCCATCCGCCTGGTGGATCCGTTCAACCGGGCCGCCCTCGTGGTCGGCTCCAGCGCGATTTCCAAAGGCGCCTCCGACGACCAACTGGTGGTCCGCTTCCCGGACGGGCAATTCACCCCGGGCACCCGCTTTCCCACGGAAGCCCTGGGTTCCTTCCCGGACGTGGCGGGCTTCGGGTTCACGCCCTTCATGGTCTCCGATTCCGCCGGGCCCGTTCCCGTCAAGGCGGTCTCGCATAACAAGACCAACCCGGAAGATCACGCTTCCGTGGACGTCACTTTCAGCGAGCCCATCAACCTCGCGGAGATCCAGGCCGGACCCTCATGGCCGTTCGACATCATCCGCAACGGCGCCATCCAGGGCGGCGGGGTGAGGGTAACCTCGGTGACCGCCGTCGAAGGCAAGCCCGATACCTACCGCTGGACCTTCGAAGTCGCCTCCCCGGTCTGGCCGGTCTATATCGACAGCCTGGTCCTGGCCGCCAAGCCCGTCCTCCATGACGCGGTGGGAAGCCCCGGCGTGGCCGGAGGCAAGCGCATCCCCGTGGAAGGCAGCCCCGTGACCCTGAACAATGTCCTGGTCATCGAAGTCACCAATCCCATCGTGCCCAGGCATATCGGCCCCGAACCCACCTTGGTCCCGGCCATCCGCAAGGATCCCTTCGCCGCCATCGGCCTGGTCCCGGGCGGGGAGATCTGCCTGAACTGCCCCGCCGGATTGGATTACGTGTTCACGGATCGCCGGAACGTGCGGCCGGAATGGATCATCCGATCCAAATACGCCTTCTCCTATTCCTTCACCATCTACGATCACCTGGGCGCCTTCGTGAACAAGACCAAGGGCCAGATCGACGAGGCCATGATGGCCAGGATCGCGCAGGATGCGGAGGGCTTCCGTTCCATCCGTTTCCGCTGGATCCCGGTGGCGGCCAATGGGGACGCGGTGGCCACGGGAGCCTATATCCTGAAGGGGACGGTGCTCAACAAGGAGAATGAATCGCAGAAAGGGGCGCAGGGGGAGAGCCAGGTCCTGAAGCAATCCCAGACGGCCGTGTTCGCGACCTTCGGGTACCTGCGGCAGTATTAGAAGGAGAGGGGATGCCCCGGGGGATGCGTCTCCCGGGCTTTCGCGTCGTAAGCGGATCCGCCGGGACCTTTCGGGGAAACGGACCAACCCGCTCCGGCCTTATGGCGGCCCGGGTCCGGCGCTGCCTTCGCATCCCTGCCCGCCCCGCCATTCCAATTACCATGCCCGCGGACCGCCGTACTCGGCGCCAGCGCCGTACTCGGCGCCAGGTACGGCCGCCCCTTATCGAAGGCCTTCAGCTGGGTGAGGAACCACCCCTTGTCCCCCATGGCCGGATCCTTGTCCGGATGGGTGAAGTCGGCATCGTCCCCCAGGCCCTTCCCCACCAGGAACCCGATGAAGCCCGCGTCCACGAAGGCCGGCACGTGCTTGAAGAAATAGGGGAAGAAGGTGTCCTCGAAGGCGCAGTTCCCGGTTTCCGATCCCAGGCCGGAAGCCGAAGCGAGCGGGCCCGGCGAGCAGGTATTGGCCAAGCCTTCCGAACCGATGGAGATCTGCCAACCCAAGACAGGCAGATCCAGGCCCTGGCCCAACCGCTTGCACCAGCGCAGCCAATTGGCATTCTGCGCATCGTTCCAGTAATAACGCCGCGAGAATCCCGGCGTCTTCCCTTCCAGGGCATACCAATACCCGGCGCTATGGCCGTTCTTCTCCACGCCGATGAAGTCGCCCCGGTCCGCGCCGGAGCCAAGGAGTTCCTTCGCGAAGGCGATGTTCCGGTCCGCGGAGCAATCGATATCCTCCGGGGACCGCCACGGCATCCCCCAATTGCTGTTGGGGATGTCCGGAGGCTCGCAGTCGTAGGAGTCCGGGGTCCAATGGGACATGAGCACCCCTGCGTAGGCGTCCGGCGCGAAATGCTTCACGGTGCGGATCATGCCGCGCGCCAGGCCCGAGTAGGTGTTCGGCAAATCGGACAGGAAGGAAAACTCGCCGCCCAGGTTGTTGACCAGGGCTTTAGCCACCGTGGGGTCCACGCCCGCCTGCATCGCGTAACCCCAGGTGTCCGGCTCCAGGACGAAGATGGGCTTCTGTCCCTTGGTCTTCTCGGCCACCAGCTTCAGGGTCGTGAAATAATTGAGCATGAAGACCGGGTCCTGGACATTGGTCGCCAGGGTGGCCGCGGCGGGGTTCTGATCCTCCTGCAGCATGTAGACGACGAAGGCGGACTTCATCCCCAGGGCTTGCGAATCCTTGAGGTAATCCTTCCAGGGCGTGAACAGCCAGCTATAGGCGTTCTTGGCCGGGTCCGCCTTGTTGAGGACGCCGTTGTTGATATAGACGTAACGGTACTCGAGCTGGATGCCGTCGGTCACGGCCGCCTTCATCCTCTCGTTGTAGAGATCCTTGCCGTCATTGACCAGGCCGAACTTGATGTCCGTCCAGCCCGCGGGCGGATGTCCCCATCCCGCCTGGGCCGGCATGGCCGCGGCGGACAGGAAGCCGAGGAAGACGCGTATGGTTTTGATCCGGGGAAGGTTCAAGGTTCCGGGAATCTAGGCGGCGAGGCGGCGTTCCGCTTGGGGACCTTGGCGGGTTTTCCGGGATTATGGCCCTGGGCATTCCCAAAAACCGCTTACCCGGGACCAAGGACCCTGGCACCGGTCCAAGCTTCAGAGCTTTTCGGAGATCTTCACCCCGGCGGAGATCGCTCCCTGGCGGGCCTCCGCGGAGGTATCGATCAAGGTGCCACGGGGCCGGAAGAGGACATCGACGTAGACATCGGGCCTCACAGTCAAGGCCTCGCGGCGGAGCCTTCGGAAAGGATTCCGGTCACCCATTGCAGGAGGGTGCCCGGAGCGAACTGGACCCGTTCCTCGTCGAAGGCATCCGGGCTCCGGACGAGCCAAAGGGTAGGGGACTGGGCCTGGAAGAATACCGCCTGCATATGGGGCCTGAGGAAGGCGAGGTTCTCGGCTAGGTCCCGGCCCTTGCCCGGACCGCCATGGTCTAGGTCCGCGACCAGGAGATGGATGGGACCCGGAAAGGAGTGCCCGATGACGACGCTGGACACGCCGCATTCCCCCGCCCGCAAGACCCGGTAGCCATGGTCGTTGAGGATTTCCTGGATGACGCTCCCTACGAGGGAGATATCGGAAGCCATGAGTATGGTGATTGGAAGTTCCATACTACTAATAAACAATTCGGGATGCGCCGGGGGAACCCTGAAGGGAATCGGAAAGCCCGCCGACCCTGGCCCGCCCAGGGCCTACGTATCAGGACGCGAGTAGGAGTTCGAGGTTGCGCAATAGCGCGCCCGGCGGGAATGGTTTCGGAAGGAAACCGACCTTGGGCCGCTGGATCCATTCCATGTGCTCCTCCGCGGCGGAATCGAAATACCCGCTGATGAACAGGATGGGCAGGCCGGGCCGCGACTGCCTGAGGAGATGGGCCAATTCGAAACCGTTCATGCCGGGCATGCGGATGTCGGTGATCAGGACGTCCACGGGGGTGCGATCCGCGATCACCATGGCATCCTCACCGCAAGCGGCCTGGACGGGCAGATGCTTGGCCGATTGGACCACGGCCGTGAGCAGGGAAAGCAAGGCAGGGGTATCATCGACGACGAGGACGGTTTTCACGCGGCATTTCCCATAGCCTGGAAAGTAATTAACCTGGAAGGTTAATGAAATTGTTTTTTCCGCGTCCCGCCCGGTCCAGGGATGTTCAGAATCCCGTATTGAAGGTGTTCCGTCCGGGTTTGGGCTTCGCTTTTTCGATCAAGGCCTCGACCCGGAGGCGGGTTTCCGGATCCAGCAAGGTGGCATCCATCTCGTGAAGGTGGGTCAGCGCGTCGACCAGGCACAGGCTGGCCTTGTAGAGCGGCCGGTTCTGGGTCTCTTCCAGGATGGCCTCGAAATCCGCCAGAATCACTTCCAATTTCCCGACGGCGTCCCGCATGTTTCCGGATTTCTGAATACTCATGGGAGGCTCCTGGTTGGACTATCAAGATAGGAATCGCGAGGAAGGGGTGGTCGAAGTCCCGATTTTATAGCGGGGAAGCGCGCCGGGATTCACAAAAGTGAAAGAATCCTGGAGGAAAAGGCTTAATTCCAACCCAATCCGGGCCTCTCCCCCTAGATTCAAGGCCATCCCGGGTCCGTGAAAGGGGGCGCGCCCGGGGAATCAGGAGAAACCCATGATCCGGACGACACGAACTTCCGCTCTTCTGGCCTTGGCGGCCTGCGTATGCGGCCGGGCGCAAATCCCCACCGGCGTTGCCTTCGAGGCGTTTTACGATCAGGCGGTGATATCCTTCGACCAGCCCACCTTCGTGGGACCGGTGCCCGGGGATCCCGATCAGCTCATCATCGTGGAACGGGCCGGAAAGGTTTCGCGGCTGGTAAAGGCCGCGGGCGGGTACGAGAAGAAACCCTGGTTCGCCGTCGACGCCGACACCGCCACCCATTGGGACGGGGCATGGACGGTCGAGTTCCATCCGAAATTCCTCGAGAACCATCTCTTCTACGTGCTCTTCCGCCAGAAGATCAATGCGACGCGATCGGTCATCGAGGAATGGAAGGCGGACCCCTCCGGCCTGGCGAACCCGGTGAAGCTCCGGTCCGTGATCGAGTTCAACCAGAAAGGCATCCATTCGTCCGGGGACATGAAGTTCGGGCCGGACGGGTTCCTCTATTCCTCTCAAGGGGATCGCCAGCAAAGCGGCCAGGACATGAACGAGATGTGGGGCAAGGTGATCCGCATCGACGTGGACCGGAAGGATCCGGGGCTCGAATACGCCATCCCCCCCGACAATCCCTTCCGCAACGCGGCCGGGACGCGGCCGGAAATCTTCGCGACGGGATTCCGCATGCCCTGGCGCATGAGCTTCGACCGGCTGAACGGGGACCTGATCCTGGGCGACGTGGGCGACGTCACGGCCGAGGAGATCAACCTCGTGGCCAAGGGGAAGAACTACGGCGCGGGGGCGGTGGAAGGCAAATGCGCGGCCGACTGCGCGAAATTCACGGAGCCGATCCTGGCGGAAACGCGCGCGGAAGGGATATGCGTGATCGGCGGGTTCGTCTACCGCGCGGATCCCGCGTCCCAATTCTACGGCGTATACCTGTTCGGCGATTACGGGACCAAGAAGATCTACGGGGCCAGGCTGAACGCGGCGAAGACCGGGTTCTCGGAGATGAAATCCGTGGCCGGCGCCATGCCGGGCAACGTATCCGCCCTGGGCCTGGACGGACGGGGCAATTACTATGCGGCCATGTACAAGGAAACCGGGGCCTCGACCCGGTCCCAGATCTACCGATTGAAGCATACGGAGCTGCGGCCCGTGGCGGGGACGGGGATCCTGCATTCTGCATTCCGCCGGCATCGGGATCCGTCGGAACAAGGCTCCGCGCCATCCGGCTACCGGGTTTACGGATTGGACGGGAGGCTGCGGACCGGCAAGTTCCCGGAATCGACCGGCAGCCCGGACATCCTCATCCTGCGCGAAGCGGGAACGGGCCGGGTCGCGAAATGGATCCTGCCCTGAATGGCCTTGAACGGCTCTTCCAAGCCCCCTGGGACTCCATCCCCCCAAGCGGAAGCCCCCGGGATCCGGGCCTGCCCAGGTGGTATATTATAGGGGAATCGTGACTCAGGCATCGGGGCCTCGCATGGATGGATCGCCGCAATCGGATCATGAGGTGGCCTGGCGGCCGGATGCCGCCACGCGATCCCGGGCCCGGTTGACCCGCTTCATCCAGGATTGCGGGTGCGCCTCCTGGGAGGACCTGTACCGGCGGTCCATCGAGGACGTCGGTTGGTTCACCGAACGGGTGCTCCGCTTCCTGGATATCCGCTTCCAACGCCCTTATACCCACATCCTGGATCTGGCCCGAGGCGCGGCCTGGCCGGCCTGGTGCGTGAACGGCCGTCTCAACATCACCCAAAGCTGCCTGGACAAGCATCAGGCCACGGCGACCCGCAATCTACCGGCCGTGATCTGGGAAGGCGAGGAGGCCGGAGCCGCGCGCAGCCTCACCTACGCCGCCTTGCAGGACCAGGTGGAGCGATGCGCCGCCGGCCTGCGCGCCCGCGGCCTGGGCAAGGGCGACGCCGTAGGGTTGCACTTGCCCATGCTGCCGGAAACCGTGGTCGCCCTGCTTGCCGTCGGCCGCATCGGGGCGGTGGCCGTGCCCCTGTTTTCCGGGTACGGGCCGTCCGCCCTCGCGTCCCGCTTGCAGGACGTGGAGGCGAAAGCGGTTTTCACCTGCGACGGGTTCCCGCGCCGCGGCAGACCGGTCCCGGCGAAACCGGCCATGGATGAAGCGGTCGCGGCCTGCCCCGGGATCGGCCATGTCTTCGTCATCGGCCGTTTGGGGATGGGCCTGGCCTCCGGAACCCCCGCGCCCGCGGCTCCTTCCGCGGCCGCGCGGGAACTGGCCTGGGATGACCTGCTGGCCCTGGGCGCCTCGTCGCCGGCGGACGCGCGCTTGGCCGAGCCCACCGCCGCGGACGATCCCCTGCTGGTCCTGTACACCTCCGGGACCACCGGGCGTCCCAAGGGGATCCTGCATACCCATTGCAGCTTCCCCGTCAAGGCGGCCCAGGACATGGCCCTGGGGACGGACGTAGGGCAGGGGGACCGTATCGCGTGGGTTACGGACATGGGATGGATGATGGGGCCCTGGCTCGTGTACGGAGCGACCCTGCTCGGCGCCACCATGGTGCTTTACGACGGGGCGCCGGATTACCCCGCCCCCGATCGCCTGTGGGCCTTCTGCGCCCGCAACCGGGTCGGCATCCTGGGGATATCCCCGTCCCTGATCCGCGCCCTGGCCGTGCATGGGGACGATCCGCCGCGGCGGCATGATTTGTCGGGCCTGCGCATCCTGGCCTCGACGGGCGAGCCCTGGAATCCCGATCCCTGGAGGTGGCTGTTCGACAAGGTGGGCGGCGGCCGCCTGCCCATCATCAATTATTCCGGAGGCACGGAAATCTCCGGCGGCATCCTGATGGGCAATCCCCTGCTGCCCATCAAGCCCGGTTCCTTCCCCGCCCCCTGTCCCGGCATCGCCGCCGACGTGGTCGACGAATCCGGCCGGCCGGTGCGGGGGACCGTGGGCGAACTGGTCATCCGCCGGCCCTGGATCGGCATGGCGCGGGGCTTCTGGAAGGACACGGATCGTTATCTCGCCGCGTACTGGTCCCGCTGGCCGGACCTCTGGGTGCATGGGGATTGGGCCTTGATCGAATCCGATGCGGAAGGGGGGCAATGGTATATCACGGGCCGCAGCGACGACACCCTCAAGATCGCGGGCAAGCGGGTGGGACCGGCGGAGGTGGAATCCATCCTGGTGGATCACGATACGATCAAGGAGGCGGCCGTGGTGGGGGTGTCCGACGAGATGAAGGGGAGCGCCATGATCGCCTTCTGCGTGCCCGCGCGGGCGGGCGAGGCCCTGGCCCTTTCGGCCGGAAACCTTGCGGCGGGGGAACTGGAAGCCTTGCTGACCGCGAGGGTGGGCGCGGAATTGGGCAAGCCCTTGCGGCCGGAGCGGATTTTCTTCGTGGCCGCCCTGCCGCGCACCCGGAACGCCAAGGTGATGCGGCGCGTCATCCGCGCCGCCTTCCTGGGGGAGGACCCGGGGGATTTATCGGCTTTGGAGAATCCGGAGTCCATGGAGGCGATCCGGATCGCCGGCGGCGCAAGGAAGCCTGGGGTCGGAGGCGGTAAAACGGTATAATGAAGGCAGGGGGGTACCATGAACGAGGCGGCCCTGAGGATCAAGAAGGTCCATCATGTGGAATTCTACGTGGGGAACGCCAAGCAGGCGGACTTCTACTATCGCCAGGCCTTCGGCTTCTCCCGCATGGCCTATGCCGGGCTCGAGACCGGATGGAGGGACCGCGCCTCCTACGCGCTCTCCCAGGGCAAGGCGACCGTGGTCCTGACCTCGCCCCTTACGCCCGACGGCGAGGTGGGCGAGCATATCCGCAAGCACGGCGACGGCGTACGCGATATCGTGCTGGAGGTGGACGATGCCGGGGCCGCCTTCGAAGCGGCGGTTTCCCGGGGGGCCGAGCCCGCATACCCGCCCCGCGAGATCAAGGACGGCAACGGGACCATCACCCGATCCGCCGTGAAGGTCTACGGGGATACCATCCATTCCTTCCTTTCCTTGGGGGATTACCGGGGGCCCTTCCTGCCCGGCTTCGAAAGATCCGAGGCCCAGGGGCGCGGCGCGGGGCTCCTGTCCCTGGATCATTACGTCGCCAACGTCACCTTGGGGGAGATGCGCAAGTGGGAGGAGTGGTACGTGCGCGTGCTGGGGCTGGATCGGTTCATGACCTTCGAGGACAAGGACATCAGCACCGAGTTCACGGCCCTCAACAGCGTGGTCATGGCCAACGGTTCCAAGAGCCTGAAGTTCCCGATCAATGAGCCCGCGCCGGGACGGCGCAAGAGCCAGGTGGAGGAGTACAACGATTTCTACCGCAGCCCGGGCGTCCAGCATATCGCGCTCCTGACCGCGGACATCGTCCGCACGGTCTCGCAGCTGCGCGCCAACGGCGTGGAATTCCTGAAGGTGCCGGACGCCTACTACGACGCCCTGCCGGCGCGGGTCGGCGCCATCGATGAGGCCATCGGTACCCTGCAGGATCTGGGCATCCTGGTCGACAAGGACGATGAGGGTTACCTGCTGCAGATTTTCACCCGGCCGGTCGAGGATCGGCCCACCCTCTTCTTCGAGATCATCCAGCGCAAGGGCTGCCAGGGATTCGGCAAGGGCAATTTCAAGGCGCTCTTCGAGGCCATCGAACGCGAGCAGGACCGGAGAGGGAACCTGGTGTGAGCGAAGGAACGGGGTCCGCCTACCAATCCGGATTCGGGAACGAGTTCGCCACCGAAGCCTTGCCCGGCGCCCTTCCGGTAGGCCGGAACTCGCCGCAACGTCCTCCGCTCGGCCTGTACGCGGAGCAATTCAGCGGAACCTCCTTCACCAGCCCGCGCCATCTGAACCGCCGTTCCTGGCTCTACCGCATCCTGCCTTCCGCGGCCCTGCCGCCCTACCGCCCCCTGGCCGGATCCCCCGGCCGGTTGCGGACCGCGCCTTTTACCGATGACAAGGCCGAGGTCCCGGCCCCGCCCAATCCCTTGCGCTGGGATCCCTTCGCCATCCCCGGGGCGCCCGTGGATTTCCTGGCGGGCCTCTTCACCTTGGCCGGGAACGGGAACGTGGCGCAGCAATCCGGCATCGCCATCCACATGTACGCCGCCAACGCCTCCATGACCGATCGCTACTTCTGCGATCAGGACGGCGAGCTGCTGCTGGTGCCGGAGACGGGGCGCCTTATCGTGCGCACGGAAATGGGCGTCCTGGAAGCCGGGCCGGGGGAAATCTGCGTGCTGCCCCGCGGCCTCAGGTTCACGGTCGATTCGCCGGACGGCCCCGCGCGCGGCTACGTCTGCGAGAATTACGGCGCGCCCTTCCGCCTGCCCGAGCTGGGCCCCATCGGCGCGAACGGCCTGGCCAATGCGCGGGACTTCCTGACGCCGGTGGCCGCTTTCGAAGAGAAGGAAGGCCCCTGCGTCCTGATCGCCAAGTTCCAGGGCAACTTGTGGGAGGCGCGCCTGGATCGCTCGCCCCTCGACGTGGTCGCCTGGCACGGCAACCATGCGCCCTACAAGTACGATTTGCGGCGGTTCAACGCCATGGGTTCGGTCGGATTCGATCATCCGGATCCCTCCATCTTCACCGTGCTCACCTCGCCTTCGGAAACGCCGGGGACGGCGAACGCGGATTTCGTGATCTTCCCGCCGCGCTGGCAGGTGGCCGAACGCACCTTCCGACCGCCCTGGTTCCACCGCAACGTGATGAGCGAATTCATGGGGCTGGTCCTCGGGACCTACGACGCAAAGGCCGAAGGCTTCCTGCCCGGCGGCGCCAGCCTCCACAATTGCATGACCGCCCACGGACCCGACTCCGATACCTTCGCCAAGGCTTCCGAAGCCGATCTAAAGCCGCAATTCCTCGCGGATACCCTGGCCTTCATGTTCGAATCCAGGTGGGCGCTGCAACCCACCTCCCTTGCCATGCTCTCTCCGGGACTGCAGGCCGGTTACCACGAATGCTGGAAGGATCTGCCGAAGCGTTTCCGGCGGGAATGAACATGGATGCATCGCTACGGACATTGCTGGAAGGCCTGGTCGACTATGCCGGGCTCTTCCCTCCCGCCTCCCTGGACATGGCTTCCGCGGTGCGCAACTACCGGGACTATTCGCGGGGCCCGCAGGCTCCCTGGCTGGGCCGCTTCGTGCTGCCGGTTTCCGGCCTGGAGGAATTCGCGCGGGCGGCCGCGGAAGTCAAGCCGCCCAAGCCCGGGGAACCGGAATGGCGCCTGAGCGCCTTGATAGGCGCGGACCTGCGGCCGGATCTGGAGGCCATCGCGGCCTTCAACTCCGGCAATCCCGCGCGCAAGCGCAAAGCCGTCGTCGATACCGTCGAAATGAAGGCGGATCGCGCCGAGACCATCTGGGAGGCCATGGGCAAGGTGCCCGCGGAGCTCACGCCTTATTTCGAAATCCCCATCCATGAGGATCCGGCGCCCCTGATCGCGATCCTCGCCGAAGCCCGGGGCCGCGCCAAGGTCCGTACCGGGGGCGTTACCCAGGCCCTGATCCCGACTACCGCGGAAGTGGCGCGCTTCATCCTGGGCTGCGCCCGGGCCGAGGTCCCGTTCAAGGCGACCGCCGGCCTGCATCATCCCGTCCGTTCCTCGCGCCGCCTGACCTACGAACCGGACAGCGGGCACGCCGTCATGCACGGCTTCCTGAACGTCTTCCTGGGGGCGGCCTTCGCCGCGGAAGGCATGGACGCGGGAACCCTGGGCGCCCTGCTGGAAGAGGAATCGCCCGGCGCTTTCGCCTTCGCGGGCGGGGAAGCCGTCTGGCGGGGCCATAGGCTCACGGCCGCCCGGTTGCAGATGGCGCGCCGGACCTTCGCCATCGCCTTCGGGTCCTGTTCGTTCGAGGAACCCAAGGCGGATTTGACGGAAGCGGGCTACCTATGACCCTGCGCCTCGACGATACGCACGATGCGGCGCTCAGGAGCTGGGTCGCGTCCGCCAATGCCCCGGATTGCGATTTCCCGATCCAGAACCTGCCCTTCGGCGTTTTCAAAAGGCGCGGCGCCGCGGACGCTCCCCGGGTCGGAATCGCCATCGGGGACCGGATCCTGGACGTGTACGCCTGCCACCGGGCCGGATTGTTCGCGGGCCAGGCCGCCGATGCGGAGGCTGCCGAAGCCGCGGCGGCTTGCGACCGGCCCTCCTTGAACGACCTGGCCGCCCTGGGCCGCGGACCCCGGACGGCTTTGCGCCGGCAGGCCGGCGCGCTTCTCAAGGAAGGGGATGACCGCATCCGTTCCCAGGCGGATTGGGAGCGACGCCTGATGCCGGCCATGAAGGACGCGGAAATGTCCCTGCCCGCCGTCATCGGGGATTACACGGACTTCTACGCCTCCGTTTACCATGCGACCAATGTCGGCCGCCTCTTCCGGCCCGACCAGCCCCTGCTGCCCAATTACAAATACCTGCCCATCGGCTACCATGGCCGCGCCTCCTCAATCGTGGCGAGCGGCACGCCCATCCGCCGCCCTTGCGGCCAGGCCAAGGCCGACGATGCCGCGCGACCCTCCTTCGGACCCAGCAAGGTGCTGGATTACGAGGTGGAGGCCGGCTTCCTGGTAGGGCCCGGCAACGCCCTCGGCGAGCCCATCGCCATCGGCGAGGCCGAAGACCACCTGTTCGGCATATGCCTGGTGAACGATTGGTCCGCGCGGGATCTGCAGAAATGGGAGTACCAGCCGCTGGGCCCCTTCCTGGCCAAGAGCTTCGCCACTTCCGTTTCCCCTTGGGTCGTGACCATGGAAGCGCTGGAACCGTTCCGCGTACCGGCCTTCCCGCGCCCGGACGGCGATCCCGCTCCTTTGCCGCATCTCGATCAATCCGGAATCGCCGGGCGGGCCGGGCTGAACGCGACCTTCGAACTCCATCTGCTCACGCCCCGGATGCGCGAAAGCGGGAACGCCCCGTTCCGCTTGAGCCGCGCGAACTGCCGCGACCTGTACTGGACCCCAGGGCAGCTGCTCGCCCATCATGCCAGCAACGGGTGCAACCTGCGTCCCGGGGACCTGCTCGGGTCCGGAACCCTGTCCGGTCCCGCCAAGGAGAACGAAGGATGCCTTCTGGAGCTGACCCTGGGCGGCAAGGAACCCATCGCCCTTCCCGGCGGCGAATCGCGCCGCTTCCTGGGGGACGGCGACGAGGTGATCCTGAAAGCCTACTGCGAGGCCCCGGGCTTCGCGCGCATCGGATTGGGGGAATGCCGCGGAACCATCCTGCCCGCCCACCCGCTCGCAGGGGCCGGAGGGATCGGCCCAGGGAACCCTTCCGCCGGCGATTCGCCGCGCGAGGCATGAGGCCCATGGAACCGCGCCCGGACTTCACCATGGACCAGCCTATAGCGAGCTATACCCCCACCGATCACGCCACCTGGAGGACCCTGTTCGAACACCAGGCGGCCTTGCTGCCGGGGCGCGCCTGCGAAGAGTTCATGCTTGGCCTGAAGGGCCTGGGGGTGGCCGCGGACGGCATCCCGGATTTCAACCGGCTTTCGGACATCCTGGGCAAGGCCACCGGCTGGTCCATCGTGGCGGTTCCCGGCCTGGTCCCGGACGAGGTCTTCTTCGGGCACCTGGCCAACCGCCGATTCCCCGTAACCTGGTGGATACGCAAGCCGGAGCAGATGGACTACCTCCAGGAACCCGATGTCTTCCACGACATCTACGGGCACGTCCCCCTGTTGATGAACCCGGTCTTCGCCGATTACATGCAGGCCTACGGGGAGGGAGGCGTGAAGGCCCAACGCTTGGGCGAAATCACCCATCTGGCCCGGCTCTACTGGTACACCGTGGAGTTCGGACTCATACGCGACGCGGGCGGACGTGGGCTTCGCATCTACGGATCCGGCATCCTCTCCTCCAAGTCCGAGTCGATCCATTGCCTGGACAGCGCCGCGCCCAACCGCATCGGGTTCGATCTGTTGCGGGTCATGCGCACGCGGTACCGCATCGACACCTTCCAGAAGACCTATTTCGTGATCGACAGCTTCGATCAGCTTTTCGCCGCGACCCGTCCGGATTTCCGCCCGTTCTACGAGCGGTTGCACGGGGCTCCCGATCTGGGAGCGGGCGAGGTCGCGGCCGGGGACACCGTCCTCGTCCGCGGAACCGGGGAAGGTTGGGGGCATACCGACGATGCATGACGCCGGTGCCACATTGTCATCCGCGCGCCGCGGCGGGACATCCGGGTTGTATTAGGGAATAATCGATCCGGATATCACATCGGATCCGCCCGCCCTGATGGGTATCTTGCGGGTTACCGATTCCCGAAAGCGCTTACCACTCTTTTGTTGTTGACTTCCCCCGCGCTCCCCAACCATTTTCATATCGGGCCATCGGCGCCTGCGGTGCGCATAGCCCATGGGGTGGGTAAAGGCTTCGGTTCCATTCGGACAAACGGAAACCCGTTAAACCTTGGGGGGTCATCATGTCCTATAGCCTGGTTACTTCGGCAATCATCCTCGGCGCCGCCCTGGCCGCGCAGGGGCAACCGATCCAGTCGACGGTGGATCACGTGGACCAGTTCCGATTGCTCAAGCTGGTCAAGACCGGCCGGAGCGACTCCGCCTTCCGGGCCGCTCAGGCGGCGGGGGACGCGTTCTTCGCCCAGCAGTTCCTGCGCACGGACGGGGTGGGCGCCAACGTCGAGAACGGGAACCTGTTCCTCTTCACCCGCGTGCCCCGGGCGGACCTGAAGGGGACGGGCGAGTGGTACAACCACTTCCCGGCGCGCCAGGACGGGCCCAACGGGCAGTCCTGCGTCTCCTGCCACAATCAGCCGGTCGAGGACGGCGGCGGAACCACCGTATCCAACATCAACCGCGATCCCTTCCGCGAAGCGGTGCTGGGGCATTTCATCCGCCGCAACGCCCCGCATACCATGGGCATGGCCGGTCCGCAATTGCTGGCCGAGGAGATGACCGCTGAGCTGCGCGGCATCGTGGACCGGGCCAAGGAAAGCGCCTGCCGCGTTTCCCCGGGACGGACGGTTTCCCTGCGGCTCATCGCAAAGGGGGTCGACTTCGGGATCGTGAGCGTCACCCGGCGTCCCGGAGCCGGGATCGTCCTATCGGTGGATCTGGATCAGAGGAGCGGCATCGACTCCGACCTGGTGGTCAAACCTTTCCAATGGAAGGGCAGCACCCGCTTCATCAGGGAATTCAACCGCGGGGCCGCCCATACCGAAATGGGGATGCAGGCCGTGGAGATCCTCCATACGCCGGATGAGGACGGCGACTTCGACGGCGTCATCAACGAATTCTCGGTCGGCGACCTGACCGCCCTTGCGATCTACAATGCCTCCCAGCCCAGGCCGGTCACGCGCCTGGAACTCGCCGACCTGGGGTTGGAGACCGTTTCCACGACGGAGAGGAAGGCCATCCTGCGCGGCGAAACGCAATTCAAGAACGTCGGTTGCGCCGTCTGCCACGTTCCGCGCCTGACCGTGAACCGGACCCTCTTCCGCGAACCCAGCCCCAATCCGGAATACCGGGACGTGACCTTCCCGGCGGGACGGCACCCCCTGGCCACCGGCCTCGATCCCGCCTTTCCCGTGAGCTTCGACATCACCAAGGATCAACCCGACAATATCATCCGGGACGGGCAAGGGCGCATCGTAGCGCGCTTGGGATCCTTCCGGAGGGATGGCCGCGGCGGCGCCATCATCGAGCTGTACAGCGATCTCAAGCGCCACAACCTGGGGGAACCCGTCGCCGAGCCGGTGGACGAAACCGCCTCCCCCATACCGACCGTGCCGGGGGCCTTCCAAGGGGGCGTAGGCGTCAGCACCTTCCTGACCCGCGCCTTATGGGGCGTGGGGTCCACGGCCCCTTACATGCAGGACGGGAATTCCACCACGCTTACGGAAGCCATCGACCGGCACGAGGGCGAGGCGGCCAACTCCAAGTCCGCGTTCAACGGACTCTCCGAACCTTCGAAGGCGGATCTCATCGCCTTCCTGAACAACCTGGTCCTGTTCAAACAGGAAGCGGAGGAGGAAGGGCCCGCATCGGAAAAGCCGACCTTTACGCAACCGAACCGGGAGCAGATGCGGACCATGATGCACTGAGGCCGGATGGGGCGTCAATGCATCGCGTCGAGGCCCAGGATCCTCGGCGCGTTCCGGATCGCGTCCATGATGGCGTTGACCATGGCCTTGCTGGCGAAGGCATAGGCCAGGGTCTTGCCGGCGAAGCGCAGGCGGATGTTGAGGGATTTGAACACCACGGTGCATTCGCTCGCGTCGGGCGCGTATTCCACCGCCACTTTCGGGTTGCCCATGGCTTCGATGGCATCGATGATCTTCCCGATGTCGAAAGGCCGCGAGTATTCCAGGACCACCTCGTCGAACTCGGAGTTGAATACGGAACCGAAGCCGGGCGATGCCACTATCGCCGGGTTCCGGATTTCGGAAAGGATCAGGGTTTCCCGGTATCGCGAGGGATCCGCGGGATCCAGCTCCAAAGAGATGGAAAAGGTGAAGTCCGGGGTGATGCAGGAAAAGGATCCCTGGCCTTCGCCGGAAACCATCTCCGAACGTTTGTAACCCAGGTTTTTCCTGATCCTGTCGTGGAAGGAATCGAACCGGGCGCGAAGGCCTTCCGTTCCCACCGATTGGATGAAGGAGGTGGAGGAGAGGGATGCCGTATCCGGGATCCGGAAACCCTTCTTCCATCCGGAAAGGCGCTTGACGCTTTCGGTGCTCCCGCCCCGGAAAAAGGCATGCTCGAGGGACTTCAGATCCGAGGACTCCGCCTCGGCGCGCGCGGCGAAGATCCGCTTGAAGTCGAGAAGGACGGACGGACGGGAAGCGCCGCCCCAGGCCCGGGGCGTCTGCGTCCCGGTTCCGGTCAACAAGGTCCTCGCGGTTTTCGGGACCGAGCGGGCCAGGTATTCCTGCAGGGAGGCGTCCGTAAGCTTATGCCCTTTTTCCAGGGCCTCGGGAGCCGATCCCCTCAAGGCCTCGATCAGGTGATGGTTCCAGATCCCGCGTTTCAGCGCGGAACCGGAAAGGCTTTTTTCATCCTTGCCGCAAGAGACGAAGACGGCCATCCGCGCGCCCTGCAACTCCGCTTCGGCGATTCCGGGTTCCACCCCTTCCGCCCCGTCCTCCCCGGGCCAGCCTTCATGGCAAGGATCGAGGAAAAGGAAGGCGCTTCCGCATCCGGTTTTCCGGATGGCCTCGAGGATCCAGGCGAGTCCGACCGAGGTCTCCGCCAGGGCGGCGATCCGGGTGTCCCCGCAAGTCAGGTAGGTCCGGCCCTGCCGATGGAAAGCGTGGCCCGCGTAGGAGAATACCAGGGTATCGGCCGGCTTGAGCCGCGCGCACCGCGTCCGCACGGCCGCTTCGACCGCGGCTTTGGAGGCCCCGGCTCCGAGCAGCAGGTCCGAATGATCCGGGGCGAACCCATGCGGTTCCAGGGCGGCGCGGATGTCCCGGGCGTCGCTCTCCGCGTACTTCAGCTGAGGGAAGCCGGGATCCCCGTAGGAACCGACGGCGATCAGGATGGCATGACGGTTCGCCAAGGGCTACCTGGGAAGGGGATGCGGATGGGTCGGGATGGAAGGGGAAAGAATGGACATGCCGTAAATCTATAGACTGGTCCCGGATTTACAAGGCATGCCCGCCCCGAAAGCGGGGTTCGCCCCGAAAGCGGGGTTCGCCCCGAAAGCGGGGAGCCCCCCGTTTACCAGGTGATCCGGTTCATCCGATCCGGGAACTCCCGATCGAAATTCTCCCACTTCCGCTGGATGGCCTTGCAGAGGCCCGGCTCCTCCAGGGCCCGCCTGATGGCGAGTTTATACCGGTGATCCTCGCGGTACTCCTCCGAACCGAGCACATGGCGGAAAAAGCCCATGGCGATCAAGGCGTACAGGGTCCGGGAGCGGCTGGTCTTCTGGAGGAAGGTATCCAGGTCGCGGGTATTGGCCAGTTCTCCCTTTACCTTCTTCCTCTGCATGTCCAGCAGCCAACGGCGCTCGGCCGCTCCGCTGGCCAGCAGTTTACGGGTATT
Source organism: Fibrobacterota bacterium (assembly GCA_028287465.1). GTDB lineage: Bacteria > Fibrobacterota > Fibrobacteria > UBA11236 > UBA11236 > Chersky-265. Next base: position 25,873 of record JAQBPO010000031.1, read on the forward strand.
CTTCCTGCGGCTTTCCAGATCGAGAAAGCATTCCGGATCCCGCAGGCCGGCCTGGAGGTCCTCCCGGATCCGGGTCCGGTCGGCCTGGTTCGCGTAGCGTCTTTCCTTGCGGCGCGCCTTGCGGATGATCTTGGTGGGGACCCAGGAGGGTTCCGCGGTTTCGGTGGCCAATGGATTCGAGTTTTCCATTTCGGGACCTTTCCCTGGCATGATTGTGAAACCCTCGGGGCCATACCCGAGGGGGGTTCCAGCAATTAATGTCCTCATTTCCCGCCGGGCAAGCAAGCCGTCCCCGGACCTCAAAAACCGGAATAAAAGCCCGGCATCACCCCCGTAAAGCGCCGAGCGCATCCAGGACGATTTTACCACGGGAAAATGGTTGCGGCCCGCCTAAAGGATCCGGATCTTGTATTTCCGGCCCTTGATCTTGTTCTCGCTCAGGCGCGCGAACGCCTTTTTGGCGGCCTTCCGATCCACGGTCACGTAGGCATCGTAGTCCATGACGTCGATCTTGCCGACGGCCTTCCCGTCGATGCCGCCCTCTCCGGTCAGGGCGCCCAGGACGTCCCCGGGCCGGATCTTATCCTTGCGGCCGGCCGCGATGCACAAGGTGACCTTGTCGGAAACCAAGGGCCTTCCCGTGCCCCCGGACAGGGAGGCGATGGGCTCGATGGGGATGTCCGCGCCGATGAATTCCCGGATGGCGTCGATCTTATGCCTTTCCCCGGGGGCGAACAGGGTGAAGGCGAGCCCGGATTTCCCGGCGCGTCCCGTGCGGCCGATGCGGTGCACGTAGGACTCGGGATCATGGGGCGCCTCGAAGTTGATCACGGCGGAGAGTTCGTCGATGTCCAGGCCCCGGGCGGCCACGTCCGTGGCCACCAGCACCCGGCATCCCTGATGCCGGAATCGCATGAGGATCTTCTCCCTATCGCGCTGTTCCAGGTCGCCATGCAATTCCCCTACGCTGAAGCCCAGTTCGTCGAGGTATGCGTACACCTCCTTGGCGGCGATCTTGGTATTGCAGAAGATCAGGGCGGACTGGGGCTCGAAGCCCGACAGCAGGGAGACCACGGCTTCGAACTTGGCCGTGGATCCGCATGCCACCATCTTCTGTTCGATGTCGGAATGGCTTCGTTGCGCCTCGATATTGACCCGCGCCGGATCCCGTTGGAAGCGCGCGCTCAGGGACTGGATGTTCTCGGGATAGGTGGCGGAGAAGAGCAGGGTCTGGCGCGTCTTGGGGGTGGCGGCGATGATATCGATGACGTCGTCCATGAAGCCCATTTCCAGCATGCGGTCCGCCTCGTCCAGCACCAGGACGCGGACCCCATCGAGCGCGAGTATCTCCCGGGAAAGCAGGGCCTTGATGCGGCCCGGCGTGCCCACCACGACATGGGCGCCCTGCTCGAGGGCGGCCCTCTGCAGGGAAAGCGCCTGCCCGCCGTAAACGGTCACGACCTTGATATTGTTCCGATACCGGGCCAGCCGGCGCATCTCGTTGGAAACCTGGATGCTCAATTCCCGGGTGGGGCAGATGACCAGGGCCTGGGTGCCCGGGTCCAGGACATCCAGGCCGTTGAGCAGGGGAATCCCGAAGGCGGCCGTCTTGCCGGAGCCGGTCTTGGCCTGGGCGATCAGATCCTTCCCGATCATGGCCAGGGGCAGGGCCAGGGCCTGGATCGGCGTCATCTCCAGGTATCCCAGGGTTTCCAGGTTGGCCAATAGGGCTTCGGGGAGCTGCAGGTTCGAGAACAGGGTCTTGTCCAAGGGGGGTCTTTCGGTTGAACCCCTAAGATAGCAGTTTTAGGGCGCAACCTCCCGGTCGCCCATCCCGCCTTCCCCGACGATCCGGACGGCATCCCCGACCCGGATCCGTTTCCCGATCCCGGAAGGAGGAAAGTAGGAGTTCACGGTGAGGTAATAGTGGTTCCCGTACCGGTCCAGCCCGGACCAGGGCGGCAAATCCGCCTTCCGGCGCTTGGCGAAGGATCGGGCGAACCCAGGCCAACTCCGGCCCGAACCCGTATCCCGGGTGGGGACGTTGCAACGGGCCCGGGGACCCATCCCGAGCAAGGTAACGTCTCCGATACGGTACTCCACGGCGGCCCCTTCGTTCGCGAACAGATGATCCTCCCAGAACGCGGGGACGCCTTCGATTTCCAGGGTGGCCCGGAACCGCTTCCTGGTTTCCTCCAGGCCCATTCCCGGGTACCATTCCGAAACCCTTTCCAGGGTGGCGGTGGAAAGGAGGGTCGCGCCGGCGATGTCGGGGATGTCCAGGAACCGGCCCGTGACCTCGCGCCGGAATTTCGCCGGAATCCCGAAATACCCGCTCAACCAGGATTCGATGCCCGCCAGGTCCCGGACCGCATGGAACCGGCGCCACTCCCCGTCGGAAGGCGCCCGGAAGGAAACCGTATCCGTCGCGAAATCCGCTTCGGAACGCAAGGCATGCACCAGGGGATTGGTCTTGCCTATAATGGGATTCCCATCTCCGTCCGTTATCATGAATTCCCGATCGTGGAACAGGCAGCCGCCTTCCGCGACCATGGCCTCCTTGAGATCGATTCCGTCGAGGGATTTGATGGGGAAAATCGTGATCCGGGCGAGGGTGGGAGTCTCCATCCCCTAAAAGTAGTTTGGCTTGCGCGTCCCTGCCCTAATGGATATTTTCCGATCCGTGGATCGGATCTGGATTCCCGCGGCTTTACTCGCCGGATCAGCGGTCCCTTGCCGGGCCTGCGCGATTTGCCGTCCACTGGTGAAGGCCGGCGTCTATGACCAGGCCTTTCCGGAGCATCTCATGGTGATGCTGCTGCCCGTAGCGGTCCTGTCGGCGGTGGCGGCCGCGATCCATTTCCTTTTCGATCGGGTCCGCTTGGATCCTGAAACCCCGGGAGAACCGCCATGCGAAACCGATATCGACGCGGCCCGCTGATCGCGGCGGGCGTCCTGATGGGCGCGGGCCTGGGAGGGTTCGCCGACGGGATCCTGTTCCACCAGATCCTGCAGCTCCACAACATGCTTTCCGGCCGGATCCCCGTGACCGATCTGGTTTCCGCCAAGATCAACATGGCCTGGGACGGATTCTTCCATGCGTCCGTATGGCTGATGACCTGCATCGGCCTGGGAATGCTTTTCCGGGCCGGCGGGCGGGCGGACGTGCCGTGGTCGGGCAGGATGTTCCTGGGCTCCTTGTCCATGGGCTGGGGCCTGTTCAACCTGATCGAGGGCGTCATCGATCATCTGGTGCTCGGCATCCATCACGTAGTGGAATACGCGCCCAACCACCTGCCCGCGGATATCGCCTTCCTGGCCTTCGGGGCGATCCTACTTACGGGCGGCTGGCTGCTTGTGCGGGCGGGCGGATTCCGGCTTGAACCGGGCGGCGAGGCGCCGGGCGGCGAGACGCGCCTGGCCGTGTGAGCCTCAAAGGCTTTCGAACGAGCCCAGTTGAAAAGGATGGTCCGGATTGCCGTCGACAAGGCGGAGCCAACCTTGGCGCGACACCGGCCCCGTGCAGGGTCCATAGGTGAATACCCGTATCCGCCTGCTCCGCGACTCTTCCCGAAGCCTTTCCAATACATCCTGCAGAATGCGCCCTTCGAAAGGCGTATACATGAAGAAAACGGTCCCCCGGGAATAGTCCGCCCGGCGCGCATCCGCTTGCAGGGTCTCAACGCGCGTCAGGCGCAGATCGGCCGCGCAGGCGTTCGCATAGTCGCAATATGCCGGCTCGAATTCGACCCCTTTCGCTTCGGCCCCGCTGAGGAGATTGATGAGGATGGGGACCTGCCCCAGTCCGGAACCCAGGTCGAAGAAGACGTCCGCGCCTGAAATACCTCCGGAGCCCATCATGTCGAAAACGATCCGGGCCGGGGTCTTCTGGTAGAAGACCATTTCCGGTTCCCTCTCCCGGGTCTCCTCGGGCGCGGCGAGGGGATGCAATAATCCATTGATGAAGGCGTCGAGAACGTCGTAGCCGATCCGGTTCCGGTCGGCGACGGGTTCCGCGTGCGGGCCCGTGCCGGCAGGGATCGGGACATAGGTTTCCACCAAGGTCCTAAAGCCCGCTCCCTTGTGCTCCCCCTCGCGGATCCGGGAACGGAGCCTTTGGAAGAGGGCTTCATCGATAGCCTCGAACCGGCTCCGCAATCCCTCGGCCCGGCGTCGGCACTCGAGCAAGGCGCCCGATGGATGGGATGGATCGATCAAGCCTTCGATCCGGTCCAGGATCGCGAACTCGATCCGATCCAAGGCCTCAGCCCGCTCCGGGAAATTCCTTTCCTCGGAGAGAGCGGCACGGTTCCCGATGGCATCGAGCAGCGACTCAATTTCCCGGATGATCATGTCCGGAACCTAATACGTAACCCTTGGATTGTCCAGCCCCCGGGTCCATCCGTCATTCCGCTTTGCGGAAGGACAATCCTTGCGCCTTCAATGCGGCCCGGAGTTTGGGGATGGAACCCGGACCCATGCCGTGGAGGGAGAGGATTTCCGCTTCGCTGCGTTTCGCCAGCTTCGCAATGGTGGTCAGGCCCGCCCCTTCCAAGGCGCGCCTGGCCGGAGCCGCGAGCCCGGAGAGGATCCCCGCTTCCGGCTTGCGGGCCTTTTCGCAAATGGGGCATACGGGGCAGGAACTGGATTTGAAATACTCGTGGCCGTTCGCGCAGGTTCGCGGGTTCTTGGTCGTCTTGGTCAAAGGTTGCTCCTTCCGGTCACGCCCTACTAAAAATAATCCCATGGCTTTATATTCGCTTTACATTATATAAGCCATTCGTTATATTATTCGCATGGACGTATTCCTGGCGATATCGGAGCCCACGCGGCGCGGCATCCTGGACATGTTGGCGGAAGGGGAGCGGCCCGCTGGCGATTTCGTGGCGGCCTTTCCCGGACTGACCCAGCCGGGGGTATCGCGCCATCTGCGCATCCTCCTGACCGTGGGCCTGGTTTCCGTGCGGCCCCTGTCCCAAAAGCGCCTCTATTCCCTGGAGCCGAAAAAGCTCGCGGAACTGGATCGCTGGCTGGAGCGCTATCGCGGATTCTGGGATGGCAGGCTCAACGCTCTGGAGCGGCACCTCGACAGGAAAAAAGCGTCCCGTCAAAGCAAACCGGAAAGGAAACCTTCATGACGAACCCTCGCGGAAACGTTATCGCCAAGGACGGGAAGGCGGCCATCGCCTTCGAACGACGCATCCCCCATCCCATCGCGGAAGTGTGGGAAGCCATCACGGAACCCGAGGATCTGGGGGCCTGGCTGGGGCCCGCGCAAGTGGAAGGCGGGCCGGGCGGCAGGGTGATTCTCGAAGCAGGCCCGCACCATATGCCCCTGGAGATGCGCCGCACGGAAGGGAGGATCCTGGAATGGGATCCGCCCAGGCTTTTCGAGTTCGAATGGAGGCAGAAACTCATCGAGCATTCCACGGTCCGTTTCGAGCTGAGCCCGGACGGGGATGGGGCGACCTTGCTGAAGCTGACCCACCGATGGGTGAGTGTGGACAATGCCAACGGCTTCGCGCCGGGCTGGCATGCCTTCCTGGACCGCCTGGCCGCGCATATGGAAGGGGCGGAAATCCCGGAATGGCAGGATCGGTACGGCGAGGTGGCCTCCCTGTACGGAGGGGCCTGGAAGCGTTGACGCCCCGCGAATAAGTACCTTTAGGGCCTCAACCACCTATGGCCCTAAGGGCCGTTTCGATCGGGAACCATTTTGACGAACAACGACATCCTCCGGCGCGTCCGCTTCATTTTCGATTTCAACGATTCCGCCATGATGGAGCTGTTCGGCCTGGCGGGCCCCGAGGTCACGCGCGAGCAGGTCAGCGCCTGGATGAAGCGGGACGACAACCCGGATTTCCGGGAACTCGACGCCGCCGGCCTGGCGGCCTTCCTGAACGGATTGATCATCAAGCGGCGCGGCAGGAAGGACGGTCCGGCGCCGGAGCCCGAGACCTCCCTGAACAATAACGTGATCTTCCGGAAGCTCAAGATCGCCTTGGACTTCAAGGACGACGATATCCTGGCGGTGATGAAGGATGCGGGCTTCCCCATCGGCAAGCACGAGCTGAGCGCGCTGTTCCGGAAGGCCGAGCACAAGAACTTCCGGAAATGCCAGGACCAGATGCTGCGCAATTTCCTGCGGGGCCTGCAGCTGAAGTACCGCGGCGCCGCCGCGGGAGCCGCTGCGGATGCTCCTGCCGACGATGAAATCGGCGACAAAAAAACCGAACCGTAAACGCAAAACCGGGCCGGCTTGCGCCGGACCCGGTCAATCTCGGCCCGCGCGGTTTGACCGCGCCACCCGCCTCTACAGCGACTTCAGGAACTTGATCATGGCCGCGGCATCTCCCGCGGACAGGGCCTTGAAATTGGCGGCCGCTTTCGCGCCCTCCCCGCCGTGCCACTGGATGGCTTCGGCCAGGGTGCGGGCGCGGCCGTCATGCAGATACGCCTCCCCTTCGCTTACGCCTTCCGTATAACCGATGTTCCACAACGGGGCGGTGCGCCATTCCGCGCCGGACGCGTCGCCTTCGGGCAGGTTGTCCGCCAGGCCCGGGCCCATATCGTGCAGGAGCAGGTCGGTATAGGGATGGATGGTCTGGTTGCGCAGTTCGGCCTTGGGATGGTACGGGCCGGTGACCAGGGTGGGGGTGTGGCAGGAAGCGCAACCGGCGCTCTGGAACAGGGCCTCGCCTTTCACCACGTCCGGATCCTTGAACCCGCGGCGCAAGCTCACTCCGAGCAAGGAGATGTAATCCACCAGGTGCTGCAGGTTCACGTCGTCGATCTCGGCTCCCTTGGCGCCGCAATTCGTCTGGGCGGATCCGCAGTCCGGCTCCGGATAGACGGATGAGGTGACTCCCATGTCCGTATTGAACGCGCCGGCCACCTGGGCCAGAACGGTCGGCTTGCCGGCCTTCCAGCCGAAGCGGCCGAGATGCGGCAGTCCCTTGTCGTACTCGGAAACGATGCGCATGCGGCCCGAGATGCCGTCGCCGTTCGCGTCCTCCGGATCGGCCAGGCCCTGGATGGCGGATTCGGGGATGGCTTCGAGCAGGCCCATGCCCACCAGTTGGGGCGAGATGCGCGCCGAGAACTGGGTGGGCGACGCCGCCCCAGAAAAAGCGTAGGCGGGCTTGCGCAGGCCGCCCACGTCGGTCCAACCGCTCAGGGTCACCGATCCCTCGGCGGCTCCGCCCGCGCTGCGCGGCTGCAGGACCGAGCCCAGTTGCGGATGGGGATTGCCGTTGCCGTCCCCGACCTTGACCACGTACTTGTTGAGGACGGCGCCGACGGCCGGGGGCAGGGCGCGTCCATTGTTGGCATGGCAGGCATTGCACGAGGAGTTCACGAAGTTGGGCCCGGACTTCCCGGCCATCTCCGCGAACTTGTCGTTGTCCGGTTCGTCATGATCGCCCGTCACGAAATCCGTATGGTGCACGCGGCGGCCCAGGACGAAGATCTGGCCGTTCTGGGGAGCCAGGTTGGGCGCCATCTGGATGAAATGGTAGAGCGGTTCGTTCGAGGTCTGGGTCGGGAGGGTCACGCGTCCCCCTTCCCATGCGGCCACGTCCACGGGATAGGAATCCTCCCGCTCCGTCTTCGCGTCCCCGAAAACTCCTCTCGGTTCCCACGGGACCAGGCCGCCCTGCCCTATGATGTAGAGCACCACGGTGCCGTAATAGTTCGCGCGGCCTTCCGGCACCCCGGCCAGGAACTGGCTCACTTCCATTTCCATCCGGTCCCCGATCTTGAGGGGGCGGAAGTTCTCCTTGGGGTTCTGCTTGAAGCTGGTATGGTATTTGAGCGGGTCGGTCGGATCGCGATCCATGTTGTTGTTGGAATGGTACTCCGCCACCGTCCCGATGCCGCGGTAGAAGGCGCGGCAGTTGGTGGATTCCAGCTTCCATTGGGTGGTGACGTTGACCTTGACCTCGGTGCCGCCCTTGGCGACCTCGTCCACGATCTCGATCTGGGCCGTGCGGTGCATCCAGTAATGGCCCAGGTAATGATCGTAGATGTGGAACTCGTCCTCGCGGGCGTGGCGATCGCGGCCGCGGTCGGCGAAACGGGTGATGATGGCGGTGGGCGTTTCCACGATGACATCCGGTTCGAGCTTGGTGGCCTGATCGAAAAGCGGCACCAGGTTCGGCTTGCTGAAGTTGATGACGGTGGAAGACCCGTTCACGAGGGAATAGATCTGCGAGGGGAAACCGGACTTGCTGCAGGTGACCGACTCGCCCGCCCCGCCGCTGGTCTTTGCCATGGAGGCCGCGGCGGCCGATGCCGGGGTTCCGCCGGCGACGCCCTCGAAGCCGAAGCCCGCGCCGGTATTCGCGATGCGGGCGCTGGAGGAGAAGTCCCGGCTGGTAACCTTCACGAAGAACAGGCCCTTATCGTAGCTGGAGAATTCGATCCGCTCCCCCAATCCCACGGGGCGATGGAGGACGCGCCGGCCCTGGACGTTGATCACGTCGACCATGGCCTGCTCCCCCGGAGCGAGGGGGATGCGGGAAACCGAAAAGGGCTCCGCGCCCGGCAGCCGCGGCGCCCGGATCCCGGTGATGCCGGACAAGGTGAGCTTGCCGGTCGGATCCGATACCGCCGGGGTCCCGCCGTTTTGGGTGCAGGATACGCCCGGGATGGGCTTCCCGGCCGCGTCCTGCAAGGTGATGGTGATGTCGGACCAGACCGCCTGGGCCCCGGCCAGGGCCAACAGGAGGGCCGAAGCGGAAATCCGCGCCGCGCGCCGCGGTCCTGTGTCGGCGGCTCTGCCGACCTTGGCGGCGAAGCCGACCTTGGCGGTCGTGCCGTCCGTCGCGCTCGCGCCGTTCATGTATTTCTGCGAAATCATCGAGTGCCCGTTCATGGTCGCTCCAATCCCGGTATGCCCGGGTTATCGGTGAACTCCCCTTCACAACCCATCGAAAACCCCGGCACGCCATCGCGTCCCGAAAGGGCTGCCCCCCGGCCACAGTATTATCGCTCAAAGGGTGGGTAACGCGAATGCGACCCCGGACCATATCCGGGGTCATCCGGACCCCGTCCCGGGGGTAACCTGCGGATTTCCCGATTGACCGGCATTTCCCGTTGAATAGGCCGGTTTACCCGCGTCCAAGGGCGGGCCGGGGTAACCTGGGTATGCCCTCCTTTGCGGAATTCGCGGTGGATCCAAAAAGCCCTGATGGATCGAAGGCGCAAAAGGAGCCGGTCCGTCGGATGGAAATGGGCTGGATGCGGGTCAGGGGAAGCGGGGGTCGCGGTGCTTGGGCGGATTGGAAAGGAAACCGGAACGGGAAGGGGATCAGGGGAACGGAAGGCCGGCGGCCGGAGGGATCCGGCGCCGGCGTCCGCCGGGGATTACAGGGACTTGAGGAACTTGATCAGAGCGTCCTGCTGACCGGCCGAGAGCGCCTTGAACTTGGCGGTCGTAGCGTCCGCTTCGCCGCCATGCCAGAGGATGGCCTCCTTCAGGGTGCGGGCGCGGCCATCGTGCAGGTAGCCTTCGCCGCCGCTCACGCCGGCCGTCCAGCCGATGTTCCAAAGGGGCGCGGTGCGCCATTCCGACCCGGTCGCCGCGCCTTCGGGAAGGTTGTCGGCCAGGCCGGGTCCCATATCGTGCAGCAACAGATCCGTGAAGGGATGGATGGTCTGGTTCCGCAATTCCGCCTTGGGATGGTAGTTGCCGGTCTTGAGGGTGGGGGTATGGCAGGAGGCGCATCCCGTGGAGGCGAAGAGCGCTTCGCCCTCCTTGGCGGTCGCGTCGTCCCAGTCCCGGCGGGCGCGCACGCCGAGCAGGGAGATGTAGTCGACCAGGTTCTTCAGGTTCTCGTCGGCCAGCTCCTTGCCCTTGGCGCCGCAATCGGTCTGGGCCGAGCCGCAATCCGGATCCGGATAGACCGAGGTCATCACGCCGATGTCCGAGTTCAGGGCTCCGGCCACCTGATGGGTCACGTCCACCTTGCCGGCCTTCCAACCGAAGCGTCCCAAGTGCGGCTGCCCGGTCACGTAGTCGTTGACCACCTGCATCTTCCCGGAAATCCCGTCCTTGTCGGCGTCGTCGGGATCGGCCATGGCCAGGATGCTGGCTTCGGGAACGGCTTCCAGGAGCCCCATGCCCACCAGTTGCGGAGCGATGCGCGGCGAGTAGTTGGACGGCTTGGCGCCGGAGAAGGCGTATTCGGGCTTGCGCAGGCCGCCGACATCGGTCCAGCCGCTCAGGGTGACGCCGCCTTCCGCGGTGCCTCCCACGCGGGAAGGTTGCAGCACCGAGCCCAGGTTGGGGAGCGGCGCGCCGGCGGCATCGCCGACCTTGACCACGAACTGGTTGAGCGCGGTGCCGGCCGCGGGCGCGATGGCGCGGCCGTTCTTATGATGGCAGGCGGTGCAGGAGGTATTCACGTAATTGGGCCCGGCCTTGGCCTTCAGGGTGTCCCAGACCGGATTCCCGGGTTCATCGTGCACGCCGGTGATGAAGTTGGTGTGGTGCACCCGGCGGCCGTGGACGAAGACCTGGCCGTTCTGGGGGGCCATGTTGGTGGCCAGCTCCATGAACGGATCCTCGGGCTCGTTGGAGGTCTGTTGGTGGATGGTCGTGCGGCCGCCCAGCCAGGCTTCCTCGGGGATGGGATGGGAGTTCTCGCGTTCGGTGTTGGCATCCCCGAAGACGCCGACCGGGTACCAGGGCACCATGCCCCTGCCGCCGACGATGTAGAGGAAGACCGTTCCGTAGTAATTGTCGCGTCCTTCCAAGGTGTCCCCATTGGCGAGCGTCTTCTGCAGGAACTGGCTCACCTCGATTTCCATGTTGTCGCCGATCGCGATCGGCTTCCCGGTGCGGGCGTTGCTGGTGATCTCGGTGAAGTAATGCAGGGGGTCGTTCGGGTCGACGTCCATGCTCACGTTATGGTTGTATTCGGCGACGGTGCCGATGCCGCGGTACCAGGCGCGGAACTCGCGCGCCTTGGGGTCCAGGGGCCAAAGGGTCCATTGGTCGATGCGGATCTTCTTGCCGCCCTTGGCCACTTCGTCCGTGATCTGGAGGGTGGCGGTGCGGTTGTCCCAGTAATGGGCGAGGTAATGGTCATACGCATGGAACTGGTCTTCGCGCGCATGGCGATCGCGGGCGCGGTCCGAGAAGCGGGTGACGAGGGCGGTCGCGGTCTCGGTGATGGTCTCGGGCTCGAGCTTGGTCGTCCCGTCGAACAAGGGCACCAGCTCCAGCTTGGAGAAGTCGATGGTGGTGGTGGCCCCGTCCTGCACCTGATAGACCTGGGAAGGCATGCCGGACTTGCTGCAGACGATGGAAACCATGCCGGACGCGGCCGAGGTCTTGGCGAAGACCTTGGCGGGGTCGTTCGCGACCGAGATGCCTTCGAAGACCATTTCCTTGCCCAGGTTCGCGAAATGACCGCGGGTCGAATAACCGCGGGCGGAGATGTCCACGATGAGGACCCCGTGATCGGGATGGATGAAGGGAATCCGGTCGCCCAGGGAGAGGGTCCGCTGCAGCAGCTTCTGCCCCTTCACGTTGAGAATGGTCAGGGTGGCCTTTTCGCCCATGGCCAAGGGGATTCGGGAAAGCGATGCGCCGCCGGTCACGCCTCCTTGCGTCGGGCGGATGGAGGATGCCTCTTTGGAGAGCACCAGGTTTCCCGTCGCATCGGAAGAGGAGGGCGCGCCGCCGATCACGGAGCAGGTGACCCCGGAGAGCGGTTGATTCTTGCCGTCGACCATCTTGAGGGTCAAGGCCGGCCATCCCAACTGGACACCCAAGGCCATCAAAAAGAGCGCTGATCTGGATTTCATGGCGGTGTAACCTCGCTGTTCACGGTCTGAAGGAGTCGTAGCCCCATATTTTCCCACCTGGAAGGCCATAGTCACCTGTTTCCCGCGCGGTTTATCGGGGCGCATCCCACCAAGTCCGAGTCCAAAACCCATTTTACATCCTCCAAATGTTCCATTTGAAGATGACACCGATTATCGCCGGTCCCGCCCCCGATCGGCCTATTGGGCCGATTCCGCTGGATTTCAGGGCGATCCCCCACCCGTCATCCGAATCTACCCCGAACCGGACCGTTAACCCGCGGGTCCTTCCGAGATGGCCCTAATTTCGGCGCGATCCCGTAATTGCGAATGGGAACACACGGGATAATGCGGGGTCGTTTTGACCCGCGAGGGGCGGGCGGGATGCGGGCGCAAAATCTGGGAACGTGGGAGTCCGATCCGGTCAAGGATGGGTCAAATCCCGGGGTGCCAAAGTGGCGATTCCAGGCCTTTTTGGCAGGGTGGCCTGGATTGGATTTCAGGAGGCCGGGATCGGCCGTCTCCGGGAACCGCGGCTCCGGGAACCGCGGCTCCGGGAAGCGGGGCCCCGGAAACCGATCACCAGGTGGGATCGATCGGGGTGATGCGCGGCAATGCGTTTTCGATGGCCTCGGCCGCTTCCAGGCACAGATCCTCGCGCCACAGATCGGCGTAGATCTGGATCCCGGCCGGTACGCGGTCCGCGACGCCCATGGGCAGCGCCACCGAAGGCAATCCGAGCAGGCTGCCGGGAGTGATGAAGCGCGTGGCCTCGAGCAGCATCGGCAGCCCGGATTCCGGATCGAGGTCGGCGTCCACGGGCCAGGGCGGCCGGGTCAAGGTGGGCCCGATCATCACGGGGTACTCCGCGAGATACCCGGACCAGACCCTGGAGAGCCGGGACCGCGCGGAGTGGAGGGCGCCGTTGGGGATGCGGGCGGAGTCGAAGAACCGGCACATGCGCGTCATGTAGCGGACGAGCGGCTCGGAGAGGATGGGCCCGGCCGCTTCCAGCATCACGGTCATATCGATGGCCATCAGGCGTCCCCAGGTTTCCGTCACGAGCCCGAGTTCCGGCGGCCCGGTTTCGGCGACCTCCCATCCGGCATCGGCCAGGATGCGCCCGGCTTCCCGGATGGCGATGAGGGTGGCCGGCGCGATATCGGCCCCTTCGATCCGCGTTACCAGGGCCGCCTTGCGCGCGGCGGGAGGGCCCTGCAAAGGCGCGCTGACCGATCTGGGATCGCGGATGTCGCGCCCCGCCAGTACGGAAAGGCCGACCCGCAGGTCCGCGACCGTGCGGGCCATGGGCCCTTCGACCAGCATGGCCTGCATGGCGAAGCCCTGATCCAGCGGCTCCAGGGAACGCGCGCTCGGGATCCGGCCCGCGGTCGGCTTGAGCGCGGCGACGCCGCAGCAATAGGCGGGGACGCGCAGGAAGCCGCCCATATCGTTGCCCAGGCCGAACGGGGCCATGCCGGTGGCGAGGGCGGCGGCGTCCCCTCCGCTGGATCCGCCCGGGGTGAGATTCGGGTTCCAGGGATTCAGGGTCGTTCCGCGCAGGGGATTGCCCGCTCCCAGGCGCAGGCCGCATTCGGAGAGATTGGTCCGTCCGATGGGAATGGCGCCGGCGGCCTTCATGCGCGCCACCACCGGCGCGTCCACGCGCGGAAAGGCATGCTTCAGGGCCGGTATGCCCAAGGTGGTGGCGGAACCCTCGCAATCGATGCTTTCCTTGATCGTGAACGGGACCCCGTGGAGCGGGCCTTTGATCGGGCCGTTGTCGGCCGCGTCGGCAGCCTCCAGGGCGGCGTCCGCCAATACCACGGTGACGGCGTTGACGTAGCCGTTCACCTCACGGATGCGGTCCAGATGCGCTTGGACGGCCTGGCGGCTGGTCACCTCGCGGGCGGCGATCCGCCCGGCCAATTCGCTCGCGGATAGTTCGTGCAGTTTCGCCATGATCTCCTCGATGCCGGGGTTACACGGCGGTAACCCCCCTTGCGGCTAGTGGGCCTGCTCTGCGGGTTTTTGGGGGAAGATCAGGATGCACGCCAGGATGAAGGCCAGCAGGATCGCGGAGGCCCAATAGCGGCTGAGGGCCAGGCCCCCTGATGTGATTGGCTTGTCGAGCAGATCCCCGACGACGGCGCCCAAGGGCCGGGTCAGGATGAAGGCGCTCCAGAAGAGGAAGGTCCTGGATATCCGCGTCCAGAAATAGGCCGCGGCGGTCAAGGCCAGCAACAGGCCGAACAGGACCGCGCTTCCCGCGTACCCGAAACCGGCGGAGTCGGCGGTCCAATCCCCCAAGGCCGTGCCCAGGGTCTGCGAGAACAGGATCGTCATCCAATAAAACCATTCCGCCTTGCGGGAACGCACCGAATCGATGGAGACCGAACCGAGGACCCGGTGCCAAAGGAACAAGGAGGCCATCAGCAGGCCGAACAGGAGGGCGGACCCCCCGGCATAACCGATCCCCAGGGAACGATCGAAATAATCGGCAAGGGTGGTGCCGACGGTCGTCGTCGCGATGATGGTCAACCAATACAGGATAGGGACAAACCGCTTCGCCGATACCTGGGCGAATACGGCGAGGATGAATGCGGCCGAGAATATCGCGGTGCCGACCAGATATCCCAGGTCCAGGGACATGGTGACCGCGTCGCCGCCGGTTTCGCCGAGGGTGGTGGCCCCGATCTTGATGATCCAGAATACCAGGGTAACCTGAGGCACCTTCGCCAAAGCCCCGGAAACACCTGAGCCCGCTTCTCGCATCTCCGCCGCCATGCTTCCTCCTCCGCCTGCATTTCCGGGAGACCGTTTTGGCGCAACCCCGAGGGAATTTAGTTTTTTGACGGGAGGACGGCCTCGATCCCGCCATCCGGAAATCCCGGTCCTCCGATCCGTCCACATTGAGCTATCCCCGGCATTTCCAGTAATGTACTTTCAGCCCGTGAGACCCTGGAAACTGATGCCCGTTCTGCTGGTATGCCTCTTCGCCTGCGAGCCGTTCCGATTCAGCCCCACCGGGCTTGAGTGGAAGCACCCCAAGACCCTGTACAACCTCGCCAATCTGGACAGTCTGGCCCTGGACAGCGGCGGGACGCCCCGCCATTTCAAGATCGCCGTGATGGCGGATTCCCATCTCTGGTACGATGAATTGAAGGTCGCGGTCGAACGGATCAATGCCGATACCTCCATCGATCTGGTCATCCTGGCGGGGGACTTCACCAAGTTCGGATATGCCGACGAATACGACAGGTTCACGGACATCTTCAACAAATTGAAGCCGCCGCACCTGGTGGGCATCGGCAACCACGACCTGCAGGCCGATGGGGTGACCGTCTACAGGAACGTGTTCGGCCCGACGGATTTCTCCTTCGCTTATCGGGGAGTCAAATTCATCTTCTTCGACGACAATGCCCGCGGCATCAAATGCTGCGTCCCCAAATTCGATTCGCTGGAGAAGGAACTGGCTGGGGCCGGGGACTCCCTCAGGATAATCGCCGTATCGCATGCGCCGCCCCTGAGCGATCAATTGGACACCGCGGCAAGCGAACGCATGGCGGGATTGTTCGCGAAATACAAGGTGGCCCTGTCCATCCACGGCCATACCCATGCCTACGCATACGGCGCGGATTACGGGGGCGGCGTGCCTTACCTCGTTGCGGACGCCCTGAACAAGAGGAACTATGTCGCGGTCGTCCTGGCGGATTCCTCCCTGACGGTGGAAAGGGTGTATTTCTGATGCTTCGCCGCGGTTACTTCGATGGCATGAGGGCCGGAGCGCTCTGCCTTATCGCCTTGGGAGCGGTCCTATGCGGAACCTGCCGGGCGGAAGACGGTCGTTCCCCCTTCCTCCCGGATTTCGCGCGGCTTCAATTCGCCGGCCATGCGGGATTGCTGAGCGTGGGCCCCGGATACTCCTGGTGGGATAACCGGATCGAAGCCGGATTGGCCTTCGGTTTCGTGCCCGAGTTCGCAGGCACCCGGAACACCGTCATCCTCTCCCAGAAGAATTCCATCTCCACTGGCCGCTTGCGCTTGGGCCCTTCCTACTTCCTGGAGCCCCTTATGGCCGGCTTCGCGACCCACCTCTCAATCGGGAAGGAATATGAAATCGTGCTTCCCGAATCCCAACGGGACTATTATTGGCCGGACGCCCTCTACTTCTGGATGTTCGGGGCCGCCAAGGCCGGATGCATGTTCGAAAAGCCGACGTATCTTTCCGGTGTGGCGGCGATGGTCGAGGTCGGCACCATCAACCAGGACGTGCAAGCCCATACCCGGAACCACTACGTTACCCTGGGCGATATCCTCAGCGTCGCGATTTCGGCCCAATTCTACCTCTAACTCCCCCATAAGCCATAGGGCTGGAAAGACCTGTACCATCCGCCGGGAAGTTTGTGTAGGCTATTAAGGCTCCCGTAACGCTTTTCCCTGCAACGATAAGCGATTGGCGAAACCAATGGTCCGATTCCTATCCGCTTTTCTCGTGCTTGTATCCGGCCCGGCCCTGCTCCATGCGGCCCAGCCTTATTCCCTAAGCAAGGAAATCGATCTGCCCATGGGCGCAGGCCTGTTGGCGATGAAATACAATTCAGGAATCATGCTCGCGCAGACGCGCGCGATGCCCCGCGATCTTTCCTCCCTGCATCGGAGCCAGATTCCGGCCATGGATCGCTGGGCCATCGGGTTCTATTCCCCGCAATTGTCCGCCCTGAGCAGCGTAGTCGCGGGCGTGGAGTTCCTGGTTCCCGCGGCGGTCAACCTCATGGATACCTATCATGGCGAGCAACCCTGGCAGGGCGCCATCGTCGACGCCGTGATCCTCCAGGAGGCGCTGATGTTGTCATCGGCCCTGAGCAGCTACTCGAAAAGCATCCCCATGCATTCGACTCCGTTGACCTATGATTCCGACGTGCCGGACGAAGTGAAGCGGGCGCCGCAGAACGCGAGCAGCTTCTTTTCCAACCATACCACGTCCGCTTTCACCACCGCGGTATTCTCGGCCTATACCTTCCAGCTCCGGCATCCGGATTCGGAGCTTGTGCCTTGGGTTTGGGGAGGCGGCTTGGCCCTGGCGACCGGCGTGGGTTCCATGCGGGTCCTGGCCGGAAAGCATTTCCCGTCGGACGTTCTCGCGGGAGCCGCCGTGGGCGCGTTCTGCGGTTATCTCGTGCCGAAATTGCATACGCGCCGTCCCTCGATCCAAAATGGCAAGAACGGCCCGGAAGGCAAAGCCGATCCCAGGAGCTGGGACATGGGGGTTTCGATGCCGGAAGGCACCAGCGCCGTGGGGCCCGCTTTGTTCGTCCGTTTCTAATCCTCGCGTCCCTGAAACCGGTAACTTTAAGGTTTCGCGGGAATGGCGGCGAATCTAACTTCAACCCGTGCGCCCTCGGAAAACGCTTCTCCTCCTGCTGGCCTGCCTCTTCGGCTGTCAGCCCTTCCGATACAGCCCCACCGGGTTGGAGTCGAAGCATCCCAGGACCATGTACAACCAAGGCAACCTGGATCGGCTCGCCCTGGACCCCCTCAGGACGCCCCGCCATTTCAAGATCGCCGTGATGGCCGATTCCCATCTCTGGTACGATGAATTGAAGGTCGCGGTCGGGCGGATCAACCTCGACCCCACCATCGATTTCGTCATCCTCGCCGGGGACTTCACCAAGTTCGGATACGCCGACGAATACGACAGGTTCACGGACATCTTCAACAAATTGGCCGCGCCGCACGTCGTGGGCATAGGGAACCATGACCTCCAAGCCGACGGGTTCACGCTTTTCACGCGCGTGTTCGGGCCGACGGATTTCTCCTTCGTCTACCGCGGGGTCGAATTCATCTTCTTCAACGACAATGCCCGCGGCATCCGTTGCTGTATCCCCAAATTCGACTGGCTCGAGACCGAACTGGCGGCGGCCGGGGACACCCTGAAGATATTCACGGTATCGCACGCCCCGCCCCTGAGCGATCAATTGGACACCGCCAAAAGCGAACGCATGGCGGGATTGTTCGCGAAATACAAGGTCGCGCTCTCCATCCACGGCCATACCCACGCCTTCGAATACAGCGAGAAATTCCGGGACGGCGTGCCTTACCTCGTCACCGATGCCGTCAACAAGAGGAACTATGTCACGGTGGTCCTGGACGGGGACGTCTTGACGGTGGAGCGGGTCTTTTTCTGATGCCCCGCGATCGATCCTCAAATAGGACGAGCGCCCGGACCCTGCGCCTGATCGCCTTCGGCGCGATCCTGTGCGGATCGATCCATGCCGATGGGCACCGCTCTCCCCTCCTCCCGGATTTCGCGCGCCTGCAGTTCGCGGGCCACGCGGGCATGGTGAGCGCCGGGCCCGGGTATTCCTGGTGGGATCATCGGATCGAGTCGGGATTGAGTTACGGATGGGTGCCGGCCTTCGTCGGCGATCGGAACATCCATATCCTTTCCCAGAAGAACTCCATCTCCCTGGGGCGTCTGCGGCTGGGCCCGGCCTTTTTCCTGGAACCGGCCATGGCCGGATTCGCGACCCATTTTTCGGTCGGCGACAAGTACGAGATCCTGCTTCCCGATTCCCAACGGGATTATTACTGGCCGGACGGCCTGTTCTTCTGGATCTTCGGCGCCGCCAAGGCGGGATACATGTTCGAAAAGCCGACATACCTTTCCGGTGTGGCGGTGATGGCGGAAGTCGGCACCATCAACCAGGACATCCAGGCCTATACCCGGAACCACTACGTGACCTTGGACGATATCCTCAGCCTCGCGATTTCGGCGCAATTCTACCTCTGAGCCCCCGGATCCATGCGGCCGTAAGGCCCGTTACCCTCGCCGGAAATGTTTTTGTAGGCTGTTAGTGCTCCCGGAACACTTTTCACTTCAACGATAAGCGATTGGTAAAATCAATGCTCCGATTCATATCCGTTTTTTTCGTGTTCGTATCCGGCCCGACCCTGCTTCACGCCGCGCAGCCTTACGCCCTCCGCAAGGAAATCGATCTTCCCCTGGGCGCGGGCCTGTTGGCGATGAAATACAATTCCGGCTCCATGCTCGCGCAGACGCGCGCCATGCCCCGCGACCTCTCCTCCTTGCATCGGAGCGAGATCCCCGCCATGGATCGGTGGGCCATCGGGTTCTACTCCCCGCGGCTTTCCGCCCTGAGCAGCGTGGTCGCGGGCGCGGGATTCCTGATCCCCGCGGCGGTCAACCTCATGGATATCTACCATGGCGAGCAACCCTGGCAGGGCGCCATCGTCGACGCCGTGATCCTCCAGGAGGCATTGATGTTGTCATCGGCCCTGAGCAGTTATTCCAAAAGCATCCCCATGCATTCGACCCCGTTGTCCTATGATCCAAACGTACCGGACGAAGTGAAGCGGGCGCCCCAGAACGCGAGCAGCTTCTTTTCCAACCATACCACGGCCGCCTTCACCACCGCGGTATTCTCGGCCTATACCTTCCAGCTCCGCCATCCCGATTCGGAGCTCGTGCCTTGGGTCTGGGGAGGCGGCCTGGCCCTGGCGGCGGGCGTGGGCTCCATGCGCGTCATGGCCGGAAAGCATTTCCCGTCGGACGTTCTCGCGGGAGCCGCCGTCGGGGCATTCAGCGGTTACATCGTGCCGAAACTGCATATGCGCCGATCCTCCATTCCCAAAGGCAAGGACGGTCCGGAAGGGAAGTCGGATCCCAGGAAATGGGATGTCGGCGTTTCGATGCCGGAAGGCACCAGCGCCGTGGGCCCATCCCTTCTGGTCCGCTTCTGATCCCCGCCGGGACTCCGGGAACAGGCATCGCTTGCCTTCCGGACTCCCATTCGTTTTTTTCAGCATAGGCCCGTCCACCGGAGCCATGAAAGGAAACGATGCGCGTCGTCCAAGCCAAACATCTTCTCTGGAGCGCTCCGCTCCTGCTGGGCCTCGCCCATGGACGGGCCATGAAATGGCGGAAGTCCCGGATTTCCAAGCTGCATGCCGGGTCCCGGGTGATCGGCACCTCCAAAGGTCCGATGGAATACGGGATCCTGGGCGACGGCAAACCCGTACTGGTGTTGCATGGGACCCCCGGCGGGTATGATCAGGGGCTTGACATGGCCCGCCTTTGGACGCGGCCCGGCATCGGGTTCCTGGCCGTTTCCCGGCCCGGATACCTGCGCACGCCCCTCGATACGGGCCGCGACCCGGAAGAGCAGGCGGACGCCTATGCCGCCTTTCTCGACGCGATGGGGATCGAAACGCTTCCCGTCATCGGGGTCTCGGGCGGCGGGCCCAGCGCCATCCAATTCGCGGCCCGGCACCCCGGGCGGGTTTCCAGGCTTCTCCTGGTCGAAGCCGTTTCCGGCAGGATGAGGATCCCCCTCCGCAATCCCGTCCGATCCCTGATGGAATCGGACCTGGCGGCCTGGGCGGGCGTCCGTCTCGCCGGACTCTGGCAAGGCCAGAAGCGGCTCCTGGGCGATCCGCTTTTCACGCGCATGCCCGATCTGCTCGTATCCGGCATGGAAAGCATGCTGCCCCTGGACCTGCGCAAGCAAGGGATCGATAACGATGTGGCCCGGATGAACGCGCTCGCGCCCCTGCCTTTCGATCGCATCCGCGCGCCCACCTTGTTGATCCACGGGCGCAAGGATACCGTGGTCCCCTTTTCCCAGTCCCTGTCGGCATCCAAGGCCATTCCCCGGGCCAAGCTATTGGATCTGCCGGAAGGGAATCATGTGAATACGCCGCTGAACCGGGATGCCGTCGCCGCCATCGGCGCCTTCCTCGCGGAGGTTTAGGCCCCGAGACGGCTCAGGCGGCCCTCCGCCCGGATCAGCGCGTCACGGAGACGATGAGCGCCTGGATGCCCACGTCCACCGCTCCCCGCCCGAACCGCGAGGCGATGGCCTCCTCCACGGCATCCGTCGCTTCGCCCAGCCGGTCCGGGGCGCGCTTCTCGATCTCCCCGCGCATGGGGGTTCCCTGGCAAAACCCGATGGCGGGCCCGCGCGCGGATTCCGCCTTGCTGCGCGTCGCGACCGCGTCGATGCGCGCCGGTCCCGTGAACCCGCCCGCGGCGAGATCGCGCTCGATGGCCTTGCGATCATGGTATCCGTAGGGCGTCCGCAAGAGGAAGGAGGGCGGGTCGTCCGGGAAGAAAATGCTCATCGCGGTCTGGGCCGCATCGGCGATCCCGTTTTCCTCGAGGCCGTCCCAGACGTTGAACAGGAATACGCCGCCGGGCCTCAGGACCCGGCGCGCCTCCGAATAGGCCTTGGCCTTGTCGGGGAAGAACATGGCCCCGAACTGGCAGACAACGGCATCGAAGGACGCATCCTCGAAGGGAAGCCGCATCGCATCGGCCTGGCGCCATTCCACCGGACGCGAGGTCCCCAGTCGCGCGGCCTCGTCCAGCATTCCCTGGCTCAGATCCGTGGCGACGATGGCCGTCGATGCGGGCAGGGCCGAAGCCATGGCCCGGGTCACCGCGCCCGTACCCGCCGCGATTTCCAGAACGCGGCCTGGCTTCAGGAGCGCGAGCCTGGCGGCGATATCCGCCGCGTACGGCTGGAAGATCAACGGGACCAGGATGGTTTCGTAAATCCCGGGGATGGATCCGGCGAAGACCTTATCGTTATCGGTGACGGCCATGAGGTTCTCCTGGGTGTGGATTCAGCCCTCCAAAAATAGGTTCTTTCCGGCCCTCGATGCATCCGGATCCAAGGGGCGTATCTTCACCGCGGCCGGACCGAACCGTTTGCGGTTTTCCTCCATGGCCTTGGCCCTCTCGATTTCGCGATCCCGGGGCGGCGAGGTCGTGACCAGGGAATGGAACAGGGTCGTGGCGGCCGCCCGCACCTGCTCCACGGCCAGATTGAAGGCGGCCTCATTGGACTTGGACGGCTTATTGAAGCCGCTGAGCTTGCGGACGAATTGGAGGGCGGAAGCCTGGATCTCCTCCTCGGTGGCGGGAGGTTCGAAGTTGAAGAGGGTTTTGATGTTACGGCACATGGCGAATCTCCTGGGACGATCGGGAGGCGGATGGGTCCTCCGATCCAATGTACCAGGGAAGGGCCGGTCCGGGGAGGGATTCCGCGTTGACGTCCGGAACACAACGTTAAAACGACCTTCCGCGCCATTTCCAAGGGCGGGTCCGCCGGGCCAGGATATCTTTCCTGTAAATCGATACAGGGGAGCGGTCCATGACTTTTACATCCAGAGGGATCTCGGATTTCGGTAGACGCGGATTGGGCCTCGCGGCCTTGGCCCTCCTGCTCGGCACCGCTTCCGCCCAGGACCGGACGGCCAGGATCACCTTGGTGCCCGACGCTCGATCCCCGGAAGCGACCGAATGGCGCCTGACCACGGTCGATCCGGGCGAAGGGTGGTTCGCCGAGGGATTCGACGAGTCCGCATGGCTGTTCGGGAAGGGCGGCTTCGGCACGGGCGCCGCCCAGGGCGGCTCGGCCATCGGCTATGATTGGACCACGACCGACATCTGGCTGCGCAAGACCTTCACGGCGGCTTCGACCGATTACGAATCCCTGGTCCTGAGCATCCAACATGACGAGGAGGCGGAAGTCTACCTCAACGGGGTTCCCGTCCTGAGCGAATCCTTCAAGGACGGCAGACGGGCCGAAGCCTACCTCTCCGAACAGGCCAAGGCCGCGCTCAAGACGGGGGAGAACATCCTGGCGGTCCATTGCCGCAATACCGATGGGCCGGGCTATATCGATGCCGGACTCATCGGAACCCGGACCCTGCGCGCCACCTACCTGGTAACCGACGCCACGTACGGCGGGGAGGAATGGCGTTGGACCGATGCCAAGCCGGGCGCGGGGTGGAACGAAACCGGGTTCGCCGACGCCGACTGGTCCACCGGCCGTTCCGGTTTCGGCTCGACGGAGTTCGGCTCCCATGTCGGGAGCGCCTGGACCAATTATGAAATCTGGATCCGCAAGACCTTCACCATGGAGAAGGAGTTCAGCGATTTCCTGCTGTCGTACCTCCACGATGACGAGATGGAGCTTTTCATCAACGGGAACCTGGTGCTCCAGGAGGCGGGCTCGGGCACGGATTATACGGTGCAGACCCTGCCCGCCGGAAAGCTCGGTCTCGTGGTCGGGGAGAACGTCCTGGCCGTCCATTGCGCCAATTCCGGAGGCGGCCCGCAGTTCATCGATGCCGGCCTGGTCGGTCTTGAAGGCGCGCAGCCCGTGAGGATGGCCCGCGGTCGCGCCGCCGGACGCGGCCCCAATCCGTCCTTCCCGCGCATCCTCTTTTCCGACCGTAACCTGGAAGTCAACCTGTCCGGATTCCCCGCGGTCAAGGGCGCCAGCCTGGACCTGTACGGCCTGGACGGCTCTTTGCGGGCGACCCTGCGTCCCGACGGCGGGAAGATCCTGGCCCTGCCCTCCGGCCTGGGTTCCGGCGCGTTCCGGTACCGCTGGCTCTCGCCCTCCGGATCCGGCCAGGGGCTCCTGATCCAATCGCGCTGAGGCGAAGGCCCGGGAGGGGCGCGCAGCCGGGCCCGCGGGTCAGGCGGCCCGGCCCTCCACGAAGCGGGCCAGCTTATCAAGGGACGATTTCGTGCCTTCCTCGTTGTCCTCGGGGCGGATCCCGGAGGGGATATCCCGGAACTGGAAGGTTACGGTCGTACCTTCCCCCGCCGCCTCGAAGGTCATCTCCATGATCATCTCCCCGGCGAAGGCCGGGTCGGCCGAATCGAAGGTTACCGCCTGCACTATCCTGGAGGGCGGATCGAGCTCTACGAAGCGCGCCGTGAACCGGTCCTCCCTAGCCGAGGTTTTGCCCCGGGAAGCCTCCGGATTGCCGCGGGAAGCCGGGTCCGTTTCCGGATAGTAGAGGGACATGGAATACCCCCCGCCCACCCGGCCGTCGAAGCCATGGACCTTGCCGGTCATATCCCCGGGCGCCTGCCAGACGGCCAGGGCCGCGGGATCGGTGAAGGCGCGGTAGAGGGCTTCCCTGGGCGCCTTGATCCATTTCGAGTTCCTGGTGCTGCCCTTCATTTCGCTTTCGCCGTGTCCGCGGCGGGCGCCAAGGGCGGTTCCTTCAGTTCGATGATCAGGGCATGGGTCGCCGTCTTCCCGATATTCTCGCCGATATGGATTTGATCCTTCATCCAGATCACGTCGCCCTTCTTGAGTTCCTTGGTGACTTCCTTCCCGTTCCCCAAGGTGAGCTTCCGCTTGAATCCGTCGAGGGCATAGAGCACGAAGTCGGGATGATGGTGGCGGTTGGTCTTATCGCCCGGCTTGTCCGTATACTCCATGACCCTGACGCGTTCATTCTCCAATATCACCTTGTATTTGTCCCCGTCGGTCTGGGCCGGGTCCTGGGCGAAAGCGCGGAAAGCCAGCAAGGCGGCAAGGCAGGGATAGTACAGGATTTTCATGAGGTCCCTCGGGTTGAATGTGTCATCCGGTTCCCAAGGTAAATTTTCGGGTCGCGGCCAGCTCAGGAATTTTCCCGGTCGGCCTCAGTCGACGCCTGAAGGGGCGCCAGGAGGGGCACCAGCGGGGGCGCGATTCCCGTCCCTGCGGAAAAGCTTCCACCCCATACGGCCGGCGGCATCGTAAACCTCCTCGATGACCATGCCCGCCGATCCGGCCACGGCGCGCCTGCGACCGCTCGATGAGGCCGCACCGCCGCCCCCGCCCGGGTTGGCGCGGTGGATCGATACCGGGGGCATGCACCCCTGGTAGGTCACCTGGAAGAGGGCGTTATTGTCGTAGTCCGCCACGAACAGGCTGCCGTCCGGGCCGTATTCCATGTCCTGGATATCGGCGCTGAAGGCGAGGTTGAACGGCGATGCGACCACTTGGCGGATGGGGGCGGGGGGCCCGGGCGGGATGACCATGAGCTTGGGCTGCCAGGCGCCGTTGATGGCGTAGATCCATTCCTTGCCTTCGAACCAGGGCGGGAACTTCACCTTGGAGTCCGAGGCCGGATCGAAGTGGTAGATCGGTCCCGCGCCGATCCCGCACCCGTCCAGTCCGGGGACCGGGTCCGGATTCGGGCCATCGTGCTCCCAGATGGCCGCGGGCATGGCCGGAGGCAGGACGTTCAAGCCGGTATTGTTGCGGGACCAGTTCACCGGACGGGCGGGATCGTATTTCATGCCCGTCTGGCCCTGGATGGCCACGCATTTCCCCGAGGCGAAATCCCAGTGGCAATAGGGCTGGTTGTCCTTGATGAAATAGGGATAGCCCATATTGCCGGCGGTCTCCGTAATGGTGATCTCGTCGGCGCCGGCGGGCCCGCGGTCCGAATTCTGCAAGGCCGCGGGACCGAACTCCCCGATGAAGAGCCGGCCCGTGATCATGTCGGCATGGATGCGGTAGGGATTGCGGTGGCCCATGGTGTAGATCTCCGGGCGCGTCTTCGCCATCCCCCCGGGGAAGAGATTCCCTTCGGGGATGGTGTAATACCTCCCGTCCACCAGGACGGGTTCGGGATGGATGCGGATGACCTTTCCCCTCAGGTCGTTGGTATTCGCCGTGCTGCGCTGATCGTCCGCGTATTCGTGCCCGGGGGCCTCGTCCATGGGCGAGTATTGATCGCTCACCGAGGGGCGCGAGTTGTCGCCGGTGGAGAAGTAGAGGTTCCCCTGCTTCCCGAAGATCATGGATCCGGCCGCATGGGACTCCACCTGCTGGGGGTACTCCAGCAGCACCTGTTCGGAAGGCAGGTCCAGCTTGTCTTCCACGACGCGGAAGCGGGCCAGGCGGTACGAGAATTTCCCGCCCGCGAAGGATCCGTTCCCGTTCCAAAGGGAGCGGGGGGCGTAGAGGACGTATAGCCACCGGTCCTCCAGGAAGGTCGGCCCCGCCGCGACGGACAGAAGGCCTCCTTTGTCCCCGCCCATGTCGGCCACCTGCAAGGTCGCGGCCACCTTGACCTGGGCGGTGAGCGGATCGTAGACCGTGATACGGCCCGCGCGTTCGGCGACGAATACCCGGCCATCCCTGGCCACGGACAACTCCACGGGCTCGTGCAGGAATCCCGGCACGGTCAGCATGGTCTTCCTGAAATCCCCCGGCTTGGGATCCGCGCAAACCGATTGGGCCGCGGCGCGGCCCGGGTGCAAGGCGCATGCGATGAAAAGGGCGGCCAGCCCCGTAAAATCCTTACCTGGCATTGCGAACATCGACTCCCCCTTTTTGCCGTCCGGCTCCGGACGGAATGACGCGGCCGGGCCGCCGGATTCCCCGGCTACGGCATGATGAAAGGCACACGACGCGTTACGGATCCGGAACCCGTTTCGAGGGTCGCCAGATAGGCGCCCGCGGAGCGGATCTCCGGCAACCGGAAGCTTCCTGGGGATTCGCCGCCGCGGACGGCGAGGATATTCCCGGCCATGTCCCGCACGGTGAGCCTGTAGGCTCCCGAGACTCCGATGTCCACCCGGCCCATCGAGAACCGCAGCCCGCTCGCCATCCCGGCATTACCGGCAGCGCCGACCTCCGGAGCGAGCGCGGCGGGCGGGGCGCAATTGGCGGGATTATGGATCACGTAGAGGCGGGGATCTTCCGTCTCCTTGTCGTAACGCGGCGAGGATTTGTCGGTGCACCCTTCCATGATCCCGATATCCCTGAACCAGGCCTCGTCCAGCCGCAAGTCATGCAACTGCAATCCGAAGGGACCGGAAGGGAGGACGAACTCCTTTCCCTTGTAATTCCATGCGGGCATATCGGCGCCGTTGACGCTGGTGAAGAGGTTGTCCCCTTTCGCGGTGACGACCAGGTCGTTCCAGCCGTTCTTGAGGATGCGGGCCTTGATATCGGCGGGAGGCGAATACACGCCCGCGCCGCAGGAGGTGCAATACAGGGAAAGGAGGTTCACCGCGTCCAGATCGACCTGGATGCCCGCCACGAAAGGCGTCTGCGCCAATTCCTTCGCCTTCACGTAAACGCCGCTGTTCCCCTCCAGCATCCTGTAGCTGACGCGCAGGGTGAAGAAGTCATAGGACTTGTCCGTGTAGAGCATGGAATAGTCGTCCGTAGCGGACACGTGTTTCCCATGCAGGGCCGGCGGCGACGTGGGGGTCTCCTTCTCCACGGTCCAGGCATCCTTGCCGCGGTTGTGCCAGCCGTTCAGGGTCTTGCCGTCCCAAAGCGGTTTCCAGGTGATGACCGCGGAGGCGGTCCCGAGCGCGGTGAGCACGGTGAGCGCCGTGAACGATGAAAATCGGATTCCCCGTGAAAACATGCCTGCATCCCCCCGTATCCGGCCGGGCTTCCGCCGGCCGTTACCGCAAAGCTACCCCGGGGCGCCGCCCGGCGTTTACCCTTTTCCACCGGGACTTTGCCATTTCCGATTATGCCGCGATTTGCCGTGGACATGGTTGTCCACGACCGCCCCCAGGGCCTTGAATCCGGCCTCCGCCGTTCAGCGGCACGGATCGACCCGGCGTTCGGCGCGGGTTATCGGGCTAGCGTTTAGTGGCAATGATCGGAATCATGAAAAGGGACCCGGGAAGACCCTCCGAAGCCGCATCCGAGTAATCGATCGGGCATAGATTCAAGGGCAGGGGGCAGGGGCGCGGGGGGCCGTGCCGAAGCAAGAAACCGCGATTAATCCAAGTAATGACTTCCGATTTCCAACTATCGGAATCGATTAGGCCCTAATTTCCGGTGTGGTGCGCCTTTTAGCCACACCCGGCGCTATCGTCCGCGTGCTATACTGGGAAGGGGATCCGATGATTTTCAAGCAAGATAGTTTCCGAACCCGCCGTGTCCTGGCGGCGCTTTTGGCCGGTGCCGCGCTTTCCGCGGCATCGCCCCGATCGGCCGAAGCGGCCACCCTCCCCGGAGGATTCACGGAAACCAAACTGATCGGCTCCCTCAATCCCACTTGCGTCGAGGTCGCTCCGGACGGTCGCGTCCTGCTGTGCGAGAAGAGCGGCCGCATCCGCGTCTACAAAGGGGAGAAATGGCTGACCGCGCCCCTCCTGACCGTGGACGCCGATTACGTAGAGGAACGGGGCCTCCTGGGGCTCGCCCTGGATCCGGATTTCGAGGCCAACCCCTTCGTCTACGTCTTCTACACCGCGAAGAACCCGGCCCATAACCGCGTCAGCCGTTTCCGCGTCGAGGGCGATGCGGTGACCGGTGCGGAGCAGGTGTTGATCGATCTCAATCCGGCCATCGCCCTCCGTTCGGGAGGCTGGCATAACGGCGGGTCGATCCATTTCGGCAAGGACGGCAAGCTGTACATCTCCACCGGCAACAATACCATCCAGGCGAACAGCCAATCCCTGGACGTGCTGCTCGGCAAGATCCTGCGCCTCAATCCCGACGGGAGCATACCGGACGACAATCCGTTCTACAAGACGGCGACCGGCAACAACCGGGCGATATGGGCCCTGGGCCTGCGCAATCCCTATACCACCGGCATCCACCCCGTCACCGGGCGCTACCTGGTCAACGACGTCGGGGACGGCAGCTTCGAGGAGATAAACGACGGCAAGGCCGGGACCAATTACGGCTACCCCAAGGCGGAGGGCCATGCGGGCACCGCCCCCACGGGCCTGACGGGGACCTATGGGGATCCGGTTTCGTATTACAGCCATGGCGACGGTTGCGCCATCACCGGCGGGACCTTCTACCATCCCGCCTCCAACACCTTCGGAACGCCCTACGCCGATCTGTTCTTCTTCGCCGACTATTGCAACGGATGGATCAAGACCTTGGATCCGGCAAACGGCAACGCCGTCAAGCCCTTCGCCACCGGCGTCCCCCGGCCCATCTTCCTGAAGGCTGCCCAGGACGGGAGCCTGTACTACGTATGCCGCGGGGCCCGGGCGGCCGGCCTGGGCAGCGGATCCGCCGAGGACAACCAGTCCACCAACGACGGAAGCCTGTACCGGATCAAGGGGCCCATCGCCACCTCGGCGCGCTATGCGGGCTACGGGCATCAAGCCGGGGAACTGGTGCCGGTCCTCCCCGCGCAGGGCAGGCTGCTTTTGCCCGCGGGCAGGGGCCATGCCTCGCTGTACTCGCTTTCCGGCCGCAAGGTTTGGGAATACCAAGGTACCGCGTCCGTTACGGCCACTTGGCTGGATCTGCCCTCGACCCTGCCGGTCGGGACCTACCGCGCGAGGTTCGAATGAATTACGGCATCAAGGAGTCCGGCCCGGCCGGCGGCGGATGGATGAATGCAGGCGGACGGATGCATGCATGGGCCCGGGGATTCAAGCGCCTTGGATTTGGGGGGGTCGCGCTCGGCTTCGCGGCGAACTGGGCGGCGGCGGCCATCCCCGACGGTCCCGGCCTGACCAACAAGACCTGGACGGCGGCCCAGGTGGGCAAGCCCGTGGCATTGATCAAGAGCCGGGAGGGCCACGGTTCGGTGGCGATGCACCGGGGTTACCTGGTCGTCATCTTCTCCAAGGACAGCGGCCTGGGCGCGGGCGGCTATAGCTTCATGGACATCAGCGATCCCGCCCATCCGAAGGTCGTGCATACCGAGGATACGCCGGAAACCCAGAACATCCGGGAACCCCACGGCTGGGGCATGCGCGGGGACGTCGCGTGCGTGCAGGCCAACGAAGGCATGCAGTTCTGGGATTGGAGCGATGTCACCAGCCCCAAGCTGCTGGCCTACCTGAAGCTGCCGGACATCCAGGTCAGCGATTACGACAAGGGTATGTGGTGGACCTGTTGGCAGGGAGGCTACGTATACGGCGGCGGTTCGGGCAACGGGCTCTACATCGTGGACGCGAAGGATCCGTCCAAGCCCGTTTTCATCAAGAAGCTGCCCACCAGCGCCACCGGCGGCTTCCGCGTCGGGCCCACCTTCGCCATCGGCAACCTGCTGGTCCTGTCGAGCACGGACACCCCGGGCTTCTCGACCCTGGACATCGGCGACCCGGTCAATCCCAGATTGCTGGCCACGGTGAAGGCCGGGATCTCCTATTCCGCCATGGTCAACGGCAACCGCATCCTCGCGAGCGGTTCGGAAGCGGATCTCGGCAAGCTCCTGGTCTACGACATCTCCGATCCGTCCAAGATCGTCTCCATGGGGGCGACCGCAGCCATGGGGGACAAAGGCGGCTATAACATGTTCTCGGACGGGTACGCCTTTTCGGGCTTCTCGCATGCCGGCTTCGCCAAATTCGATCTTTCCAAGCCGGGCTTCCCCGTGGCGCAGAGGGGAACCAGCGGCGTCGACGGCGCGGACGAGGATTTCTGCACCGCCCTCGGCAACATCGCCTTCGCGAGCAGCGACCATAGCGGCGGCAGCAGCCTCATCCCCCACCAGACCGGGCCCGATACCTCGGGACCCCGGGTGAACATGGCGGTACCCAAGGACGGGGCCGTCAAGCAACCCCTGACCACGCGGGTGGGGCTAACCTTCACCGACCTGTTGGACAAGGCCACCCTCACCTCCGCCAATCTGATCGTGCGGCCGGTGGGCGGCCAAGCCATCCCGGGCGCCATCGCCACCCAGACGGGCATCGTCAACTTCAGCCCCGCCTCCCCGCTCCTGCCCAATACCACCTACGAGGTGATCGTGAATGAGGGCGGGATCAAGGATTACGCGGGCAATGGCGTCCCCAAGGCCTATCGCGGCCTGTTCAGCACCGGCGCCGCGATCACCACCGGAATCGGGGCGGAGCACCGGAACGCCAAGGCCGACGCCCCGGCCTACGCCTACCTGAATACCTTGCCCCCCGGCCTGGCCTCCAGGTATGGCGGGAAGGAGAACGGGGCGGGACGATTCCGCGTGGACGTACGAGGCCGCTTCCTCCCGCTCTTCAACACGGCCGAAGCCCTGCGGGAATAGGATGATGCGTCTCCGCTCCTTGATATCCGTCATGGCCCTGGCCGGGCTGCCCGGAGCGGTGCATGCCCTGGACTGCGCCATCCGGGCCGACTCCACGGCCACCGCCGGGACGGCGATGGAGTTCGCCTTGGCCTGCGATGGACCGCTCGCCGCGCGCGTGGCCTGGGAGTTCGGGGACGGCAAGACCCTCGACTACGCGGCGCAGCCCAAGGCGACGCACGCCTATGCGGCGCCCGGCAGCTATCCCGTTTTCGCGCGCATCGAGGGCGAGGACTTCCCCGCCACCGCCCTCATCACCGTCCTCAACGCGGTCTCCAAGGTGGTCCCCACCCGATCGGGCACCCTCCTCCTCGACCGCGCCCGGGGCCGTCTGTGGAACGTCAACACGGACAACAATTCCGTCGCGGTCATCTCGGTCTCCTCCCTCATCCGCCTCAAGGAGATCCCCGTGGGCCGCGCCCCGCGCACCTTGGCCCAGGATCCGAAGGGCAGGATCTGGGTGGCCAACCAGGACGACGCCACCCTCACGGTCCTGGATGGCGACGTCATGGAACCGCTCTTCACCGTCGCGCTCCCCCGCGCCTCCAGGCCCTACGGGATCTGCTTCGATCCCTCGGGGCTTAACGCCTACGTTACCCTGGAGGCCTCGGGCGCAATCCTCAGGCTGGATCCCTCCGACGGGCGGATCCGGGACAGCCTTCCTCTCTTCCCCACCCCGCGCGGGATCGCCGTGGCCCCGGACGGCAAGACCCTGTGGGTGACCCGTTTCATCTCCCCCAAGGACCATGGCGAGGTGGCCCAGGTGGCGGCGGGGCCGTTCGCCCTCCAGCGCATCATCGTCCTCGCCCATGACGAGCGGCAGGATACGGAAAGCAATGGACGCGGGGTGCCCAATGGGCTCACCTCCCTGACCATCTCGCCCGATGGCTTAAGGGCCTGGGTGCCGTTCAAGAAGGACAATACCAAGCGGGGCATGCGCCTCTCCGGCAGCCCCGATCCGCAGGGCCCCCAGCTCCCCACCTTCGAGTCCACCGTGCGCACGGGCGTGGGGCAGATCGATCTGGCCTCGGGCAAGGAGATCCCCGAGGTCCGCATCGACCTGGACAACCGCAGCCTCGCCTGCGCCGTGGCCTTCGCCCGGGACGGGGCCTTCGCCTTCGTGGCCACGGAGACCTCCAACGAGATCGCCGTGATCAACGCCGCCGAGAACGCGCGCGCCACCGCCATCGAACCCCGGGAGGCGGGCCACGAACTGGGTCCGGACGGGCTGGAGGTTTCCGGTGACGACAGCGTGCTCTTCATCCACGATTTCCTTTCGCGGGAAATCGCCGTCTACGGGATCGCCGAAGTGGGCGGGAGCAACGTCATGCCCCGCATCGCCCTCATCCCCACGGTGGGGAAGGAACGCCTGGCCCCGGAAGTCCTCAAGGGCAAGCAGATCTTCTACAATGCCGCCGATCCCCGCATGGCCCGCCACAAATACCTGAGCTGCGCGGTATGCCATCTGGACGGCGGGACCGACGGAAGGGTCTGGGACTTCACCCACAAGGGCGAAGGCCTGCGCCGCACCACCTCCCTCCTGGGCAAGGCCGGCCTGGGACAAGGGCCGCTCCACTGGTCGGCCAACTTCGATGAAGTGCAGGATTTCGAGCATGACATGCGGGACGCCTTCCAAGGCACGGGGTTCCTTTCGGACGCCGCTTTCGGACAGGGGTCCGTCAACCGCCCCCTGGGGGACAAGAAGACCGGCCTGAGCCCCGGCCTGGACGCCCTGGCCGCCTACGTAACCTCCCTGGTACGCTCGCGCCCGAGCCCCTACCGCCGCCCCGACGGATCCATGACGGACGAGGCCGAGGAAGGGGAGAAGATCTTCAACCGGCCGGACGTGGGCTGCGCCGCCTGCCATGTCCCGCCTCTGTACACGGATTCGCGCCTGGTCCCGGCTCCCGCCTCGGTTCTCGATCCACCGGTGTCGGGAAGCCAAGCCTCGGCTCCGGGCGCGTTCCGCACGGCGGAAGGGTTCCTCCTGCATGACGTAGGGACCTTGAAGCCGGAGTCCGGCTGCCGCCTGGGCGACAGCCTGCGGGGCCTCGATACGCCCACCCTGAAGGGCCTGTGGGAAGGCGAAAGCTACCTGCACGACGGTTCGGCCTCGACCCTGATGGACGTCATCACCACGGCCAATCCGCAAGACCGCCATGGGAAGACCTCGCAACTCTCCGATCCGGAACGGCGCCGGTTGGTGGCCTTCCTGATGGAGCTGGACGACGGCGCGGAGCCGACGGGCATCTTGCGCCCGGCGCCGGGCAAGGCCGCCGGGCACGGTTCGGCTTCGGGATTCGCCATATCGGCCGCCAAGGCCGGTGAGGGCATGTGCTTCACCCTTTCCCGCCAATCCCTCCTCTCCAGCCCGACCGGCAAGGCCGGTTCGGGGACCGCCGAGGTCATGCCCCGGGGACTGGACATCCGGGGACTGGACGGAAGCCTGGTGCGCAGGCTGGACTTCCCCAGACGCGGCAATGGCAGCGAAGCCACCAACAGCGTCCTATGGGACGGCCGGGATGGCCGGAGCCGGCGCTGTTCCCCGGGCATGTACCTGATCATGGCCCAAGCCCAACCAGGCGCCAGAGCGCCCGCCACCACCGCCCTAACCTGGATCCCATGATGGGATCTCGAACGAGGAAACGCATGCCTTATCCCGCAATCAACGCCCCGGCTCCGCTCCGGGCGCCGGCCTTGGCCCCGATCCTCGCCTTAACCCTGGCCTTGTCCCTCACCTGCCCCCCTGCCCGGGCGCAGACCCTGAAGCACCGCTTCCTGGCCGTGGACAATGGCGCGAACAAGCTCCTGCTCGTGGACGAGATCGGCGGTAAAGGCTGGACCATCCCCATCCCCTCCGGATCGCGGGACCTCCAGCTGATTCCCGGCAACAAGGTGCTGGTGAGCCATGGGGACGGCGCCGCCGAATACGATCTCGCGACCGGCGCCAAAGGATGGTCCGTCACCGGGTTCTCCGGCATCAGCACCGCCCGGCGCCTCGCCAACGGCAATACCCTGTTGGGCTCCTCGGATGCGAACGCGGTGACGGTCTACGAGCTGAACCCGGACAAGACCCAGAAAGGCAAGCGCGTCTCCGCGGGCCTTACCGATCTCCGGCTTCTGCGCCCCTTGGACAACGGCAATATCCTCCTGTCCCTGGCCTCGCCCCATAAGGTGGTGGAAGTGAACGCGGCCGGGGCGACGGTATGGACCGCCGGGCTTACCGACAAGGCCTACGTGGCCGTGAGGCTCGCCAACGGGCATACCATCGCGACCAGCGGCGAAGATGCCCGCGTCTATGACATTTCCGTGGACGGGAAATCGTCCACCTTGGCGGCGGCCGGTTTGGAGAAATTCCCGAACAGCGGTCTACTGTGGTTCAGCGGGTTCGAAATACTCCCCAACGGCCATTACTTCGTAGCCAATTGGAACGGCCATGGCATGGAAGGCAAGGGACCCCATGCGGTGGAATTCGACGCCGCCAACAACCTGGTCTGGAAATGGGAAGATCATGTCGCGGCCAGCACGGTCACCAACGTGCTGACCTTCGAGACCGGAACCACCTCGGTCCAACCCCGCTCGGACATTACGGCCGCGGATCGCGGATCCCCGGGCGGGCTCCGTATCCTGCAAGGGCGCGCGGCCCTGGGAGGGGCGGGCCTGGAGGGGTTCTTCCTGCCCGACGGCAGGATCCTTCCTTTGTCCAAGTAGGTCCGTTCCGAATCCAAACCGAAGGCCATCGGGAGGCATACCTTCGAGGATGAACCATGCGAGGCGGATATATGGGAACGGAACCGGATCGGAAACCGCTTAGGCTTTTGGATCGGAATCCGCTGGTCGGATTGCTCGCGCTCGCATCGCTTTCCATGGGATGGGCCCAGCCGCGGCTGCTCGTCTTTTCGGGCCAGCCCGAAGGCGTGTACCGCCATGACGCGATCGACTACGGCACCAAGCTGATGAAAACCCTGGCGCCCAAGGCCGGCTTCGCCTACGACACCTCCACCGATGTGAACGTCTTCACGGACGCGAACCTGGACAAGTACCAGGCCGTCATGATGAACTGCAATTGCAGGCATACGCGCCTCTTCAGCCAACCCCAGCGCGAGGCGTTGCAGCGCTTCGTGCGGCGCGGGGGAGGATGGGCGGGCACCCATTGCGCCGCCGCCATGGACCTGGACCTGGATTGGCCCTGGTACAGGAACCTCGTCGGGGCCATCCACCGGCATCATACCGACGGCTCCCAGCCCGGCATCCTGAGGGTGGACAACCGGACGCATGCCTCCATGACCCACTTCACCTCCTCTACCTGGAACATCCTGCCCAAGGAAGAGCTGTATTTCTTCCTGAACGATCCCGCCCCGAGCTGGCGCCCCAATCCCGTGCTGGCCAAGGTCAATGTGCTGCTGACCTTCCAGTCCTGGGGCAATGGCCAGACCAAGCCGCCCGCCGGGGACAAGGCGGATTCGTCCCATCTGGGCGCGATGTCCTGGTACCATGAATACGATGGAGGCCGGGCCTGGTACACGGGCCTGGGCCATGAGAATTGGATTTACCAGGACTCCACCTTCATCAAGCATGTCATGGGGGGCCTGAAATACGTTCTCAGGATGGACGGGACCAGCGGGCTCGCCGCCTCCGGCGATGCGGGGTCGGCCGATCCCCTGCGCGGTCCCAGGGCGTTCATCGGGATGGATGCGGGCAATCCCGCGGCCATCGCCTATCGGGTCCGCATCAGGCAGGGGCAACGGTTCTACGGAATCCTGGGGAACCGGGAATGATTCCCCGCCCCTAGGCTACGGCGCCAATCTCCCCAGGGTCATCCCCTCCAGGTACACGTCATCCAATTCCAACAGGACCGTATCCCCGCCCGTCGAGGACGGATACGAGGCCTTGAAATCGATCGCGGTCATTTCCTTGGCCGCCTGCTTCCAGGTCCAGGCCTTCAGGGCCGCGGGGGCATTGGGCGTGGGCTTCAGGGAGTCGAGCGTCACGGTATACCGGGTCCAGGCCGGGGTCAACGGCTGGATATGGGTGAAGTGGCACGAATCCAGGTAGAGGCGATGCACGGCCTGGGAGGTGAAGCGCACATTGATGGTGCCGCTGCCCCTGGCCCAGAAGGAAAGCCGCTGGGCATCGCCGAGATCGTAGGTCCGGCCCTGGGCCGCCTCGCCGATGAAGAACCCGATCATGGCGTAGGGATGGGTCAGGACCTTGCTCAGGCCCAAGCGGGCGCGCACGCTCGTGCCGGCATGGGCGCCGCTATCGGAATAGACCTCCAGCTGGTTGGATGAGGCGCCGCCCGCGGGCGCATCCGTGGTCCGGTACCACTTCCCGCCGCCGATCAAGGCGCCGAGGGCGGTGCGGTCGAAGCCCTGATCGAAATCATCGATCAGGATCCGGGTCAGCCCCACCTGGAAATCCTGTCCCGTAAGGTTGTCCCCGGGTTGGAGGACCATGGCGCGGGCCATGGCCGGCAACCGGGTTTCCCGGTAATGCATTTCCGCGACCACGGGGAAGGTGCCGGCCGCGATCCCGGCGAAGGCGTATCTGCCGTCCGATCCGATGGCGGCCCGGTAGGTGGATCCGGCGAGGCGGAGGGACGAGGCCGTCCCCGAATCCGCCGTGACCGTACCGGAAAAGGCGGCGGCGGGAGCGAGGCGGATGGCGCGGGCCGGCGCGCCGGAAGCCGTATCCACCAGGGCATCGGCCCCGCGTTGGAAGAACCCTTCCCCATCGCGGTCGATTTGGAGGTTGCAGCGCCTGCCCTTAGGGAGGTTCAGGGTGAACCGGCCGCTATCGTCCGTCACCGCGCTGTCCAGGGCCAGGGCCTTATCATCGATCACATTGGCGAGCCAGAGCGAATCGTCGACCACCAGCACCTTGACGCGCGCCGCCGGCGAACCGTTCGACAGGGTGACGGCCGCCTTGATCTCCCCGCTGGTGGTTTCCGAGGTGGCGCCCGCCAGGTCCCGTCCCTTTTCGAAACAGCCGCTTAGGGAGAGGATGGCCGCGCATGCGAGGAGTTTGCCGTTCACGTCATCCAATTTACCCCTTCCGCGGGATTTTTTCCCTCCGAATCGCCCTGGAGGCCCGGGGTCTTCCGCTTTTTGGGTCCGGATACGGGCTCTTTGCGATGGGAGCGCCCGGGGGAAACATGAGCAAAGCATGAGCGGTAATCCTCCGGGGCGCCACAATCCGGGGGTTGAGGGGAAATCCCGGAGATAAACTGAAGGCTCCAAGGGTGTGGGGGAACATCGATGGAGGGGAATACCATGAATCCGAAGCTCATTACGGCCTTGGCCTTAGGCTTGGCCTGTTTCCGGTCGGCGGGGTCGCAGGTGGCCATCACCTTCCTGGACGCGCAGAAGAATCCCATAGCCGGGGTCGCATGCTCCCAGAACGGAGGGCCGTCAGGCGTATCCGACGGTACCGGGAAGGTTACCCTGGACGGGATCGTGGCCCTTCGCGGGCCCGGGGCCGGGACGCGCCGGGACGTCTCCCTTTCGCGCATCCCCTTGGAACCGGGGGAAAGGGCCCGGGTGACGGTGTCGGACACCAAGGGGCGCAAGGTATTGGATCGCATCCTCTCCCAGGGGGATCGGTTCGTTTTCGCCCAAGGGACCCAAGGGAGCAGGGGCCTATACTTCGTGGACATCTCCAGTCCCAACCGCACCCTGCGGGGACGGCGCCTCGATATGGGCGCGGGGGTGGTCTTCGAAGGTATCCGCGCCGCCGGATCGGGGAGCGCCGCCTTCCTCGGCAAGGGCACGGCGGCCATGGCGGACGAAGCGGTGATCCTGTGCAGCAACGCCGGCTTCGTCACCCAGGTCTACAAGGTGGCCGATGGCTCCAGCCTCACGGTCGATTTCACCAAGCCCAAGCTCGTCCCCTTGTTCGACGCGGCCGCCACGCCCGAGCCGGAGGTGCATTACGACCGCGGCGACGCCATCATCACCCAATGGGGCGACCGGGCGCGGGACCGGCACGCCAGGGAGGACCAATTCCAGAGTTACGATCACTACCTGACCCATTACTGGGAGCACCGCACCGCCCGGTACATCCTGACCGATCGCGTCGCCAAGGGCGGCAACGGCATCGACGTGTCCTGGGTGACCGAATGGAAGCTGGACAACCTGCCCGAGTTCCGCGCCTGGTATTCCGGCAAGGGCAGCGTGGCCCAATATTACGGCAATTACGCGCCCCGGTTCGCCAAGGAAGGGCCCGGCACCTACGACAAGGACCACAGGAAGATCAGCGATCAGGGGACCCAGTACAAGTACACCTACACCATCACCTCGGCGATCGGCCTGGACGGGTCGGAGCGCCCCCTGGCCGTTGGCCAGTCCATGGAAATCGAAGCCAGCCAATTCCTGGACGCGCCTCCGGTCGGCCGCGACAACTATTACGGGACGGTGTTCCTCTACGAGGTCGGCACCGGGGGGTTGGTTCCGTGGTACACGGTCGGGGACCATGCGGACCAGACGTCCGAACGGGAGAACTCCCATAAGATCGATGAGAAGGCCTGGCTGGGCGGACGCACCACCTTGCCCTACCAATACTCGGACGAACCCGACAACCACTTCATGCAGATGGCGACCAACCTGTCCGGATCCAATGCCCAGCCCTTCGTCCTTGGGCGCCGCGTCCTGCACACCAATTTCATCACGGGCGCCCACGATGAGCCGGACAACCCGATCTGGGAGGAGAATATCGGGAAGGTGGGGACAAACTACATCAGCACCTCGTGCAATACCTGCCATGTCCGTAACGGCCGCGGTACCTCCCCCGTTCCCGGCGCGCTCTATAACATGGTCGTGAAGGTCGGGGACGCTAACGGCAATCCCCACCCCAAATTGGGCGGCGTGCTGCAACCCCAGTCCACCGCGGGCGCGGCGGAAGGAACGGTAAAGCTCGCGGGGTGGACGGAATCCAACGGCCTGCGCAAACCCGCTTACGGCTTCGAAGGCGGTCCCGTGCCGGCGAACTATTCCGTGCGCGCCACGCCGCAGCTCGTGGGCATGGGCCTGCTGGAGGCGATCCCGGAAACCGCCCTCCAGGCCTTGGAGGATCCCGATGACGCGGATGGGGACGGGGTCTCCGGCCGGGCGAACATCGTTTCCGATCCCAAGACCGGCGAGCCCCGCCTGGGCCGCTTCGGGTGGAAGGCCGGCAAGGCCAGCCTGGCCCATCAGATCGCCGGCGCCTTCAACACCGACATGGGGGTCATGACCTCCCTGCTTCCCAAGCCGGATTGCGGATCGGAACAGTCCAATTGCGGCATTGCCGGCGCCACCCTCGCGGACAGCAGCTTGCGGAACCTGATCACCTATATCAGCCTGCTGGGCGTACGCGCGCGCCGCGATTATCAGGACCCGGTCGCCCTTCAGGGAGAGGCCCTCTTCTCCGGCGCCGGGTGCGCCGCCTGCCATGTCGCCACCCTAAGGACCGGTCCCTACCACCCCAAGGCCGAGCTCCGCAACCAGACCATCCATCCTTATACGGATCTGCTCCTGCACGATATGGGGCCGGGCCTGGCGGACAATCTGCCCGAAGGCCTGGCCACCGGTTCCGAATGGCGCACGCCTCCGCTCTGGGGCCTGGGATTGTCGGCCTGCGTTACGGGCGGCGTAGTGGGCCCGTTCCAGCACCAGGTCTGCTCCCCCGACGGCAATTACCTTCACGACGGGCGCGCGCGGACCATCGAAGAGGCGATCCTGTGGCATGGCGGCGAGGCCGCGGGGTCGCTGGCCAAGTATAAGGCCATGTCCCAGGGGGAAGCGGCGGCCTTGGCCAAGTTCCTCAATAGCCTGTAAGGGCCCGGTCCATCGCGGATGCTGTCGCGATTCCGCCGTCCCATGGCGGGATCGGCTTCAACCGAATATGGCCATCATGAAGACGGACCCGATCAGCATGAATATCGCCAGAATGAAGGCGCCCAGGATTTTCAAAGCGCGCATGATCCTCCTCCGGGGCAGGGATCCCGATACCCATAAAATCCGAATCCCCAAGGGAAGGGGCCAGCCCTTGGGCCCCGAAGTCTCCCGCGATCCAGGCCATCCCCAGAATTTATTTTAAGGGAATCAGGCATCAACCGGATGCCTCTAATGCCATCCGCCCAAGCATAGGGGGTCGCCCATGACCCAGTTGCCCCGCGATATCCGCGTCTCCACGCAAAATCCCTGGCCGAGCCTTCCCTTGTCCGAATGGCGCGAGACCAGGGAGACCCTGCATATGTGGACCCAGATCGTGGGGAAGGTGCGCCTCGCGCAATCCCCTTTGATCAACCACTGGTGGGAAGTCCCGCTCTACCTGACCTCCCGGGGGATGACCACCAGCCCCATTCCCCATCATGGCGCGACCTTCCAGATCGATTTCGACTTCATCTCCCATAACCTCCAGATCCAGAGCAGCGAGGGCATCGAGCGCATCCTGTACCTGAGCCCCATGCCCGTGGCCGAATTCTACCAATGGGTCATGGAGGCCCTGGGGGAATTGGGGCTCCCCGTGCGAATCCGCACCCTGCCCGTGGAAGTCGAGAATCCCATCCCGTTCGATGAGGATTATACCCACCATTCCTACGACCCGGAATACGCCTGGCGTTTCTGGCGCAGCCTCGTTTCCATCCAACAGGTCTTCGAGCTCTTCCGTTCCCGCTTCACCGGAAAGTGCAGTCCGATCCATTTCTTCTGGGGCGGCTTCGATCTGGCCCTCTCCCGCTATAGCGGGCGGCCGGCCCCGGAACACCAGCCCACGCCTTTTACGCCGGCGTCCATCGTGCGGGAGGCTTATTCCCACGAGGTATCCAGCTGCGGGTTCTGGCCGGGCGGCGGCATCATCGACGGGGCCATGTTCTACGCGTACGCTTATCCGGAGCCCGGGGGATTCAAGGAGCACCCCGTCGCGCCCGCGGGCGCATACTACAATCGGGAACTCGGGGAATTCCTGCTTCCCTACGAAAGCGTGCGCCGCTCGGACGATCCGGAAGGGACCCTGCTCGGCTTCCTCCAAAGCACCTATGAAGCCGCGGCCGATTTGGGCGGCTGGGACAGGAAGGCGTTGGAACGGTTCGACGATGCCGCGTTCCCCGCTACTTCCCCATGAAGAGGAGCCGCAGGGCGCGGACGCGCAGCACCAGGTAATGGTGGACCGCCAGGCTGAAGGCCAGGCTTACCGATACGATCAGGCCGAATTCCAGGTGGACGTCCCAATCCTTTCCCGTCATATAGAGGCCGAGGGCCACCACGCAGACATGGTGGAAAAGGTAGATGCTGTAGGAAGCCTCGGACAGATAGGCGAAGACGCGGTATCTGCGGTTGAGCAGGAAACGGAAGGCCGCGAACACCATGGCGCAAGTGGACCATACAAGGTACGAGTTGAGGTAGAAG
Organism: Fibrobacterota bacterium; assembly: GCA_028287465.1. Taxonomy (GTDB): domain Bacteria; phylum Fibrobacterota; class Fibrobacteria; order UBA11236; family UBA11236; genus Chersky-265. Next base: position 66,897 of record JAQBPO010000031.1, read on the forward strand.
ACCGCCGCGCCGGCCCATCTTGCCCCGGTGCGGGAGTCCAGGTATTGACCGAGGGCGTAGGCCGCAGGCACGGACAGGATCTGCCAGGGACGTACGCGGTGGAATTCCTCGCGGAGCCGCGCGCTCACGAACAGGGCCAATCCCGCCAGGTAATACCCGAGGAAATGCAACAGGGAGTAACCGGTAATCCCTCCCCAAATCCGGTACAGGAAGGGCATGAACGCCGCCAGGGCGAAGAGGGCGAAATGCCCAAGGGGAAGCAGGAGCATGAAGCCGCCCCGCTCGAAAAGGAAGCGCGAGGATGCCGGATGGCGCAGGCGGGCATGCGCGAATCCCTTGCCTATGACGGGGCCCCATTTTTTCCGGAGCGCCAGCAAGCCTACGGCGACGGCGGAGTAGAGGAATACGTTCACGAGGAACCACAGGTGACCGATCCATTCGCCGCCGGTCCAGAAGGCCCCGTACGCCATGGACCCGAAATACCCCGCCATGCCATGGGCCCCCATGTCATGGGACCCGCTGCCGGCGGAATGCAATAGATAGGACTGCACGCTGTTGAAAAGCACGGCCGTCGAAAGGAGCGGCAGCCCAAGCCGCGACAACCTGGACTTCAGGAAGCCTCCCTGCCCCTGTTTTTCCAGCAGCATCTGCGCGAAGAAACCCGACAGGATGAAAAAGCACGGGATGCGGAAGAAGTGGATGAATGCGTTCACCCAGGAAAGGACCCGGGACGTGTCGGCATCCTTGACCAACCAGGGCGCATCCCCGGCGTATATGTAGGATGCGTGCAGGAATACCCCGAGAACCATCAGGATACTGCGCAGGGCGTCCAGGTGATGCTGCCTTTCCGGGCGAGCGGTCCCGGCGCGACCGGCCGGGGACCAATCGACCCCGGCCTCACGGTGCGGAAAGGATGGATCAGGGTGGGTCCGGAGGGCATTCGCTTTTGCTGCATCCGGGGACCGTGTATCAAGTAATTCGACATTCATCATATTCCACTCCCGGTCCGGGGGCTTTCCGATAAAAACAAGACCGGAGCGGAGCCATGGGACAGGCCTTTTTACCGTAAGGTTTCCCGACCCGAAGCGGCAATTTTTCCGCCGCCCCGCGTGCCGTCCTGTCTCTTGCGGGGCGCGCGGCCAAAGAGGTGATTCATTAGGACTCTCCCCCGCCGGCCGCGCCCGGCTTGTCCATCCCCGTTTGAAAGAGGTCGTCACGATGAACACCAGTGAACTCGCCGGAATGCGCCTGGGCCTGAAGGCAGGCGATTGGGTCATGGTCCGCACCAAGGAAGAGATCCTCGCGACCCTGGATGCGCGCGCGCGCATGGAAGGCATGCCTTTCCAACCGGAAATGCTCGCCTATTGCGGCAAGCGCTTCCGCGTGGGCAAGGTCGCCCACAAGACATGCGATACCGTCAACAATACCGGCGGCCGCTCCGTACCCGATGCCGTCCACCTGGAAGGCGTCCGTTGCAATGGCGGGGCGCATGCCGGTTGCCAGGCGCGTTGCCTGATGTTCTGGAAGGAAGCCTGGCTCACGAGGTCCGTAGATCCCTCCATGCCCGCGGAGGTTCCGGATTCCCCGTTCCGAGAGGGGGTCGCGGCCGGCCCTTGCGCGGAATCCACGGTATGGTCCGCCGCGGTCGCTCCCGGGGAGAATCCTACGGACCCCAATCCCACCTGGGTCTGCCAGACGACCGCCCTCCCGGAGATGACGTCGCCCCTTCCCTGGTGGGACGCGCGCCAATATGTCAAGGATGTAACGACAGGCAACCATACCGTAGGCAAGGTCCTCAGGATGATGACCTTCGCGACCTTCCGGAACCTGCTCCGCCTGCGGCCCGCCAGGCGGTACCTGCTCGCGGCCTACGACGCCTTCCAGAAGCTGCGGGGCGGTCGTCCCTATCCGCACGCCAAGGGCGCCATCCCCCTGGATAAGCCCACTCCCAACGTGATCCTGGGCCTCCAGCCCGGCGAAGCCGTGGTGATCCGGCCGCCGGAGGAAATACTGGGAACCCTGAACGTCAATGGCCGGAACCGCGGCATGTGGTTCGATCAGGAAATGGTGAAGTTCTGCGGCAACGGCTATACCGTTGAGTTGAGGGTCGAGCGCCTTATCGACGAGAGGACGGGGAAGATGCTGGTGATGAAGAATCCCTGCATCCAACTTCAGGGCGTCACCTGCGGCGGGGAGTGCACGGCCGATCGCCTCGGCTGCCCCAGGGCCATCAATACCTACTGGCGGGAAACCTGGCTGCAGCGGGCCTAGGGCCGCGGCCGCCGGGAACCGCTAGGTGCGGCCGATCCCCAAGGCCTTCCTGCCGAGTCCGAATCCGGACTCGAGCAGCAGACAGATCGCGAAAGCCGCGGCGAGCCCGGAGAACAAGGCTTGCCTGTTCAGGGGGAAGGTCCTGGAATAGCCCGCATAGGTTTCGGCGAGGATTTCCCGATCCCCGCTTATGAGAACATGCATCGCCTTCATGGGAAAGGGTCCCTGCAGGGCCTCTTTTTCCCTCCCGAAGCGCACCTTCCTGGCCACCATGCGCTCAATCGGCTCGGCCTCTCCTTTGAAGGTCGCGTCCGGGCTGGAACGATGCTTCCCGATCAGGGCGCCGAGGTCGCCTCCATGGAGCCGGTCCGCGATCTCCTGGAAACCCCGGAGGTTCTCCACCACCTCCAGGTAATGCGCGCCGATCCGTTTCTCGTATTGGTCGATGAAATTGGGGGCCTGGATGCCCAGGATGAGGCAGATGCCGAAGGCGGCGATCATGAAATAGCGATGGATCATTCTGCTAAAGGTAGAATGAAAAGAACCGACGCGCTTTCGCGCTGAAAGCGGATTTTCGGGTTCCTCCCTGCCCAAACGGGGGTTCCGAAACAAAAGATTCCCGCGGGAATAGACCTTTGTACCGGCATCGGGGACGTCCCGGTCCCATGGGCTTCCATACAGGGTGGTGGGTGGATGTTGATCATGAAAGGGTTCGCCATGCTCGCACTTTGCGCCATGGCCGGCCAAGACGCGTTGTCGGCGACCCTGACCGATGAATTGAACGACTTGTCCCTCATCTCCGCCACCAGCGGCAATGTCGGCATCGATACGGCCAATACCGCATTTTTCGGGGGAGACCCGGCCAGGCTGAAACGCTGGATCACGACGGCCGAATACGTCACCTATGCCACTCCGGGGGATCTGCGCTCCTTCTCCGTCCAAGCCTGGTTCGCCTCCGGCGAAGCCGGCGCGGATCTGATCTTCGCCGCCTCGGCGGACGATGGCGCGTTCACCCCCGTGTTACCCATGAAGATCACCGGAACGGCCGGAAACCCATGGCTCCAGGTGGAGTACGCCCTGGCCTCCCTGCCCCCCGGGACCCGCTTTCTCAGGATCACCTTTCCCGAAGGAGGCACCAGCTGGGCGCCGCAAATCGGCAAGGTCGTCCTGGAGCATGATCCATCGACCCTGATCCTCCCGTCCCTGTTCGCCAGCGATATGGTCCTGCAACGGGGCAAGCCGATCCGCATCTGGGGCAAGTCGCTCGATGGGGATACCGTTTCCATAGGCTTCCGGGGAAAGACCGTGACCGCGGTTTCCCGGGATGGGAATTGGTCGGCCGAAATCGGCCCGCTCGCCGCGGGAGGGCCGGATTCGCTCAGGATCGGAAGCAAGTCCGGCGGCGCCCGGACCTTGCGGAACATCCTGGTCGGGGACGTATGGCTGTGCGGCGGGCAATCCAATATGTGGTGGCCGCTCAAGGACGATCGGGACGCCGCCATCGAGGTCCCGGCCGCGGCCAACCCGAAGATCCGCTTGTTCTCGCAAACGATCACGGCGGCCAAAACGCCCGGGGACGACGTCTCCCACGGTACCTGGTCCCAATGCGCGCCCGACGCGGCCCGGGAATTCTCCGCGGTCGCCTACTACTTCGGGAAGGAACTCGCGGCGGCCCGGGATGTCCCGATCGGACTGGTGCAGGCCGCCATCGGAGGCACCCATATCGAAAGCTGGATGAGCGCGCAGGCCCTGCGAAGCGATCCGGATTTCGCGTATGCCGGCGATCCCGCCATCACTTCCAAATGGTATCTGCCGGAGTTGAATTTCCCTTCCGGGCCCTTCAACGCCATGGTGCGCCCGCTCATGCCCCTGGGCCTGACCGGCGTCCTGTGGTACCAAGGCGAGAACAACAAAATGGATCCCTACGCCTACCGCAAGCTCCTGCCCGCCTTGATCCGCGACTGGCGCGGCGGATTCGGGCAAGGGGATCTTCCCTTCCTTGTGGTCCAGCTCCCGGCCTACGGCCTCGATCCCAACTGGCCGGAAATGCGCGAGGCCCAGGCCATGGCGCATTATTCCCTTCCCAAGGTGGGCATCACGGTCAATATCGACATGGGCGATTCCGCCGACATCCATCCCACCCGGAAACAACCGTTCGGATCCCGCCTCGCGCGGCTGGCCCGGGGCATGGTCTACGGAGAGGATATCGAATACGCGAGCCCGCTCTTCATGCATAGCGCCCTAACCCGCGATTCCATCGTGCTCGAATTCGATCACGTGGGATCGGGCCTCAAGACGACCGACGGCAAATCCCCGGAAGGGTTCGAAATCGCCGGAGCGGACTCGGTGTTCTATCCTGCCCAGGCCACCTTGCAAGGGCTCGCCATGGTGAGGATCGGCCACTCCAAGGTGAAGAATCCGCGGCTGTTCCGGTACGCGTGGAAGGACGTCCCGCACGTGAACCTGATCAACGGTGCGCATCTTCCGGCCGGACCCTTCCGCTCCAGCCTGGCCGCCAGTACCGGTTTGGAACCGGACCCGACCGCGGACCATGCCGTACCCGGTTTCGACATCACCCACGCGGCTTCCTCCCTGCGGCTCGCCATCCATGCGCCTCCGGGACGGGAGACCTGGGCGCAGGCAAGCGTGGTCGACCTGCGCGGAAACCGGGTCCGGCGGGCGGGCGTGATGATTCCGCGCTCCGGCGCCGCGGATCTGGACATGGGCACGGAATCCATCCGGACCGGCATGTATGTGGTCTCGATTACGGTGGGCCGCGAACGGGTATCCAGGCGGATCTGGATCCGATAAAGCGCCTTGCTCAAGGCGTCTTGAAACCCCTTCCGACCCACGGCATTTTCCGCCTTTTTCCTGCCGTATTTTCCCAAAATCCCAAGCCCCCTCAAATTCCGGCCCCCGCCGGAACCGATTCGGGCCATTATGCAGGAAGATCGCGGAAAGCAGAATCCGCGGCCTTGTTATCTATTGGGATCGCACCGGGTGCCTGGCGCACCTGAGCTGCGTTAGGTGGATTTGTACAACAGCCCGGGGGGGGATTGATGAGGAAGCCATACGGCCCTGTCATCGGCATCGTTTCTTTTTTCATGACGATTTCATGTTTCGGTTCGCGCGCCTTGGCCGTTTCCAAGGGCCAGGCCGATACCGCGATCCAGGCGTTCAACTCGACCTATTGGAACGCCTCCAACAAGACCTTCTACAAGCAGGACAACAAATCCGGGCAGCTGGACTATTGGATGTGGGCGCATGCCTGGGAAACGGAAATGGACGCCTACGAGCGGACCAAGGATCCGGCCCTGCTGCAGAGGATCAAGGACACCTATACGGGCTTCATCGCGCACAACGGCTCCAACGGAACCGACCTGTCCAACAACGCCTACAATGACGATATCGCCTGGTGGGTCCTGGCCGCGACGCGGGCCTACGAACTGACCCAGGACACGGTGTACCGGGCCCTCGCCAAGAAGAACTTCGACTGGATGTATTCGACCCAATGGGACACCACCTGGGGCGGCGGCATCTGGTGGCAGAACCGGTCCCGGGGCCAGAAGAACACCTGCAGCACCATCCCGATGGCGATCGTAGGCTTCAAGCTGGCGAAGCAACTCTCCACGCCGGCCTACGCCACCAAGGCCCTGGCCATGCAGAACTGGGTCCGCAAGCGGCTGCTCCGTCCCAGCGGCGAAGTCGCCGATCGGGTCACGGCCACGGCGCATGGGGATTCCGTGGTCTGGGGGCCTCTCTCGTACAATCACGGGATCTTCATCTACTCCTCGTACCTGGCCTTCGTCCAAACCAAGGACAGCGCGTACTTCAAGGAAGCCCAGGCGACCGCGGATTATTTCAAGCGGGACAAATGCGATGCCCAGGGCATCATGCCCGACGAGAAAGGCAGCGGCGGGAACACCAGCAACGACGCCGGCATGTACAAGACCGTCTTCGTCCATTACATGATGCGGTTCGTCATCGAGGCGAAACAGAATCAGTACCTGCCGTGGATGAACGCCAACGCGGCCAGCCTCTGGAACAACCGCCGCAAGACGGACAACCTGATGTGGTTCTGCTGGGGCACGCCCGCTCCCACCGTCACCGGTTCCGCCGGCATCGGGGCCCATATGGCCACGGGCATGGCCTCCCTGCTGAACCTGATGGTGATCGCCGAAAGCGCTCCCGTGGTTTCCATAGGCCAGGACCGCAAAACGGAATCCCCGTCGCGAATCGGGAACAAGGGACCGGGCGTTTCCCTGGTACGGGGAGATGAAGCCTTCCTCCTGGACGGGAAGCGCAAGGGCTCGGCGGCGCATGGAGCCACAAGCTCCCGGCAATGATCCCGGCGTCGGGTAACCTTACACCGTGCCGGAAACCGGGTCAGGGCGGAGCGCTCGTTTGGGGTTTTAACGTGCGCGTCCCGCGGCCCGCATCCGGACCCCCCCCGCAACTTCCCGGCTACCCTGCCTCTTTCATTGCTTTTATTCCCGCACTAATGTAGGCTTGGCTTCTCCCTACATCCTTTCCCCCAGGAGCCCTCCTTGAACCATAGCCCCCTGCGAGCCACCGCCTTAGCCTTGCTTGCCCTGACCGGCGCCCTTTTCGCCCAGGACGACGCCAAGTGGTCCCTGAAGTTCGGCACGCCCGGATTGATGGGACCCGTCTCCACCTCGGGCTTCGCCCATGCCGTGGCCGTGGCCCCCAACGGGGACGTCTATGCCGGGGGCATCATCGCCTACGCCGGAACGGCCAAGAGCAACAACATCGCGCGCTATAACAAGGCCAAGGATGCCTGGGAAGCCATGGGCACCGGGCTTGCCGGCACCCGGGTGCGCGCCATCGCCATCAGCGGTTCGGATGTCTATGCCGGCGGGGAGCTGACCTTGGCCGGGAACGCGGACGGGAACGTGGCCATTTCCAATATCGCCAAGTGGGATACCGTAACGCGCAAGTGGAGCGCCTTGGGAGCCGGCATCGGCGGGGCCTCGACCGGGGGCATCCCCACCTCGGTCAACAGCATGATCGTGAGCGGCGGCATGCTTTACGTGGGCGGCCGGTTCACCACCGCCGGGGGCGTGACCGTCGCCAACGTGGCCGTCTGGGACATCGCCGCGGGGGAGTGGAAGGCCATGGGCGCCGGGTTGAACAATAACGGATTCAGCTACGTGCTGTCCCTGGCCGCCAAGGGCAATACCGTTTACGCGGCCGGCAGCCTCTCCATCCTCAACGGCTCCAACCTTTCCGAAGGCATGGCGGTCTGGGACGGCAATGCCTGGGCGCCCATGGGCACCGGCTTCTCCATGGCACCCGCCATCATGCCCGCCAAGGTCAATGCCCTCACCGTCTCCGGGGACAGCCTCTATGCCGTAGGGCAATTCCAGTACGCGCCGGGCGTGGTAGCGAAAGGCGTCGCCGTCTACAACTTCACCTCGAAGATCTGGACCGCCCTCGGCGGCGACGGAAACGGCCCTACGGGCGTGGAACTCAATGCCGTGGCCGTAAGCGGCAAGGACCTCTTCATCGGGGGCAATTTCGCTTCCGACATCTACGGCAATACCGTCAACCATGTCATCCAATTCGATCTCGCGGCCAAGACCGCCTCCAACCTCAAGCAGGGCTTGACCCAAGGCCAGAGCCCCACCATGATCATGGGAATGGCCATCGGGGACGGCAACCTGTATATCGGCGGCCAGTTCACCCACCTGGGCGGACTCCGGGCCGAGAACGTCGCGCGCTGGGACATCGCCGCCAAGGCCTGGTCCGCGCTCGGGGCCAACGGCGGGGTCACCCCGTTCGTCAACGTGGGCCCGGCCCAATCCCCGGCCCATGTAAAGACCCTCGCCGGCGATGCGGACGGCAATATCTACGCGGGCGGGACCTTCTTCGGGGCCGGCGACGCGGGCGCCAACCACGTGGCGGTCTGGAACGGCAAGGCCTGGGATTCCCTGGGAGCGGGCCTAACCGGCACCACGACCTTCAGCGGCGTTTCCATCGTGAACGCCATCGCCTCCATCGGCAAGGACGTCTACGTGGGCGGCGCCTTCTACAAGGCCGGAACGGTCACCACCCCGAACATCGCCCGTTGGGACCGGACCGCCAAGACCTGGAACGCCTTGGGCGGCGGCGCGGGAAGCGGCATCAATTCGGTTACCTGCCTCGCCACCTTGAACGACCAGGTGTATGTCGGAGGCACCTTCACCTACGTGATGGATACCGAGAACAAGCCCGCGGCGGGCGTGGCGCGCTGGACCCCGGCCACCAATACCTGGAAGGTCCTGGCCGGGCATTCCATCCTGAATCCCCACGTGCTCCTCGCCATCGGCAAGGACATCTATCTCGGCGGGAACGGGGTCAAAAAGCGGAACGAGACGGATACGACGTGGCAATTGGTCGAGGGCGCGGGCGACGTACGCGCCATGGCGGAAAGCGATTCCATCCTCTACATGGGCGGGTATTTCTCCGGCCCCATGAACGCCCAGAGTATCGTCAAGCTCGACCTCCGCACCAAGGTCCTCTCCCGGCTCGGCGACTCCTCCACCAACGGCCTGCGCGCGGGCGGTACCGGCCAGGGAACGGTGAACGGCATCTCCAAGGTTCCCGGCGGCATCGTGGTCGTCGGCCAATTCACCCTCGCGGGCGGCAAGCTCGCGAAGAACGCGGCCTTTTGGCATGAGGCTTCGCAGACCTGGTATCCCCTGGGCTCCGGACTGGACGATATCGCGATGGCCTCCTACTCCGTGGCGGATACGGCCTACGTGGCCGGCAACTTCAATACCGCGGGCGGCACGCTCTCGACACGCATCGCGGCGTATGCAGGCATGCCGGCCCTGACCGTGGCCGTGCGGCCTTCGGCGCGCGCGCCGGCCTCCTCGGGTTCCGCCTTGCGCATGCGCTCGGGTTCGCTGGAGCTGTCGTTGGCCTCCGCTTCGCGGGTTTCCATCGCCTTGTTCGACTTCAAGGGCAAAGGCTTGGGAGGATTCGCGGCCAAGAGGATGGGGGCCGGCGGGCATCGCATCGCGTTCGCGAAGCCGGGCAGCGGTCCTTTGGTGTATCGCCTGACCTTGAAGAGCGAGGGGAAACCCGAGGCCGTGACCTCGGGCATGTTGATGGCGGATCCGATCCAGCCTTAGGCTTATGGAAGGATCCGCCGGACTCCGACTTATTCCCTGATCCTGGCGGCGTTGGCCGTCCGCGCGGCCGGCGCCTGCCTGGGGTGATTTCTCCCAAATCCGGGGGCGGCTTGGAAGCCTTAGCGGAGGAGGAAAAAGGGTCGGCTGGGCTTGGGAGGCCGGGACAGTTTGAAAAAAGCTTCGATAGCCCTCTCCCCCCTCCCCCGTTTCGCTGGATTCAGGGGTTTTCCTTGCCTCTGAACCGGGCGTATTCCTGCGCCCACCCGTACAATCCAGGAGGTGGTGAAGCTTTTTTTCCTTCTGCTATGCCTGCCGGGAATGCTCCTGGCCCGGGGCGACTTTTCCGCGTGGAAGGATTCCACGCGCATTTTCATCGACGCGTCCGCCACGGGCGGCAACGCAAGCACCAAGCTGGTCAATTTCCCGGTGCTGCTCAGGCTCAACGCCTCCATGCTCGACTTCTCCACCCTGGGCGCCGGCGGCCGCGATGTACGCTTCGCGGACAAGGACGGCATTCCGCTCTCCCACGAAATCGAATCCTTCAATGCTTCGGCCAAGCAGGCCCTGATCTGGGTAAAGGTCCCGCTCATCGATTCCCTCAGTTCATCCCAGTACTTCGTGATGTACTGGAACAATCCCGCCGCCCCGGACATCTCCAACGGCGGGGCCGTGTTCGACACCTCGGATGGATACGCCGGAGTCTGGCACCTTTCGGAGGACCCGGCCGCGGCGGCCGGCGATACGGGGACCGCGAAGTTCTACGCGGACGCCACGCGCAACAGGAATAACGGCGATGATTTCGTCTCCAGCCCGCGCGATACGGGCGCCATCGGCTACGGGCAATCATTCGACGGATTCGATGATCACGTGCAGATCCCGAGTTCGCCCTCGCTGCAGCTCCGCGGGCCGCTTTCCCTCTCCATCTGGTGCCGCGCCGCCACCCTGAAGCCCGCCGCCGACGGGGATACCTTGAACGCCCTCATCCGCAAGGGCGATCCGAATCCGAACAGCTATCAATTGGCGGTAAAAGGAGGGTACGTCTTCCTGGCGCTCGACGCTGATGACAATAGCACCATCCGGTCCAGGCAGAAACTGGTCACCGGCCGTTATTACCATATCGCGGCCACCTGGGCGGGTAAATCCGTGAAGCTTTACATCAACGGGGAATTCGATTCGGAATTCTTCCCGCCCAGCCCCGCGGGCTCGCTCACCCAGGACGCCAAGCCTTTGCAAATCGGCGGACGGGTCCGGACCCTCGAAGCCGGTTCGCACGACCATTGGCACGGCAGCCTTGATGAAGCCTGGGTCTCACGGCTCTCGCATACGCCCGCCTACTTCAAGATGAGTTACGAGAACCAGAAACCGGGATCCACGGTACTATCGTTCAGGGCGTTTCCGACCGTCACCCCCCCCATCCTCCCGCAGCCGGTCTGGGCGCACTCGCGGAAGATCCTGCTGAACACCTCCGCGACCGGCGCCAACGTGGCCGGCTCCTTGGCCGACTTCCCGGTGTTGGTGCGCCTGAACGCGGACCTGTTCGATTTCACCCAGGCCAAGGCGGATGGCTCCGATCTCCGCTTCTCCGACAATTCGGGCAAGAACCTGCCTTACGCGATTGAACGCTGGAGCGCCGCGGATAAGGCCGCCGAAATCTGGGTGTCGGTCCACAACGTGGCGGGCAACTCCAGCACCGGATACATTACGATGGATTGGGGATCGGCCGGCGCGACGGATGCGCAGAACCCGGCGGCCGTGTTCGATACCGCCTTCGGCTTCGCGGGCGTATGGCACATGGATGATGGCGGCCCCGGTTCCGACGGCGCCGCGAAATACCGGGACCAGACCCCGAACCATAATGACGGAACGGATTTCGCCGCGCCGGACCCGGCCCCCGCCCTGGTGGGCAAAGGCCAGGCGTTCACCGTCCCCCCGGATCGGGTGGAGATCCGATCCAGCCCCAGCGTGGCCCTGACGTCGGCGCTGACCCTGTCCGCGTGGATCAAGGGAACCTTATGGGATACGGGGACCGGAAGAAATAACCTCATCTTCCGCAAGGGCAACGGCTCCCCCATCGCTTTCGACCTGTCGATCAAGGACGGGCATCTCAAGCTCTTCCTGAACGATTTCGACAGCCTGGGGACGACGGGACGCGGCGTTCTCGACACGGGAAAATGGTATCACGTTGCGGCGGCGTGGACCGGCTCGACCCTTCAGCTCTACGTGAACGGAAAGCCCGATTTGGCCGCGCCCCTGGCGCGTACCGGCGTCTTGCCCCAGGATACCCTGCCATTGTTCCTGGGCAGCCGGAATCATAACATTGATGCCACCGCCGATCGATTCAAAGGAACCCTGGATGAAATGCAGGTATCCCGGATCGCGCGCAGCGCGGATTGGATCCGGCTCGCCTACGAGAACCAGAAGGCCAATTCCCGGTTCACCGTGCATGAAGGATACGAAAGCAAGGTCCCGGCGGCCGAAACCACCACGGTCGATCCTCCCATCATCCTCTCGAGCATCCCCTGGACCTACGACACCATCCTGGCGCCGGGGGCCATCCTCCAAGAGAAGGGCGTCTTCCGGCTCACCAATACCGGCTCCGTTTCCGCCCATGTTTCCATCAATCCCATGGGCGATTCCGGGGCGCCCGGGGTCCAAGGGAGCGAAGCGTTGATCCGCATCACCAACCCCGGCGGGCTTCCGTCCACCCTGGTCTTCGCTTTGGATTCCAACCTAGCGGGAGGGCGCTCCGTATTCAAGCTGCTTCCCGGGACCGGATCCCTCGGCCGCCTCATCGACCTGGGCTTCGCGGCGAAGGGAGAATCCCTGCTTGGTCCCGGAAGCTGGATCTTCGCCCGGGACACCGCCGCTCCGGTGGTAAAGGTCCTCGATCAGGGCGTAGATGCGTCGGACTCCTCCTGGATCCTCATCAGCATCGAGGATAATACCGCCGGGGTCAACGTCGCCTACCCCCAGGGAACCGGTACGGCGTCGCGGACGGTAGCGGTGGGCGCGCCCAGCCGGTACGCTTTCCCGGCTCCGGCCGGATCCGGGCCCGTGCGCGTGCGTTTCGCCATCGATGACGGCAGCCGCAGGACCGGCTTCCCCCCGGACGCCTCGCCCGCCTACATCCTGTCGCGCAGCCTGCCGGATTTCCGGGCGCCCCTTTCCCTGCGGGGCGGATTGGCCTGGAGCCTGGTCGGCATCCCCGTGCGCGCTTCGCATCCCCTGTCCCTCGGTGATCTGGCGGCGGCCTCCGGGGCGGATCGGCTCTTCGCCGCGGCCTGGAAGCAGGGGACGAGCGACATCTCCTCCGGCGAATACCTGGTCGGCGACGCGTCCGATTCCCTTCCCACCGGGGGCGGCCTTTGGCTGGCCTCCGGCAAGGAAACATTCACGTTACCCATGGGCCGGGTATTCTCCATCGCTCCCGGTCCGGACCAGGCCTTTTCCTTCCGGCTGCACCGGGGCTGGAACCAGATCGCCAATCCCGCTTTGGAGGATTTGCCCTGGGTCGTCTCCAAAAACAAGGTCGCGGCCTATGATCAGAGCCCGGTCAAAGGCCTGCATGAATATATCGGCAACGGGAAGTATGCCGACGTCGATACCCTCAAGCCGTGGAAGGGTTATTTCGTCCTATCCAACGCCGACACGACGGTGCGGGTGTCCGCAACGGCCGGGACGGCGGCGGGAAAAGCCGCCGCATCGGGATTCTACGGCGGCCGGGTACTCAAGGCGGTTTTCGAACCCGTCGCCTATGCGGACGGATCCGCTCCCGCGCCCATCGGATTGCGGCTGGGCGCGGCCTCGTACGCCAAGGACGGTCTGGCCCTGGAAGACGAGGCCATGCCCACCGCGCCGGGCCAAGGCGCCTACCTGGCCGCGACGCGCGCGGGCCGTCGCCTGCGTACGGACATGATCAGCCTGCATCCCGGTCGGTTGCATGCATGGAGGATCGCCTGGAACGGCGCCGGTGCCGGGACTGCATCGAAACGCGGAGAACCGGCGCGCCTCAAACTCACGGGCCTCGACCTGCCCGAAAACGCCCTGCTGTGGGCCATGGCGCCTTCCTGGAACTCTACCCGCATCGGAAACGGCCCGCGGCGGTTGTCGATCGGCGAGGACGTGGTGGTCCCGGATCTGGAAGGAGATACCTTGGTGATCTGGGCCGCGACCGCGGCGGAATGGTCCCCGGGCGATGCGATTCCGGAGTTGGCCCCCACGCCGTCCATCTTGGCCGCAAAGCTGGAATGGGGCTCCAAGGGAGGCATGGTGACCCTGGATTTACCGCAGGCCTCGGGCGTCATCGCGTCGCTCTATGCCGTGGATGGCCGTTGCTTGACCCGGGTAAAGCGCGATCGCCTCGCTCCCGGACGGCATGTCCTGGCCTTGCCCCTGACCAATGGAGGCCGGATGCGCGGCATGTTTTTCCTGGTTTTGGATTTTCCCGGGCTCGAAGGGGGCCGGCGGTCGATCCTGAGGACCTTCGCGACCGCACCGTGATTCCAATCAAGTGCCAAGAAAGCCCTATTTTTCCTGGATTACTTTTATTTCGCCCGAATCTTTTTTCGCGAAGAAGCGCAACCTTACGTCATATTTCGAATTTTGGACGTAGCAGGCCAAACTGGGGTTAACGCCCCGAATACGTATGGCCTGTCCCATTTTTTTCAGCCTGATATTATCGGTTAATGAGAAATCATTTAAATAAATCGCGTCCGGGATTATTATGCCGGCACCCCCGGCGAGGTCACTTGATATAGTCTGGTAGTTTCCATTTATCCAGGGGTACACCCGTACCCGAATGCTATCAATGATTTTCGCCCTGGATTTCATCTGAATCGAAATTCCGGAATCCCCAAAATTGTACCCGTAAATCGTGTCTGGTTGAAAAGAAAAGACGTGATTCGGCTCTGATGCCGATATGGCTCCCATCCAGATCCAAAGTCCAAGCATTCCTAGAATTGGAGCCGGAAGCTTCCTCATTTTTATGGCTTTCTGTCGTATAGCACTCGGTAACCTGCGAACGAGGCGGGAACGCCCGGCCTGGAAGAGCCGGATCTTCTCTCAATCCGTCATGACTGCCGAGAGAATCCGCTTCTTGCTCCGATTCCAGTAGAAATACCGATCCCCGCCTTGCTTGAATGGGAAGAAGTCGATGCCGCCGCACTCGATTTCGATCTTCCGCTTTTCATCTTTCCCGCACGCCCGGTACCCTTGACCGCACGCCGTCGGGTAAATCCCCCTTTCAACGGCTTTGACTCCGGATAAGGAGCGATACCACCATTGAAGTTCGGCTTTTTCCTTTTCCGAGAGGTCTTTCAGGCCAGCCGCTTCTTTTCTGCTGTCGAAAAGTTGGCTGGACCTGTATTGCCCATTGCCATCCTGCAAAAAGGCGAACAGCCCGAGGCCGCGCCCCTTCTCAGGCTGAAGGATCAGGATGGAGTCGACGAACCCGTCGCAATTGATATCGGTGGCCGCCGCCAGATACCGGGTCGGGCTCGGTTTCCGCCAAGCTCCATAGAAGCTTGAATCCCTGGGTATGATCCAGCCTTTGGGCAACTCCAAAGCGTCCGCAAAACCATACCCAAGGAGAAGCAGCGCGAACAAGGGATGCATTTTCAGGGTCATCGATTTGGCATCCTTTCCAGTCCCCGCATTATTTGCCTTCCCAATGCATTGAATACGTGGGAATGCTTCTTCGCGGTCGTCCTGGTTTCGGCTCGAATAAGGGAGTTGGTACCGTCTACCTTCGTCCTATAGTAGGCTATATAACGTATTCCATCTTTGGATGGGTAACCCTTCAATAGGGAATCGCTTCTCATCTTCAGCACGCTTATTTGAATCGAATCCCTCCCCCTTTGGAATAAAGTGTCTCGTATTGATTTCGCTATGGATGCCTTTTCCTGATTGGTAAGGGTTTGGCCCAATTGGAACTTGTTTTCCAATTCAAGGATCTCCATCTTCCAATTATTTTCGATTGCACCGGACACGGGTGCAGGCATTCCATAATATTGGTAACGCTCAAAGCAACCGCCGCACATCGCGTCGATATTGAGCGTAAGAAGCGCGATAGGCGGGCTCGTGTTGGATAGAAAAATAATGGTCCCCGGATCGGCAGGCGGTTCGTATGCCAACCACACGTCATTTATCGCCTTTGAATTCAGTTGGGCCGTATGCCAGGTCGAATTGGCCTTGGCGACTTCCAGTACTTGATTCGTGTCTGGAATACGCGTGCCATTGAATTCCGTAACGAACCTGTTTTTGACGACAAAGCCGGAATCGATCAAACATAAAACAATCCGCAGTTGACCTTCCGAGGCGGCGACTAAGGAAACAAAGAGAATAAGGACTGGGGGGAGCTTCATCGATACTCCTCAAAGATCCCCGGTCACGCCCAGGAAGAACAAGGGGAACGGCCAGTTCAACTGGGCCGACTTCAGCTGCCCGGTCTTGTCGTCCCGGGCGAAGTAATTGGGGCTGTTCATGGAGTTCCACACTTCCAGGTAGGCCTTGAAGTTCCGGTTGAACCACCGCGCGTCCCGCGTCAGGCGCATGTCCAGGCGGCTATAGGGCGAGAGGCGGCCGGAATTGCGGGCGCCCACGTACAGGGGCTGATAGGTTCCCTTGCCGTCCATGTCCCCGGAGTAAGGCGTATAGGGTTGGCCCAGGGCCCAGCGATAGGTGAAGCTGATATCGAAGCCGCCGGGTATGTCGAAGTAGTTCACCCAGTTCAGCACCACGGGCCGATGGTAGCGGTAGGCATAGTAGGGACGGCCTTCGCCGTCGCGGCGGTTGGAAAGGCTGAAGTCCGCGGAGACCCAACCGTTCCAGAGGGCGGTGGGTTCGTAGAAGAAGGAGAGTTCGGTGCCCAGGCTGTTGCCGGCCCCGGTATTGGCGTAGTTGAAGATGAGGCCGCCGAAGGTCTCATAGGCCGCGTTCTGGACGGAGTCGGAGAGGGAGGAGAATCGGGCCGTCGTGTCCAGGATGGTCCTCAGATCGGCGATCTGGTCCGGCGTCAGCTTGGATCCCGGCATGGGCAGGAGGAAGCCCTGCAGGTCTATGGTGCGGTCGGGCGCCAGGCTGGCGGTCACCAGGTCCTCGTAACGCTTATAGTACCCGTCGATGCTGGCGCGATAGCCCTTGCTGAAGCGGTGGGTCCATTGCATGCCCAGCTGGCCGGTCTTTTCGGCCTTCAGGGAGGGATCGCGATCGCGCTGGTAGAAGGGAAGGTTGTTCTGGGAGTAGATGCCGGAGGAGAACAGGAGGGCGTCGCTTTCGTTCACGTCCCAGCGGTAGTCGAGGCGGGGCGCGGGGAAGAATTCCCGCGAGGTGTTCTGGTATTCGCCGCGCAGGCCGTAGGTCAGGGCTCCATTGCCGGTCTTCCACCGGTGCGAGAAGAAGACGCTGCCGAAGTGCTCTTCCAGGCGGCCCTGGTGGGTGAAGCTGATCCGGGAAGGGTATTCGCCCAGGTAATCGAAGCTGCTCCGGGAACTGTCCGATTTGCCGATCGCGAAACCGGCGTCCGAGAAGTAGCCCAGGGGTTCCAGCATGTCCACGTTGCCGTTGACGATGACGTCGTACAGCACGTAGGGCAGGTTCATGTCATAGCGTTGCCGCTTGTAATCGTAGGCGGCGCCGAATTCGAAGCGATGGGTTTCCGACGGCGTATAGGTATCCGAGATCCGGTAGTTGGCGTATTGCGCGGATTGCGAAAGGGCCAGCTTAGAGCCCGCGCCCGCATGCTTGAACGCCACGTCCCAGGCCTGGGTCTGGAATCCGACCGCGTTCTCGACCAGGTTATTCTCGTCCGCGTCCCAGGCCAGGTTGAGGAAGTGCATCTGGTTGCCGATGGAAACGGAGGAGATGCTGTCGACGGAGATCTTCTTGGAGGAGGGAGGCGCGCGCTTATAAGGCGAAGGCGCCATGACCGCGGTGGGGTCGCCGAACTTGGGGTTGATGCGCGAGAGGATGTTGGTCTGATGCGGGACCACCACGGCATAGGCGTCCGTGGAAAGGCTGGACATGTAGTTCGCGCGGAAGTTCGCCTTGGGGGCGAAGGAAGCCCCCCAATGGTAGTCGAGGAAGTCCGGCATGTTGATATGGTCGCGGTAACCCTGCATGTCCGCCTGGAAGGCGCTGTCCTGGGAGACGGTGGAAGAGACGTCCATCAGGCCATGCAAGGCGCGGTTGAAGAGGAAGACCTGGGCCGCCCCGTATACGCTCAGGGAGTTGGCGATGATGGGGACCTCGGCGAAGGCGTCCCCACGCACCAAGGAAAGGTTGGCATTAACGCGGGACTTTTCCGGGAAGCGGCTCTTGGTCTTCATGCGCAGGAGGCCGGAGAGGGCCCCGGGATTCTCCACGGGGAAGTCGTCCCGGTAGAGCTGCACGGACTCCAGGGTATTCAAGTTGAACATCGAGAACACGCCCCCCACGTGGTAGGGCTGCAAGAGGGGCAGGCCGTCCATCACCACCCGGGTCTGCTCGGCGTCGCCGCCGCGCACGTAGGGACGTACGTTGACGTCGTTCTGGACCGTGACGCCGGGGGTGAAGGCCATCGCGCGCACCGGATCGTTCATGGTGCTGGGGATCTTGCGGATGAAGTCGCTGCTGATCTCGGTGGGGCCTTCGGCCCGTCGCCCGCCCTTGACGATGCGGGGAGCGAGCTCCACGGCCTCGGAGTCGGCGGCGTTCGGAGCCGCCGCACCGGACGGCGCCGGCGCGGCCGCGGGGCGGGGCTTATCGGCAAGCATCGCCTTGCGGACAACGGTGTCGGGGGCCAGGTTCGGCGAGGGGATATCCTTGCCCGACGCGAGGGAATCCGCGAGGAGGGAATCGGGCCCGGCCGCCAGGGTATCGGGCGCCGGCCCGACGGCCGCTACGGTATCCGCATCGGTGCCGGCGTAAAGCGTGTCCGCCTTCGCCGCGATCGGGCCCGCGGCCTGCGCATGCGCGTTCCCGAGGGCAACCTGCAGGCAAAGGAGGCCCAGGCATGCGCCCAGGCGGGTCATGGCCTTCAAATGCCCCATCCCAATCCCAGGCTCGCATCCCACTGGGCCAAGGGGATATCGTCGCTGCGGAAACGCCGTTCGCCCGTGGGAACCTGCGGCAGGGTCACGTTGATTTGGGGAATGATGAAATCCGGGGCCAGCACCCAATCGGGAAGGCGGAAGGAGGCTCCCAGGGCGGCCTGGAAGACCAGGGTCCGGTCGCTGGGGAGGGGTTGCGAGAAATCGTCGCCCAGCACTTCGCCGATCTGGGTGGCCAGGTAGGTAGCGCGCATGTTACCGAACCAGAGCGGGCCGCCCAGCTTGCGCGAGGCGGCGTATTCCAGGAAGAAGGAATTGTCGGCCCAGGCGCCGATGCCCCACCCCGCGCCTATTTTATGGTGGAAGTCCGCTTCCGGTTCCGGGTTCCCGGATCCGCCCGAACGGCCCGGGACCGGCAGGGCCAGGTTGAAGCTGAACTCCATCGTGGCGGGATTGGTGGGCGCCTCCAGATGCCATTGCATTTCCGCGCCCGGGAACGGCCCCCAGGAATCCTTGACGCCCAGGCGGTAGTCCAGACTGCCTTTGAACAGGTTGGATCCGGAAACGGATTCGCCCGCGCTGTCGCCGCAGGCATGCACGGCGTCGGCGGAGTCGGCCTGGTAATGGGCGCAGGACCACAAGGGTTCCCTGCCCATTCCCATGGTCGTCTGACTCCTGCCGGCGGGCATAAGGACTCCAGTATTGAAATGGTGGACGGAATAGAGGCATCCCGTCAGGAACCAGGCCAAAACCAAACAAATCGATTTCAGGGGCAGTTGATCACCTCTTGCAGGTCAACGATTGCCGGAGACCCGTTAAGGTACTCGGAATCGCCTATATGGACACTTGCAAAAGAAAAAAGCAAACGGCATGCCGCCCATCTGGGCAGCAGGGGAGCCGGCTACCGGGGAAGGATTCGAAAAATGCGGTTTCCAGAAGTTTGCGACATTAGATAGATGCCTTCGGATAAGGCGGTTTCGGGGATCCGGCCCGGAACCGATTGCCCCGCCCAGACCGGTTTCCCGATCAGGTTATAGATAGTAGTGGGTATCGGCGCGGCTGCGGAAAGCGCCGCTCTTACCGAACGCCCGCGCGCTCCGGGACCGATGGCCGTGGGGAGGGGGCATCCGGCCACCTTGACGGTATCGATCCGGGGGTGCAGGTCCACGAACTGGGACGACACGCGCATGTTCCCCACCGTGGTCTCCTTCTCGAAAACGTATTGCGGATCGGACCACGTGACCGCGGCGAAGGGCGTCTTGAGCACGGTGAGGGTGTCCTTGATCATGAAGCCGTTGATGGCTTCCAGGGAATCCCCGGGCTCCAGGTAATGCTTGGCCACGGACAGGGAGTCGATGCGCAGATCCAGGTACAGCATGCGGGTCTTGCCGGTATTGCGGTAGGTCTCGTCCCCGGAGACGTAGACATAGGTCTGCACCACCACGGTGTCCCATCTGGGATCCTTGGTGCTGAGGGCCTTGACGCTATAGGGGGAAATCTCGAAGCTGATCGCGGCGCGCGCGGGAACAACGGCCGGAAAGGACATGGCGGCCATGCCCCCCAAAGCCAGGGCGGCGGTCGCAAAGGCGGATCTCAAGGCATCGGCGGAAAAGCTACGCATCAGTCGGCCCTCCGGGCGGGAACGACGCAGTCCTTGCCCGTATACACGGTGTCCTTCTCTACGGCGCGGCGGAATTGGCAGGTGCGCACCAGGACGTTGTTGGCGATGGCGGCGGAGGTTTCCCCCAGCACGCCGTTGGGATCCGTGATGGCGATGACGGAGAAGGGTTTCTTGTCCACCCAGGCGCCGATCTTGTAGGTGTATTCCACGCCGGCCGCCATGGTCTGGGCCGAATCCACGATGCCGTTCATGCGCTCCGTACCTTCGATGCCGATCTGGGCGGCGGTCCAGCGGGCGCGGGCCGGGGTGGCGGCGCCCTTGGCCATGATGCTGAGGGTCACGGTGACCGAGTCGCTTTCCGGGTTGTGCACGGAATCGGACATGACCACGGAGAGCTTGGTGGGCAGCATGTCGATGGCGGCGACGGATGGATCGGAAGGGTTGGGGAAGGCCGGATGGGGATTCAGGAGAACGGCGCCGAGCACGGCCGCCGCGAGGATTGCGCGCATATTCCACCTTGGGGAAAAGCGAAATATATCTATCGGCCCGGGGGCCCCGCCGGGGCGGGATGGATTGCCGTTGTCCAGCGGACACCGATGTCGGGAAGGGTCCGTTCCGATCGGCCTGGAAGCCGGAAGGCCAGAAGGGCCTTGATCGGCTCAGGCGCCGAAGGCGCCCAGGATGAAACGTCCGGCGGCGACCCCGAACCACCCCAGGCCCACGAAGAGGGCGGCCGCGAAAAGGAGGAAACCCAGGGCGAAAAGCCAATCGCCCTTGCGCCTGCGGCCGGGATCCGCGATATGGTCCCGCAACAGGTTCACGTTTCGCACATTGGCCTTCCATGCGAAATCGAAGAGATTCCCGACGATGGGAACCAAGCCAACCACCGCCTCCAGGGTCACGTTGAAACCCATGCGCAACAGGGTCAGGCGGGGAGCGCCCAGCCGGGCGGCCATGACGATGATGTAGGTGGAGAGCGCCGCGCCGATGAGGTCGCCGATGACCGGGACCAGGCCGATCAGGGATTCGACGCCTACGCGGAAATTCGTCCCCGGTACCGGAATGCTGCTGTCGAGGACCCAGGCCAGGGCCTCCAGCTTGCCGACAGGGGTATTCGCTCCGGGGGATTGCCTGGGATCCTTTTCCCTATCGGTCCAGCGTCCTACTTCCACCTTGGGTTTGCTCATGAAGTATAAGATAGCTGCCGCGGGGGCCTGAGGCGAAAAATCCGGTTACGCCCCTGGGACCCCGGGAACAGGGCTTCGCGGCCGGATTCCCGCGTAACCACTTCCCGGCGGGAAACCGGGACGGTGGGGCGGCTCCCGGGTTTTTCTTATGCAGGACGTAACCGCCGCCCAACTAATCGACGCGCCGGCCCGTAAAGGCCGGGTCCCCTGAATACTTTTTTCCGTCGACAGGATGAACACCCCGGGCCATGGCGGATAGCCGCGCCCCACCGAAGGAGTAGAACATGAAGGTCCCCGCAACCCTGCCCGCCGCCCCCGTCCGCACGGCCACCCTGGCCGAGACGGCTACCGCCACGGCCGCGGCGCCCGCCGCCCAGTCCTCCCATGCTCCCGCAGCGGCCCGGGAGCGCGCCCAAGGCGCCGCCAGCCCGTCCGGCCTCGGCTCCCTTCCGGAAACCGAAGCCCAGGCCTCCGCCCGGCGCCAGGCCCTCAAGGACAGCATCAGCGCGCCCCGCCCGATCGAGTCCGGCCTCAACCTCGCCAACCCGGAGACCGTCAACCACCACAATTCCATCCAGCTCATGAAGGTCTGCCAGGAGGCCTATGACAAACCCAATTACTCCATCGGGCATACGAACTATCTGTACAAGCAGTACGCGGACCATCAGATCATAACCTACAGCGGTTCCAAGGAGATGAAGGATTGGGGGCATGACGCGAACATCGCGAAAGGCAGATACAGGGAAATGGGCACGGTGCACCGCGGGTTCTCTTCCGCCTACGATGAGCTCAAGCCCCTGCAGGACTCCATGCTCGACAAGAACAAGCCGGTGGTGGTCGCGGGCCATAGCCTGGGAGGCGCCACCGCCACCATCGCCGCCCTGGATCTGAAGCAGCGCGGCTACAACGTGGTCAGCCTCACCACCTTCGGGTGCCCGCGCGTGGGCGCGGCGGATTTCAAGAAGACCTACGACGCGGCGAACATCCCCACCTTCCGCTACGTCAATTCCTACGACGTGGTGCCGCGCATCCCCAAGATCGGATACAATCACGTAGGCACGCCATTCTACCTGGGCAGCGACGGCAAGATGCTGGACCGCCAGGAATCCATCCTCAAGCTCTGGCCCTGGAACGTGCCCGAGCAGCGCGTCTCTTCCCATCATCTCTACAATTACATCTCCAACCTCGGGAAGTTCGTTTCCTGAACCTTCCGGCGCTGGACGGTACGGGAAGGCCCTGGAGGCCCTCCCCGTACCGTCGGCGCAAACGGATGCGACGTCGCCGCAAGGGCCGCAATGCCGCGTTCACCCTTAGACAACGGCATTCCCCGATTCCCGATTCCCCGGTGCCCGCGGCGAGGCTATAGTTATGCAGGGACCCGGGCCGGCAAGCCAATCCATACGGGTCGAAAGCGGGGGAAGATGGATCCGGTCAGGGCGTTTCCGATATTGATCTGCGGCCTTCTGTCCTTATGCCATCCGGCCCGCGGGCAAAAGAACCTGGACATCTTCCTGCTGATCGGGCAGAGCAACATGTCCGGACGCGGCCCCATGATCGCCTCCGATTCCACCACCGACATCGCCGGCGCCTGGCTGTTCAAGGACAGCGCGACCTGGGAGCGCGCGCGCAATCCCCTCAACCGGTATTCAACCTTGGAGGCGGGGTCGCCCGCCAACCAGGTGGGCCCGGGATTCGGTTTCTCCCAGGAGATGCACCGTCTCCTTCCGGCCGCGGAATTCGGCCTGGTGGTGAATGCCCGCGGCGGGTCCTCCATCGTCAGCTGGGCCAAGGGGACCGCCTACTACGCCGATGCGTTGAAGCGTTCCCGCCAGGCCATGAAATCCGGGACCTTGAAAGGAATCCTGTGGCACCAGGGCGAATCCGACGCCGCCGACAGCCTCTACCTGGACAAGCTCGTGGCCCTGATGGAGTCCTTGCGGAAGGATCTGGGGATTGCCGCCCTGCCCGTCATCGCCGGCCAGATCGGCCAGTTCGAGCCCAAGCATGCCGCCTTCAACGCGCGCATCCTGACCCTGCCGCAAAGGCTCGCGCATTGCGCGGTGGTGGAAAGCGACGGCCTGGTCGACAAGGGGGACAAGCTTCACTTCGATCGCAAAAGCCAGATCATCCTCGGCGGCCGTTACGCGGCCAAGGCCTGGGCCCTGGTCTACGATAGGGGTCCGGTCGGGCTCGATCGAGGGGACGGGATCCCGGTACGCGGCGGGCAAGCGAGAGGCCGGGCCCCGGCCCGATCGATCCGATCGGTCGTTTTCCCTGCCGCGGCCGGGGAACCCGGAGCCGGAATGGCCGATGCCTTGGGACGGCAATCCCCGCTGGTCCCGGATTTCTAGGGTACCAGCGGACCTCACCAGCGGCCGGAAATGCCCAGGAAGAGGACGGGGATTGGGTAGTTCAGATCCACGAACTTCCATTTGCGCGTGCCGGCATCGGACAGGAGGAAGTTGGGCGTATTGAAGGAGTTCCACAGCTCGAAGTAGGACTCCATCGGGAGGCCCCAGGCCGTGAATTCCCTGGAGAGGCGCAGGTCCCATCGGCTGTAAGGGGAATAGCGCCTGCCGTTGCGGGGGCCCGCATAGAAGACCGTATCGTTTTCCGGGCCGCCGTTCCCGGTATTGAATCCCGAACCCAGGCCGTCCTCTTCCGATCCGTAGGAGACGTAGTCCGTATACGGCAGGCCGGCGGCGTAACGCCCGCGCAGGGCCAGGCCGTACCGGTCGGGCAGCTTGAAATGGTTGATCCAGTTGAACGCCCAGGGACGCTGATAGCGGTAGTCGTAGACGCGCTCTCCCGGAGCGTCCTGGCGCTTGGAGTAACCCGCCTCGGCGGAAAGCCAGCCTCCCCAGATCCGGGTGGGATTGTAGAAGAAGGAGATTTCCGTTCCCGCCGCCTTGCCCATGCCCCCGTTGCGGTAGTCCAGGCGGCGATCCCCGAAGCGCGATCGGATGCTGTCCTGTTGGGCATTGGTCAGTGAAGGGAAGAGCGTGCTGTCCACCTCTTCCAAAGGCCCGGAGCCCCAGGTGAGATGGCCGGTATTCACGAGGAAGGGAACCACCAGATCGAAATAATTCTTCTGGTAGAAGTCGCATTCCAGACGGTACGCGGGGGAGAAGGTATGCGTCCATTCCAGATTGAAGTGGAAGGCCTTCTCGGCGCGCAAGGAGGGATTGATGTCGCGGATCTGGAAGGGGAAATCGCTCTGGGAATAAAGGCCCGCGGCCACGGTCATCTCGTCCTTGCCTCCCACGCTCTGGAACCAGGAGGCCCTGGGGCTCAGGAAGGGCGCGGAGGAATAGGTATCCGTTTCCGCGCGGACGCCCACGGTGAGGCGATGAGCCGCATCGAAGTTGTATTCGCCCGAGGCGTAGGCGGACAGGAAGTCCGCGGACAGGTCGCCCCGGTGATCGAAGCGGATCAGGGCCGGCAACCGTTTCAGGTAATCGGCATTGGGATTGACTCCGGCATCGTTGGAGCGGTAGAGGAAGCCATCGGGATTGAAAAATCCCAGGGCATCCAGCGCGTCCACGTTCCCGTTCACGATGGTTTCGAAGATGGGCCGCGGCAGGCGCGTTTCGAAGGAGGATTCGCGTTTGGATTGGGAGGCGCCCAGGCCCAGGCGGAAACCATCCGTGAGCCAACCCCTCGCATCCAGCCGCCAGTCATACGTCCGATTGGCGATCTTGAGGAGGTAGTCGCTGGGAGCGGGCTTGCGATGGCCGGCGAATCCCCCCGCGGGGGTGATGGAGTCGATCCAGACCGCCTTATCGAAGAATCCCACGGCCCAATCCTGGGACTGGTAGGCGACGCTTTGATCGATGTTCCACGCCGCGGTCGGCCGCCAATGGAAGCGCAGGGCGTGCACGGCATTGTCCACGGAGACCAGGGCCAGGGTATCCACCAGGCTCTCCCTGCGCCGTTTGTCGGCGGGATTCCCGTAGAAGAGGTCCCACTCGTAATAGTCCGGCGAGACTTCCCCGTCGTTGACGAACCGGTGCGGGTTCGGTTCCTTGACGGTGAAGATGTCCTTGGAAAGGATGCCCGTGTACTCCGCCCGCGCCCGGTCGGAAAGCTTCCAGGCCAGGCCCAGCTGGAGGTCCTTGAAATTGGGCAGGTCCAGGTAGGTCTGGATCTCCCTCCGATCCTTGTCGAACCCCGGATCCTGCCGGACCAGGCTCATCGCGTCCAGGCCGCGGTTGAACATCCAATCGTACCAGAAGGATTGGTAGGCGAAGGACGCGCCGAGCTTGTCCTTCACGATGGGCACGCCGGCATAGGCGTTCCCGCGCAACAGGGACAGGTCCGCGGACAAGGACACGGTATCCAGGGGCGCGGGCCGCGCGCGCATGAACAGGGCCCCGGAAAGGGCATTGCCCATTTCCACCGGGAACCCGCCGCTGTACAGGGTCAGGTCCTCCAGGGACTCCATGTTGAATACGGAATAGATGCTCCCGAAATGATACGGCTGAAGGAGCGGAATGCCTTCCCAAAGCACCTGGGTCTCTTCCGCCTTGCCCCCGCGCACGAAGGGTCGCACGCTCATATCGTTCTGGTTGGTCGTCCCGGGCAGGGTGGTCAGGGCGCGCAGGGGATCCCCTTGCGCGGCCGCGATGTTCTTGAGGTCCTCGCGCGTGAGGCGGATGCGGCTCACCTCTTTTTCCCTATGCGATCGGGTATCGCGGGCCTTTACGTTCTTGTCCTTGAGCTCCAGGGCGGAAGAGTCCCCGACCGCCCGGGTCGAGTCGATCGGGTCGGCGGGGCCGGAGAGGGTATCGGGATCCACGGCCGGCATCGCCATGGAGCCTAGGGATGCCGCCATCAGGAAAAGGGCCGCCTTCATTTGAAATGCCATCCCATCCCCAGGTTCACGTTCCACATCCGATCGTCCAGGAGCTCCTTCGGGACCTTGCTGGCGCCGTTCGGCCCCAGGGGATAGGTGAGCACGGCCTGGGGGATGAGGAAGTCGGGGAGCATGGCGATATCCGGGAGCTCCCAGCGGAATCCCGCGGAAGCCTGGTGGATGAGCCGCCTTTCGCTCGCGAAGACCCGCTCGTCCACGGCGTCGGCGAGATCGGGGATCTGGGTGGCGAGCCGGGTGGCGCGGTAGTTGAAGAACAGGTCGTTCTCCCCCCAGGCGTGGGAGAATGCGTATTCCAGGAAGTACGAGTTGTCGGCCCAGAAGCCGATGCCCCAACCCGCGGAAAGGGAATGATGGAAAGGGATGCCGGCGGGAACGGGCAACCCCAGCCGCAAGTCGAACTCACCCGTGGCGGGGTTGGTGGGGGCTTCCAGATGCAGGCCCATGTCCGCGCCCGGGAACGGTCCCCACTGGCCCAGGATCCCCAGGCGGTAGCCGATGCTGTAGCTTGAAACGGAAGTCCAGAAGGCCTTGGGGGCCGTCGTGTCCGATTCCGTTCGGTACCCTCCTGTCGAGTCCTGGATGGTCTCCCTATAGGTGACGCAATGGATTCCCAGGGAATCGCGGGATTCGGAGGTCATGCCGTAGGAACCCGGCTCATTGCATCCGAAGGTGAAGGATCGAAACCTCCCGCCGCCCAAGGTGAGCGAAGAACGCCCGGGCTCCAGGAGCCGTCCCGAGTTGAAATGGGCGGTGGAATAGAGGCATCCGGACATGAGAAACGCACAGGTTACCCAAGCGGCGGTAATCGCCGTCCGACCTCCGGGATTTTTCTTCAAGCGCGGATCCTTTGGGTGTTCCGTGAGCGCGCAAAATAATAAATTCGTTCCGTGACGAACCACAAAGGGGCTCCTAAAATGCGAGGTAACATCCGGATTCCCGGAAAAGCACCACTCTCCGTGGTGATCGCGGCCTTGGCGCTCTTCGGATGCACTACGGAAGATGGCCGGGAATACGATGTCCCCGCCCGGCAGGAGGTCATGACCGCGGTTTTCGAACTGGATGGGGACGGAACGCCGATCGTCCTGGCCGACGTGGGCATGAACTTCGGGACCAGGGCCAAGCTGGAGGAATACGAGGCCCCATTCGAAATGCGCAACGTGCAGACCATCGCGTATCGGCGCGTCAACGGGAAATGGCAGGCCCATCCATTCAAGAACCTGCAAAGGATCTATGAATCCGGTTCCTCCCTGGTCCGGAATGCCAAGGGAGATCTGCAGCCGATGGTCTGGAACCGGAACGCCTTGTCCATGTTCTCCCGGAACGGAGGCGACTGGAATCTCAAGTCCCTCGTCCGGATCGGGGAGTACGGCCTCAACAGCTCGCTGCGAAGGGGCGGAGGGGACGGCATTTCCAACGTGTCCGTGGTCGGCGACGATCGATGGCAAACCGTGGTGGGTGATTGGGACAAGCATCGCCTGGAGGTGGTCCAAAGCGATGGAAAAAGGTTCCTCCTGGACACCCTCGCGGAATTCCAAACGGATTTCCTCTACAGCGGCCCCGAATACAATATGGCTCTCGGCATAGTCTATCCGAGGGAGGTGGACGGCCAGCCGGAACTCCTTTCCTACCGGTGGAGCCTCGATCCGGCCCACGCCAATCCGATCAAGGAGATCCTTTCCAGGGGAGGCTACGCCGGGGTCGCGCTTTCCGCCCGGATCAACGGAGAGGATCGCCTATACCTGTCCGTCGAAGGGGATACTCTTGCCGAGTACGCGTTCCGGAGCGGGGGGCTGGTCAGGTTGGGTCCGGTGATCCCGCCCGAGCATGATCCCGGCCCCCCTTTATTGGGTAACTTCAGGCCCAGCATGGCCCAGGATAGGTGCATCCATACCTTTGGGATGGCCTTTAGGGATACAGCCCTGTCCATGGTGCATTCCTTGGCCATGGTTCATTCCTCCTGGTGCAGGGCGGGCTCGGACACCATCCCTCTTCCTACCCTCCCCCTCGAGCGGACGGGATATCCCCTTTTGGCCGGACCCTTACAGATCGCGGCGGACGGGACCCTCATGGCGGCGGTCATGATCAAGCATGACCTCAACAAGGCGCAACCATGGGAAAGGGTCAAGGAGATCCCGGCCAGCGGCATCTACATGGTCCGCTCAAGCGATGGCGGCACCCATTGGGAATGGGAAACGGTCGCCGAATTCTGAATCCGTCACCATCTCCATAAAGGCACGAGCCGCCCCGCCTCCCAAGGCGCATCCCCGGCTTCCAATTCCACGAAGCCGTCCGCCCTGGCCCAACCGCTGAAATCCCCGGAGCCCTGGTTGCCGGCCCATGCGGCCCGCATCCGGCCTTCCGCATCCCAACCGCAGGTGACCGGCCGGAATTGGGTCAGACGGCCGCTCGGCCCCGCGCCGGATGCGAGGATGGCCGGCATGGATCCTGCCGCCCATCCCGGACGGGTGGGGCCCGGTGAGGCGTCGGCTTGGGAGGCCGGGGATCCCATGGCCCTGCGGAGCGCGGGCAATACGTAACGGTGCAGGCATACGAGTACGGAGGCGGGATTGCCGGGCAGGCCGAATACGGGCGTGCCGTCCGCGCCCATCCCGAACCAGAAGGGTTTGCCCGGCTTCTGGAGGATCCGGTGGAACAGGGGCCGGACACCCATCTCCCGCAGGACTTCCGGCACGTGATCGGTCTTGCCCATGGAGACCCCGCCCGTCAGGATCAGGGCCTCGCATCGGCCCTTCAGCCCTTCCAGGCACTGGCGCAAGCGGGCCTTGTCGTCGCGGCAATGCAGGAGGGCCACGCGATCGATATGGCTCCGGCGCAAAGCGGCTTCGATGGCATAGGGATTGGATTTCCGGATCTGATACGCCGAGGGCTCGCGGCCCACGTCCACCAGTTCATCCCCCGTGGCCACGACGGCCACGGACGGCGAGGCGCCCACCTTCAGGTCCTTCATGCCGAAGGAAGCGGCCGCGCCCAGATGCGGCGCGGTCAGGATCACGCCTTCGGGAACGATGGTCTCTCCTTGGGCGCAGTCCCCGCCGGCGCGATGCACGAACCGGAAGCGGACCGCTTCGGGCGCCCGTTCGCCCAGGACCGCATGGCCGTCCTCGATGCGGATCTCCTCCACGGGCATGATGCAATCCGTCCCCTGCGGGAGCACGGCTCCCGTCATCGCCTCCAGGCAGCCGGCCCGGTCCTGCAGGCGCTTCGCCGGCTGGCCCGCCTTCTGCATGCCCTCCACGCGGAAGCGGCGGAGGCCCTTCTCCCAGGCCTCGAAGGCGAAGGCGATCCCGTCCATGGCCACCCGGTCGAACGGAGGCTGGGCGCGATCGGCGCGGATGGGCTCGCGCAGGAAACGGCCCGCGCATTTCGAGATGGGAAGGGTAACCGGGGCGTAACGTCCGGCGGGCAGGGCCGCGGCCAGGATGGCATCCGCTTCGGCGGGCGATATCATTTCGCGGAAATCCCCGTGGGCCGGTTCGGACATGGGGGAAATTTAAGTTCTTGGGGCCGTATGCGGGGATGGTTTTGGATCCTTGCGGGAATCGAGGGTACGCCCGTCACACCGGTCTCGAAAAACCGCGCGACCTGCCCTACAATGGGCGCAGGGATAGGAGGGAGTCACCCTCCGCGGATTACCATGGCCAAGATACTGATTTACGAACCGGAAGACCGGTACCGGATAATGTTGCGCTTCATCCTGGAAGGCATCAATCATCGCGTCCTGGATGCGGGAAGCCTGGAAGACATCCCCATCCTGCTCGCTGCCGACAAGCCGGACCTTATCGTGCTTGGCGTGCATCTGGGCGAAGAGCCGGAATTCCCGACCTGGCCGGACTGGCGGTTGGAACTGCCCGACGTGCCCACCCTGATCCTCTTCTCCGGGGAGGAATCCATGCGCGCGGAGTTCCTGGAAGCCTGGGACGGGTCCCGGTCCCTGAACCAGATGATCCAGCCGATCGATCCCTATCCCCTTCTCGCCATGGTGAAGGCCATGCTGACCGCGCCCGTGGAGTGGCGCCGCGGCGGCCAGCACGCGGGCTGAGGCGCGGGCGCCGGGCGCCGTCGCCGCATAGGGGAGATCGGCGCGGCGGGCTAGAAGGTCTGCTCCATCAGCGATCGGCTGGTGAACACCCAGGTTACCACCCTGGTGCGGGGCAGGGATTCGACGAGCTCCAGGATCCGGTCCGGCCCCTTGATGAATCCCGCCAGGGAATGCACGGTCTTGACCGGGACCCCCAGCTCCCTGGAGAGATGGGCCCCCAGGTGGCCCGACTGCCGCTTGTATTGGTTGAGGAAGCTGTCCCCGAACAGCAGGATGCCGGCGGAATCCGGTTCCGCATAGATCCCGCCCTTCCCGTTCCCCACCCGCCGAATCCGCACGGTATCCGTTTCCGCCAATCCGAACTTGTCCGCCAGGTCCCCCTGGAATCCGGTCAGGACCGAATCGATCAGGGCCGATCCCTGCCCGGTCCCGGCCGGAAGCCCGGCCGGGCTTCCGGCCCGTGATTCCGGATCCCGTTCCCCCTCCGCCATGAGCCCCGGCCGCAGCCGCGCGGCGAGCCTCACGGCCGCCAGCCGGATGGCATCCTCGTCCCAATGGGTATCCGTATGCGGGAACAGGCGCAGGGAATCCCTCGCCGCCGCGAAATCCCTGCGCAGGTCGAGGTACTCCACTCCCAGGCTGTCGAGTCCCGCCAGGAAAAGGTTCTTGGACGGGCTGATGTCGGACCCATCCCTGCCGCCCAGCAGGGCCGGGTACACTTCCACCTTGGTCGGGACCGGCACCAGCAGGAGCCGGACGCCCTTCGCCTTGAGTCCGGCCGAAACCCGCGAGATGAGGGCGAGGTTGGAATCGAGGTGGTCCCATTTGGTGACCGCGGCGCGCAGGTCCTCCAGGTAGAACAGGTGCCCGTTCCCGCCCCGGATGACGTATTTGTCCGCCCCCTTGCCGGATCGCGCGTCCTGGGCGTCCAGGACCCGGATGAGGGCCTCGTTGCGGGAATAGAACGGATCCTTTTCCCGGCATCCCGCAAGGATGAGCAAGGAGAAGAGCAGGACGAGCAGGGACGCGGGCGCGTAACGCCGGGCAGGCTTCATCGGAGGGTTCCTTCAGCCATTATCATACCGGTAAAAAGGGAGCCGACGCAAGGGCCTGACTTATGGTACAGCTACGCTCTTACGGTGCGCCGCAAGGGTCGGAGCGGGCCCCGCCTCCGGGCGATAGGGCCTAAGCCCTCGCCGGCCGCCGCGGAATCACGGGATTGTCGTGGGCTTCCCGGCGTTCCGCCGCGCGAATGGCATCGCGATCGCCTTGGGCGCCCAGGTGGCTGGGGATGTAAACGGGATTGCGTCGCAACATCACCTGGACCCGGCGCGTTGCCATGCTGTCCCGGATGGAGGTGAAAGCGAACTTCTGCATCAACCGGTTGAGCTTCCACTCCAGGGAATGCTGGTTCACGTAATGTTGGAAGGTCTTGACCAGGCCCACGCTCACGCGGCGCTGATCCTGATCCAGCTCCCAGGGATGGAAATAGACCATGGCGGGATGGCCCTTGCGGTTGCAGGAGTCTATGAAGGTTTCCGTGACCACGTGCGGGAACAGGCGCAGGTAACCTCCACCGGACATGGGCAGGAATTTGTTGCCGACGCCCAGGGTGGACATGGGGAATTCCATCATGGTCTTGCCGCTCTTCAGGTGCTGGGTATGCGGCAGGCGGTTCGGATAATGCGGGATGCCGTAGCGGTCGCGCTTGATGGGGAAGATGCTGGAATCGTACTTGAGGCCGTGCTTGGCCATGATTTCCAGGGCCCAGTAGGTGCTGGGCACGATGGTGAAGTTCGAGGCCCGGTGTCCGATGACGGGCTGGGTATAGTTCCTGGCGATGGCTTCCAGGGACTTGGCGAGATCTTCCTCGTAGCTGGCCGGGGTCATGTCCGTGATCAGGTTGTGGTAATACCCATGGGTCCCGATCTCATGGCCTTCCGATGCGATCATGCGGACGATCTCGGGGAAGCGCTCCGCCACCCAACCCAGCACGAAAAAGGTGGCCTTGGCCTCCTGGGAGCGGAACAGGCCCAGGATGCGCTCCATGTTGGCTACGATGCGCGTCTCCTGCAGATGCCAGGTGGAAGGCGGCACCTTTTCCTTGAGGTTGTACGCATGGAACCAGCATTCCACGTCCACGGTCATGAAGTTGCGGACGCGGCTCTGCGGACGGGCCAGATCCACCACCTTGTCCATGTGGATCTCCTGGAGCATCCGGTGGACGCGGGGGCTGGGATCGCGCACGGCCATGCGGCCGCCCAGGCCGTTCACGCGGTGGGACAGGTCCACCAGGAAGCCCAGGTCGTCCAGATCGAAATCCTTACGCGGGGTGTAGCACACTTCCAGGGTCTTGATGCCGCGGGCGGAAAGGCGGGCCAGGCGATCGGTGATCTCCGAAGGATCCTTGCCCTGGAGGACCATGGAGCGATCATCGCTGTCCAGCTTCACCCAGGCCGTGACCTTATGGGTGGAGCCGTGCTTCTTGGGCGCGTGCGCCAGCATGTTGAGGAGCTTGACGCGCTTGAGGCTCGCCAGATCGCGGGTATCCCCTTCCTTGCGGGGCTTGATGAGCAGGTAACCCACGGTGTTCATGAGCACCCACCATTCCATGCGCGCCCAGGAGCCGAAATGGCTGAAGGAGGCCCGGTAGGAATAATCGAAGTAGGTCTTGCGGACCACGCTCTCCATGCCCTCGTCGTAGCCGAGGGAGATCTGCGCGAGACCGGTCAGGCCGGGCTTGACCCAAAGGGTGCGGTTCTGGTAATGCGGGATGGTGCGGCCGAACTCGACGGTGAAATGCGCCCGCTCGGGACGCGGGCCGATGAAGCTCATGTCCCCGCGCAGCACGCTCCAGAATTGCGGGAGCTCATCCAGGTGGAGGGCGCGCAGCCACCATCCAACCTGGGTCACGCGCGGGTCGATGCCCTTGGCCGCCAATTGCGGCCCGTTCTTCTCCGCGTCCGTGCGCATGCTGCGGAACTTGTAGATCTCGAAAGGCTTGCCCCCCACGTCGGACTTGCGGATGGGCGCGGGCTCTTCCCCGTCCGGGCCTTTTTCGCGGGGGCGGGACCGTTTGTTGATGCCCACCCGTTCCTGGCTATAGAGGATCGGGCCCGGGCTTTCCATCTTGATGAGGATGGCCAGGATGGGGTAGAAAAATAGGAAGGCGCCGGTGCCCACAAGACCGACGGCTATATCGATCATCCGTTTCACGACGATGACGCTGGGACTGGGTCGCATCCTGCTCCTTGCGCGCGCGGGGCGCCTTTCCAAAAACCGTCGGATCCGACAACGGATCCGGATATGCGTTGCAATCTTAGGGGATGGCCGGGCTTTTTTCCAAGATTATCGGAATTTGACCGGTTTCTGGCCATTTTCAAGGAAATTGAAGGACCGGGGGCCGGCCCGCTCCCTTCGCCGGGCTCCCAGGATGCATCGGGATGGCTTCGGAAACGCGCCGGGAAAGCATCGGGAAAGTTTGCATTTGATTTCACTTCGCGCCTCCGCAAAACCTTATTTCCCATTATAGGCTTTACGACCGCACCAGTGAAAAATCGGTAGAAGAACAGCGTTGGGTATCGGCCATGCCGATGGGGGCTCCATGCGTGAATGGCTGATCGAAAACGGCGAATGGGGCGTGGCCCTGCTGATGTTGCTCCAGAACCTCTTCCCGCTCCTGCCTTCCGAAGTCATCATGCCCCTGGCCGGCTTTCTCGCGTCCATCGGGATCCTGGATATGAAGGGCGTGGTGCTCGCGGGCCTGCTGGGGTCCCTGCTCGGTCATCTCCCCTGGTATTTCCTGGGCTTCGCCTTGGGCGAAGAGCGGCTGGAAAAGCTGGTGGCGCGGCATGGCCACTGGATCCACCTCCGCAAGGTGCATGTCCAGAAGGCCGAAGCCTGGTTCGATCGAAACAATGTGAAGGCCGTCCTCCTGGGCCGCCTCGTTCCCGGCCTCCGCACCTGCGTGAACATCCCCGCCGGGACCACCCGCATGCACTTCGTCCCTTACCTGGTCTACACCCTGATCGGCGACGCCATCTGGACCACCCTGCTCGCCTACGGCGGATATATCATGGGGCGGGATTACCATTTGATCGCCAGCTACATGCATATGTTCGTCTGGGTCATCGCGGGCGGCATCACGGCCCTGACCTTGGTCATCTGGATCCGGCGCCATGGCCAGCATGGCCGGCCGGCCTAGTCCCGGATGGCCCGACCGTGTCCGGGGGCCGGCTGAAATGCTTTATTGATACTGAGGTGCCCGGGTTCCGGGAGCCGGGGCGGCGGGAAGACGGGAGATTCCGGGATGGAGCGACGGGGAAACGGCATGGGCGGGAGACGGGGGTTCCGGAACTACGACATGGAGATTTTCCTCCGCTTGGCGGCCTATCGCGCGATCCACGGCGGCCGCAACCCTCCGCTCAACAGTACCCTCTGGATGGAACATGCGCTCCTCTGGGAGGAAAGCCATAAGCCCACGCCTCTCGGGCGTTTATTCGGCCGCCGCCCCCGGGAGGCGGACTGGCATGATGCCCGCCCCTTGGACCGGTTTCCCGTGGTGAAGCCCTTCCTCCGGGACGACTATACCGTGGGGCAGGTTACCGCGCGCCTGGAGGCCTGGCCGATGATCGCGGGCAGCCGAATCGTGGATCGGGATCCGTCCGGGGAATGGTTCCTGTTCATCATCGAGGTGGTGGCGGAGAGCAAGCGCAAAGCGGAGCAGATCGTGGAGTGCATCTTCCTGGTCGAGCCCCACGTCCGCAGCAATCCCGAACCGTCCTGAATCCCTTTATTCCGCCGGTGCCGGAGGGGGCGCCCCTTCCTTGGGAACCCTGAATTTCCTGACCTTCGGCGGCGGCGGGGCCTTTCCCTTGCGGACCACGTTCACGGCCGCGGCGGAAGCGCGCCGTTCCCGCTCCACCACGAAGGGAGTCCCCTCCCCTTCCACCCGCTCCGGATAGTAGGCCATCCGCAACTGCACCTTGGCGAATCTGGGCCGGGCATGGAAGTCGCCCAAGACGCGATCCAGCCGGCGCTGTCCCTGGAAGGTCTGATGCGCCCCGATGCGCTGGGGCGGGAAGTCGTTGGGGTCCACGGCGATTCCCGAGGCCGGACCGCCGGCGGTGGTCCCGGAAGAAGCGGGTCCGGAAGGGACGCCCGCTCCCGTTGAAGAAACCCCGTGTCCGCCGCCCCCGCCTTGGGATGCTTCCCCCGGGATCCGCGATCCCGCCGAGGCGGGCTTCCGGTCGAAGGTGAGCACCAGGG
The DNA here is from genome assembly GCA_028287465.1 of Fibrobacterota bacterium. Lineage (GTDB taxonomy): Bacteria > Fibrobacterota > Fibrobacteria > UBA11236 > UBA11236 > Chersky-265. The sequence continues at coordinate 102,342 of JAQBPO010000031.1, forward strand.
TGTTGCCGGACATCGAGGCATGAGGCGGGATCTGGCAATCCAGGAACAATACGCTGTCCGAAGGGTTCACGAAGGTGAAGGCGTACTGGAGCATGCCTTGATCCAATTGGTAGATGGCCGTGTCCGTTTTCAGGGTCGGCGGCGCGGTCGCGATGGGCGTGGCCAGGGCGCCTTCCTGGGCCGGGGCCAGGGAAAAGGCGAAGGCGATTGCGAAGGCAAGTCCTTTGGGTCCGAAGCGCATTTCATCCTCCTGAGGCTATCTGTCCCAAGGCCGCGTCCAAGCGGGGGTAACGGAAAGTATACCCCATCGCGGCGAGCCTTTTCCCGTCCGTCCGTTGGCCTTCCAGCAAGGTGGCCGCCATGTCCCCCAATACCGGCCGCAGCAGCAAGGCCGGGGCCTTGAACAACAGGGGCCTGTGCACGGCCTTGGCCAGGGCGCGGGCGAAATCCCTTTGCGTCATGGGTTCCGGCGCGGTCCCGTTCACGGCCCCTTTCATGGGCGCCGACCCGCTCATGCCTCCGGCCGAAAGGGCATGGGCGAAAATCCCCGCGGTATCCTCCACATGGATCCAGCTCCACCATTGCTTCCCGGAACCGAGCACCGCGCCGCCGCCCAACCGGTAGACGGGAAGCAGCTTTTCCAGGGCCCCGCCCCGGCCGAGCACCAGGCCGTTGCGCACCGCCACGGTGCGGATGCCCAAGGCCTCGGCCCTGAAAATCTCGCGCTCCCAGGCCACGCATACCCCGGCCAGGAATCCGCGGCCCGGCGCGGCAGTCTCTTCCAGGATGCGATCGCCGCCGTCCCCGTAGTAGCCGACCGCCGAGGCCGCCGCGAAAACCGAGGGCTTGGCCTTGGCCCGGCCCATGGCTTCCACCAGGGCCCGGGTGCCTTGCACGCGGGAATCCAGGATGCGTTTCTTCCGCTCCTCGGTCCACGGCCATTGGCCGATATTCTCCCCGGCCAGATGGACCACGGCTTCCGCGCCGTCCATGGCCTCGTCGGGAACGGAGCCGCCCGGATGCCATGCGAAGGAGCGCGTCCCAGGGGGGGCGTTGCGGTTCGCGGCTTCCGGGTTACGGGAGAGGATGCGGAGGACGTGGCCTTCCGCGCGCAACCGGGCCGTAAGGGCGCTTCCGATGAAGCCCGTGGCGCCGGTGATCAGGACGATCATCTTCCGGGCGGAGTCTTGTCCACGGAGGGGCGATGGGGCTTGACGGCCTTTTCGGGCTTGGCCTTCTCAGGCGTATCGGAACCGTCTTCCCGCGGAGGCATGATGGAATACTCGGAGACCGCGACTTCCAGGGCGCCGTTGTCGATCATGAGGCGGTTTTCCGGCTTGAACCAGATTTCCTTCTCGAGCTCGCGATCCGGGATGAGCACATAGGCCTTGGAGGACGGGCACTTCACCTTGAGGAACTGGCCCAGGGACTTGTAGAAATCCTGAAGGCCTTCCTTGGTGTCCTCGAGGCGCACGCCGTAGGGCGGATTGGCCACGATGACGCGATCGGGATAGGGTCCCTCGAGCTTGGCGAAGTCCTTCTGGATCAGCTTGATCGCGTCCAGGAAGGGCGTGCGCGCGAGATTGGCGCGCGTGGCCGCCATGGCCCGGGCGCTGATGTCCACGCCCGTGATCAGGCCCTTGGGAAGGGGCAGCATGTTCTTGGTGAACTCGTTCTTGACCTTGGCCCACAGGGACTCGGAGAAATCCGGCAGGGTCTCGAAGCCCTGGGTCTCGCGGAAATAGCCGGCCGGCATATGGGTGGCGATCATCGCGCCTTCGATGAGGAAGGTGCCGCTTCCGCAGAACAGATCGAGCAATGGGCGTTCGCCCTTCCACTTGGCGAACATCAGGACCGCGGCGGCCAGGTTCTCCTTGAGCGGCGCATCCACGGCCTGGATGCGGTAGCCGCGGCGATGCATGATGCCGTCCGAATAATAGAGGCTGATGGTGGCCTGGTCATGGCGCAGGAAGAGATCGAGGCGTACGTCCGGGGTCTCGCGATCGATGGAGGGCCGGGCGCCGGTGCGTTCGCGCAGGCTGTCGACGACGGCGTCCTTCAGCTTGAGGGCGGCGTATTGGGAATGCGTGATCGCGGAATCCGAGACCGAGGCGGTGACCTTGAGGGTCTGGCCTTCCTTCAGGATGCGCGCCCAGTTGAACTTGACCGCATGTTCGTAGAGCTCGTCGGGATTGCGGCAGGGGAAGGTGGCCAGGGGGCGCAGCACGCGCGAAGCGAGCCGCGAAGCGTATACCACCCGGTAGACTTCTTCCCGGGAAAGCTTGGCTTCCACCCCGAGATAGACCTGCTTCACATCGACGATGCCGAGCTCGCGCATTTCCGCTTCCAGGAGGGGCTCCAGGTTGCGCGGAGTGCTGATGAAAAAGGCGTGGCGGGCGGGGCCCTTGCGTCCCGCATCCGACTGGGTATCTTCCAAGACGGAAAGGGGATCCGATGCGTTCATGGGGAAAACATAAAAATCCGCGCGGGTATTTGCCTATTTATCGATGTAAACCGCGCCGGAAGCCCGGATAAAAGCGCGGAATCCGCTTTTTTCCGGTTTGGCCGAACGGATTTTGAGGCGGGGATGGGCCGGGGGATCATCAACGAGGGCCGGCCGCGGGCGCTTGCGCGCGGCCGGACTCCGCTCTCAGTAGGTGCCGCGATTGGTGGCGGGGGTGCTGGGACGGGTGTCCCGGCGGAATCCTCCGCCGGCGCCGGCGCCGCCGCCCGGTCCCTCTTCGCGGGGACGGGCTTCGCGCGCGTTGATCTTGCGGCCGGTCAGCTCAGCGCCATTCATGCCTTCGAGGGCGGCCTTGGCCTCCTCGTCGTTGGCCATTTCCACGAACCCGAAACCCCTGGATTTCCCGGTCAGCTTGTCTTTGATGATGCGGGCGGAACTCACGTTCCCGAAGCCCGCAAACGCGTCGCGGAGCTCATCCTCAGTGGTCTGGTAAGGTATGTTGCTGACATAAATGTTCATCTGGGATTCCTTCTTTGAGAACGCATCGCCCACCTGGTTGAATCCGGGCACCATGCGCTTCGATACGCATGATGATCCTAGCCTGCCCGAACGCCGGTAACCGATTGAGGCTAAATATACTCTGGGCCATGGAAACGGGGGCCGGGATTTTTCGGGTTCGCCGGCATATTCGCCCCTGAAAATGGCCCTTTCGTCATAATCCCATTCAATCCCATAAGTTCCGTCGTTCATTTGCGGTCAACGTAACACCGCGCGGATCCTCCCTGAACCCAGGGGTTACCCCCCTCCGCCGCCGCGGCTCCGGGAGCCGGAACGAATTGTTTCGGAACGGGTCGTGACAGCAGGAATTTCCCGTCGGAGGATCCCTGCCGTAAAGTTCGCTCCGCTTCCGGTTCGAGAAGTCCGGTGCGGCGGATCCGGGACCGATCTTTCCCATTGGATCGCGCCCGCGCTTCCGAGACGATCCGTGATAAGGTTTTGGAACCGGGATCCGGCGCGCCGGCTTCCCGTTCCGGATTAGTCGCTTGCTTCGGGATCCCGTATCCTGTACTTTATCCATGGGTTGATCAAGCGTGTATCCATGTGGCGTATTCCGGTGTACCGTATAGTACAATGGAAGCCGGTGTTTCAAATAAACCCGGCGATGCCCATGGGGTACCGGTTTCCTCCTGATTAAATTATTCCCGAACATAAAGCCTTTCCATTGATCGCCTTTTCCCTTCCGGAGCTCCCCCCGATGCCCCCACGCGCCAGGACCGTTACCAGGATGTTGCTGCTCCCGTTCATGGTCCTCCTGGCCGCCCTTTCCGGATGCCAGCGCGCCCCCAAACCGGGGCCGGATTTCGGGACCAGCCGCGTCCAGGGCGTGCGATTCGATCCGTCCTACTACTACGATCTGAAACGGCCCTTGCGCGAGTTCGTGGACTCTTCCGTGGGCGAGTGGCAGTCCCGGGGCATCAACACCATCTTCTTCAAGGCCTATGACGCCGAGTTCGGGGCCGTCTACAAGACGGGCTATTCCGGCAACCGCAAGACCGACTACGGCGACAAGGATCTCCTGAGGCTTTTCCTGGACGCGGCGCATAAGCGCGGGGTACGCCTGGTCGCATGGATGCCGGCCTTCGAGCACAAGGGCGCCTGGGAGGCGCATCCGGAGTGGCGGATCAAGGCCTCGGACGGCTCGGACCTCATGCCCCTGCCGGATCACCATTTCCTGTGCGTGCGCCAGCCCGGCGTGGCGGAGTGGTGGAAGGGGTTCGTCGGGGATCTGCTGAAACGCTATCCCGATCTGGACGGGATGGATTTCGCCGAACCCGCCATCGTCTGGAAAGGCACGGTGACCTGCGCCTGCCCCGTCTGCAAAAAGGAGATCGCCTCGGGAGGGCGGGACCCGTTCTCCCCGGAGGCGGTGGCCGAGCGCGCCCGCGGCATGACCGATCTCCTGCTGGCCTCGACCGCCGCCGTGAAAAGGGCGGGCAAGACCGCCTGCGTCACCTTCATCGCCACGGCGGACCGTTCCACGGACCTGCTCCCCTTCGCGCGCCAGAAGGATCTCACCGGCCTGGACGTGGATCGCCTGCTCGAGTCCCCGGATCGGCCGCAATGGGTTTCCATCGAGATGATGTGGCAGCAATGGGCGGACACCTACGACAATCCGGCCGCCTTCCGGCCGGCCTGGACGCGCAAGGCCGTGGAGCAGGCCCTGGCCCAGGTGGGGACCCGCGCCCATGTGGTGGCCCACGTGGAAATAACCCCGCTGGGCCCGGTGGAGGTCAGCCCCAACGAATTGACCGAAAGCATGGTGGCCGCGCGCGAAGGCGGGGCCCAGAGCATCGAGTTCTACGACACCCACCTTGCGGACAGCCTGGGGGCATGGCCCAACCTGGAACGGGCCTGGCGGACCCAGAGCGAGCGCAAGGCCGTGGTGTTCCACGATCCGGGGGGATTGGGAGTGGCCCGGCAGGTGGCGGTGCTCTTCGGCCACTTCGGCCTCAAGACCGTGGTGGCGGAGGTGGATTCCTTCTCGGATACCCTGATCCATCCCGGCGATCTGGCGGCCTACGTGGGCAACAAGGAGAATTACCCCCTGCCTGCGGCCTTCCTGGCCTGGGCGGCCCGCCCGGATTCGAAGCTGTTCTGGGCCGACTTCAACCTATGGCAGCTGGACCGGCCGATCCTGGGCGGCCATGGCGATACCAATACCTACAAGGATACGGCCCGCGGCCTCTCCAATGCGCCCAGCAACGGAACCCTGGCCCGCAAAGGCCTGAAGTTCGAATACCACCAGCGCACTTCCGAGTACCCCTTCGTCATGTACGGAGGGCAGGAGCTGTTCAAGACCGATTCGGTACTCAACGTGGTCTCGGTGCTGGATACCGCCAAGGCGATCGTGCATGCCCGCGTGCGCTCGCGGGACGGGGACATGAAGCCCTATATCGTGCAGTCCGGGAACTTCTGGTACGTGGCCGATTGCCCCACCGACTATATCGTGGAAGGCGGCCGGGACGCGGCGTTCGCGGATCTGCTTCACGAGTTCGTCGGGGACATGCATCCGGTCAAGCGCACGGCCCTGGTCCGCATCGAGGACGTGTGCCCGCTGACCGATCCCCTTTCCATCAAGGCCATCGCCGACTACCTGAGCGGGGAAGGCGTGCCCTTCTCCATCGCCCTGGTCCCCTTCTACGTGGACCCGGACGAGAACGTGGCCGCCAGCCTTTCCGACAAGCCGGAGCTGGCCAAGGCCATCCGGTACGCCATGTCCAAGGGCGCCGCCATCGTCATGCACGGGAGCACCCACCAGTACCGGGGCCGCTCGACCCACGATTACGAGTTCTGGGACGCCCTGCACGATGATCCCCTATTCGAGGATTCCAAGGAATACGTGCGCCTGCGGCTCCAGCGCGGCATCGACGAGATGCGCAAGAACGGCATCTACCCGATAGTGTTCGAGACGCCCCATTACGCCTGCTCCCAGCTGGACTACTCCGTCATCGATCGCTTCTTCTCCGCGGAATACGGGCGGAGGCAGGTCATCGACAAGACCGGTTTCGATCAGCTCGTCCCCTACTTCATCGCCCGGCATCCTTCCGGCACCTCCATCATCCCCGAGAACCTGGGGTACGTCCCCAACGATCGCCAGGACGCGGCGCCGCTCCTCCGCTTCGCCAAGAACAACCTGGCGGTCCGGGACGGCTTCGCCAGCTTCTTCTTCCATCCCTGGATCGACAGGAAGGTCCTGAAGGACCTGGTGGAAGGCATCCGCGGCATGGGTTACCGGTTCTCGGACATCCGTGGGCTGCAACTGGACATGCAGGCCCAGGGTATCGTTCAGGTTACGGGTAGCCGCGAGGCCGTACTCAACCCGCAGGGCAAGTACCTCCGCACCTTCTACCTGGACGCGACGGGCGAAAAGCACGAAGAGTGGATATCCGGCGATCCCGTCTCCGTGGAATTCCGGAAGGCCGTCCATTGCCCGCCGGGCTGGACCTTCGTAGCGGAAGCCATCGACAAGCCGGAGGGCTGGATGCCCCGCTTCTCCAAGCAAGAACAGGGATTCCTGGGCAAGGCGCGCCAAAGGCTGTTCTATTCGCCCGCCCTGCGCACCGCGCAAGGCGCTCCGGCCCGGCCCTGCGTCCTCTGGGTGCCGCCGGGATTCGCCAAGGGCCATCCCCATTGGCATCCCCCGTCCTATGGCGGACCCGTTGTTTCAACGGGCGGACCCGTTCCAACGGGCGGACCCGCGCCGGCGGATTCCGCTTCCTTGGGCTCGGTCAAAGCCACCCGGGCGGCGACGGCCCTCCGCCCCGGGACCGATACCGCAACCCTGGGCGCCGGGCCCGCCTCCGCCAGCCATATCCGCTTCCCCGAAAGCCAGGCCTCCTGGGTGCGCGCCTTCCGCGCCTGCGGCATCGACGTGGACACCTTGCGGGTGGACCGATTCCTGGAAATCCCCGATGAGAACAACCTCGTCGTGGTGCCCGCCCAGGCCGCGGCCTACCTCTCGACCCAGCAGGCCCTGATGCTGGGGAAATGGGTGGCCAAGGGCAGGGCCGTGATCCTGGAAGGCCCCTCCACCCTGGCCGAATTGATCGGCATCCGAGCGACGGATTCCGGAAAGACCGTGACGGACCTGAAGGACGACTTCCTGCCCCAGGTGGAAGTGAAGTGGAAGGAACCTTCGCCCTACCTCATCTTCGACGCGGACGTGGAGTACGTGAACGAATACAGCACCTCCGAGGACGCGCCCCTGGTGGCCGGCGGCGAATACGGGGAAGGCAAGTACCTCTTCTTCGCCACCCCGTTCGCGGCGGACTCCTCCCATTCCGGACCCTATCGTTTTCCCTTCTTCCTGGACATGGTGCAGCGCGAATTCGACCTGCATCCCGCCCTCCGCTCCCCGAACCTGGAGGTCTACTTCGATCCGGGCAACCGCGAGGACTTCCCCCTGGAACAACTGGTGGCCGCCTGGCACAAGAACGGGGTCAGGGCGGCCTACCTCGCCGGCTGGCACGAATACGACAAATACACCTTCGAATACGCCTACCTGACCGAACTCCTGCACAAGAACGGGATCCTGGCATACGCCTGGCTGGACCTCCCCGAGGTGTCGGACAAGTTCTGGCACGACCATCCCGCCTGGCGCGAGAAGACCGCGGCCGGCACGGATGCGGAGATGGATTCGGAAATCGGCTGGAAGCAGTACATGAACATGAGCAACGACACCTGCCGCGCGGGCGTCTACAACTCTTACAAGCGCCTATTGCAATCGGCCGCCTGGGACGGGGCCGCGCTCACGGGCCGCATGTTCGCCGGGGACGGGCCGAAGGATTCCCTGAAGCATATCACGCCCTTCCATCCCTCCTTCCGGGCCGCGTACGCCGCCGCGCGCGGCTATGACCCCATCCGCATCTTCGATCCGGCCGCGCCGCAGTTCCACGGCAGGTCCCTGCGTTATTGGAACGAGTTCTCGGCCTACCGCGATTCCCTGGAACTCGCCTTGACCCGGGACGCCATCGCGTTCCTCAAGCAGCAACGCGTCCTGCAGCGGCCCGGCACGGAAATCATCCTGACGCGCAGCCTGGACGGGGCCTCCCCGGCGGCCAAGGCCTGGTACCATGACCTTACGGAAAAGGATCCCCAGGTGCGGCTGCAGGCCTCCCCGGCCCGGACCTCCATGAACGCGGCCGTGCTCCTGGAGGATTTGTCGCGCTGGCGCGCGGAGTACCCCCGATGGCGGCCGATGGTCGAGATCCATTTCGACAACCATAAGTCCGCGAGCGGCGTGACCGGCCAACTGTGCGGGCTGGAGCTGATGGACCTGGTGGCCGGCGCCGAGCAGGCGGGAACGCGCCTGTCCCTGCGGACGGAGGATTATATCTACGATACCGATTTCCGCGATCTGTCCTATGCGGCCGCGGCCTCAGCCAGCGAACGCATTTCCCCCTCCGGCTGGACCATCCGTTCCCAGGGCCGGACGGTCCTGGAACTGGACGAGAAGGCCAATCCGGAAGTCCTGGTGGACGGCGGCCTGTGGCCGGCCTACGTCAAAGGCCGCCTCCTTCTGCCCGAAGGCGAGCACCGCGTGGAAGGCTGCCCTCGCCTGATCGCGTGGAAGACCCTGTTGCAGGCTCCCGCGCGCATCACCGGTTTCACCGGAGGCATCACGGAAGCGCAGACCACCCTGCAAGGCCTGCGCCTTCGTTACGAATCCGCCCTCCCGGTCTCCCTGGGCGTGTCCATGGCGCCCCGCTCCGCCACCCTGGACGGCTTGCCCTTCAACCTGCCCGCGGCGCCCCTCCAGGGCCGGCCGGGCGTTCCGAAAGGCGGCGAGGCCGCGGCCGGCATGGGCCTGAGCCTGCCGTCCGGCAGCCATGTGGTGGAAATCATCACCCGCCCGTTCGCCACCTCCCTCATGCGCCAGGCCAGCATCGGGCTTTCCGGCATCATCATCGTCATCAGCTCCATCACCGTGCTGGCCTTCCTCCTCCTCTATCTGGGCGGGATGGCGAAGCGGGTGTATAACGGGGACGATGTCGACGAGGACCCGAAAGGGAAACCGAAGAACGCGAAATCCAAGATCGGAGATTAGGACCTGAATGCCGTATTCCCATCCCATCCTCGAATTCCTTTTCCTTTTCTCCGTAGTGGTCATCTGGGCCATGATCCTGTTCAACCTGATGCTCACCTGGGGCGGGTACATCTACCGGCGCAAGTTCTTCAAGAACGAGGTCCCCCTGGCCGACGACGCGGACCTGCCCGGGGTTTCCGCCCTGATCCCGGCCCGCAACGAGGCCATGGTGATCGAGAAGACCGTGCGCGCCCTGTTGGCGATGGATTACCCGAAGGACAAGTTCGAGGTGATCGTCATCAGCGACCATTCCAACGACGGAACCACGGAAATCGTCGAGCGGCTGTCGAAGGAGGATCCGCGCGTCCGCTGCCTGGGCTGGCCCGCACGGGAGCGGGGGTCCGGTAAGCCCCATGCCCTCAACGAAGGCCTCAAGCTCTGCCGCTTCCCCGTCATCGCCATCTACGACGGGGACAACAATCCGCGCCCGCAATCCCTGCGCATCCTCTCCTCGGCCATGGTGGCGAACCCGAACCTGACCGCCGTGCTGGGCAAGTTCCGCTGCATCAACCGCAACAAGAACCTGCTCACGCGCATGGTCAACATCGAGACCCTGAGCTTCCAGTGGATGATCCAGGCGGGCCGGTACTGGTTCTCCAAGTTCGCCATCCTGCCCGGCACCAATTACATCATCCGCAAATCGGCGCTGGATGCGGTGGGCGGATGGGACGTCAAGGCCATCACCGAGGATTCGGAATTGTCCGTGCGCCTGCAGATGATGGGCTACGAGGTGCAGTTCGTGCCCACCTCCGTGACCTGGGAGCAGGAGCCGGAGACCCTCAAGGTCTGGATCAAGCAGCGGACGCGCTGGGTGCGCGGCAACAATTACGTGCTCAGGAAGTTCGCCGGGCCGGCCCTCAAGTTCAGGAACCGCCACCTGACCATGGAGTTCCTCTACATGTTCGGGCTGTATTACCTGTTCCTCCTCTCCACCGTGCTCTCCCACGGCATCTTCATCCTGAGCCTCCTGGGCGTCATCCGCATCGACATCCCGGGTCCCTATACGGCGGTATGGTATTCCGCCTACGCCCTCTACATGGCCGAGGTCTTCTTCGTGCTCTCGTACGAGAAGGAAGACACCTTGGGCAACTTCTTCGTCACCGCCCTGATGTACTTCACCTATTGCCAGCTGTGGATCTACGTGGTGTTCAAGTCCTTGCTGCTCGATTTCACCCGCACGCGCGTAGGCGTCTGGGACAAGACCGTTCGCTTCAAGACCGACGCCGAGATCCCGCCGGAAAACCCGGTGGAACCCCGCGACAAGGCGAAGGCGAAAAAGTCCGATGATTGAGTCGCGCCCCGCCTTGCTTCCGATCCTGCTGGCTACCATCCTTTCCGCCGTTTCCGTCCGCGTCCTGGCGGCCCCCGCGCCGGCCGATACGGAGACAGCGGCCGATTCGGCGATAGCGCAAGCGGAGAACGATGGGCGGGACACCGCCGAGGCCGATCCGATCGCGGAAGCGGAAGGGGATGAAGGGGAAGGTTCCGATCAACCCTTGTGGATGGACTCCTATGGCGAAGGCGTCTTCTCGCGCCATGACGACCGGAACCTTTCCGGGTTCACCGAGTTCAAGGTCGGCAAGCGCTTCAAGACCCGCCTGCCCATGGACCTGTACCTCAAGACGCGCCTCTACCGCGACCAGCGGGATTTCTACTGGAACAACCGCGCGGACGCGGGGGCGGGCGCGCGCGTCTCCCTGCTCAAGAAGGTCTCCTTGACCTTATTCGGCGAGGTGGTCGCCGGCCAATACCTGCGCCTCTCTTCCGGTGCCCTCGGGTTCGGCGGCCTGCAGGGCCGCATCGAAGGGAACCGCGCGGCGATCGATGCCGCGCAGAGCGAGTACCAGGCGATGTACAAGGAGATTTTCCAGGCCCATCTGCTCGACGACCCCAAGATCAACCGCGAGACCATCGCCCATCTGGATACCACGGGCAATATCCATCTCCAGAACCTGGTGCGCCTGAACGCGCGCCTCGACAGCCTGGAGACCTCGAAGGACAGCATGAGCCAGGCGATGGACAGCATCGGCCTGGTTCCGGCCGGCGCGGTGACGGAGTACCGGGCCGGGCTCGTATTCTGGCACGCTTGGGGACAGGATGAGGCGGAAGGGGAAGGCCCGGCGGAAGGCTCGGCGCGGCCCCGTTTCCGGTTCCCCTTGAGGTTCTGGGGCGAGGCGTATTCGGATTGGATCTTCTCGTCCCTGAGCCGCCATGTGCGCTCCCGCGGAGGCGGGGAAGCGTACCGCGACAGCGTCGCGCGGTTCCGCAACCTCATCTTCTACGCCAACCCGGATGTGGGGATGATGCTGATGGAAGGCCTGGCGGGATCCGTATCCGCCTACGGGACCGCCTATGTCTGGTTCGATACCCATAAGGATTGGTGGAACAATCTGGCCATGGCCGGCCCGGGCCTGCGGTACAAACCCCTGGGCGCGCTCGATCTGGTCTTCAAGGCCGAATACCTTTGGGGCCGGTATTACGGGCGCGAACGCAAGGAAGATCCCAATCCTTACGCGCGTAACCTGCGGGATGTGCGCCTTACGGGAAGTTTCTGGTACGGCCTGGGGATTTGATCCCGGGAAAGATGGAGGATGGAATGCATTGCATCGAACGGAAATCCCATGGCGCGGCCTTTTCAGGCTTTGCGGCAATGAAGGCCTTCTCAGGCTTGGCAGGCTCGGCGGCCGCACCGGTCCTGGCCGCCCTTACGGCAATGGCGACAATGGCGGCCATGGCAGCGCCCACCGCCGGAGCCGTGCCTCCCGGGGGGCAATTGTGGCGCTTCTACGCGGACTATAGCGTGACCGTTGTGGCGGCCACCCCTGACCTGTCCGGGAACGGCGGCAAGGACGTATTGGTGGGATCCCAGGACGATTCCCTGTACCTGGTGGAGGGCAAAGGGCCCAAGGCCGGGTTCCAGCTCTGGTCCGCTCCCTTCCGGTCCACCCTGAGCGCCGCGGCCTCCATTCCGGACGTGAACGGGGACGGGAAGGCGGACGTGGCCGGAGGCGACGAGCTCGGCCTCATCCAGGCCTTGTCCGGGGCGTCCGGCCAGGCCCTGTGGAAATACCTCACCTTCGGGACCATCCTCAGCGTGGTTTCCGCGCCGGATGCCAACGGCGACGGGATCGCCGACGTCGCCGCGGCCAGCGAGAACGATACGGTCTATTGCCTGTCCGGAAAACCGGACGGGGCCCTGGGCAAGGTGTTGTGGCAATTCGGGTTCCTGGGCACCAAGCACGGCGGCGGAGGCGGAAAGCCCAAAACGTCGTCAGCGCCGGCATCCGCGGTCGCGGGTTCCCCGTCAGCCGCCCTCCCGGGCCCCAAGGACGGGGCTTCGGGGGCCAACAGCCTAGCGGTGCTGGCGGATAAAAGCGGCGCGTTCGGCATAGCCGTGGGTACCAGCGCGGATACGGTCTACTGCCTGGCCCCCGCCACCGGAACGCCCAAATGGAAGACCGGCCTTCCCGGGGACGTCTGGAAGGTGGCCGCATTCCCGGATCAGGACGGCGATGGCATCAGCGAGGTGCTCGCCGCATGCGGCGCCGACAAGGCCTATCTGCTCAAGGGAGCCACGGGCGAGATCCTCTGGTCCCATCCTGTCTCCCTCGGCGCCCTCTCCCTGGCCGTCACCGAGGACATGAACGGGGACGGGAAGGCCGACGCCCTCATCGGGGACGGGGGAGGAAAGGTCCATTGCGTATCCGGCGCGGCCAAGGGAGCCGACGTCGCGGCGGTTTGGACCTACGACTTCGGCGATACCAGCAGCATCCTGTCCCTCGCCCCCATGGGCGACGTGGATAAGGACGGCAAACCGGACTGCGCGGTGGGAACGTCCAACGATTCCGCCGCCCTCTTGGGCGGCAAAGGCGTGCGGGTCTGGTCGGTCAGCCTGGGCGGGGACGTGAAATCCGTGGCCGATATCGGCGACGTGGACGGCAACGGCACCGACGATATGGGAGCGGGTTCCGCATTGGGTTTCGCCTCGGCCCTGTTCGGAGGGGGTCCGGCCCCCATCGCGGCACGGGAGGGTTACGGTCCGAGGGCGCGGCGGGCCGTCGGGAGCGGTGCCGACCAACCTCATGACGCGAACGGAAGGCTGCGTTCCGGACGCGGATCGCGGCCGTTCGCTGGAGCATTCTGGAACGGGCAAGGGGGCCGATGATGGAAACCGTAGCCCGCAAACCCCTGATCGCCTTGGCATTCGGGACCCGTCCCGAAGCCGTCAAAATGGTCCCGGTCATCCGCGCCCTCAAGGCCCGGCCCGAACTCTCCACCCTGGTGATCTCCACCGGCCAGCACAAGCAGATGCTGACCCAGATCCTGGAACGCTTCGATATCCGGGTGGATCACGAGATGGATCTGATGGAACCGAACCAGAGCCTGTACCGGTTGAGCAGCAAGGCCATCGCCGCCTTCGAGGAGGTCCTGACCCGGACCCGCCCGGACATGATGCTGGTCCAGGGCGACACCACTACGGCCTTCCTGGGCGCCCTGTGCGCCTTCTACGGGAAGATCCCCGTGGGCCATGTGGAAGCGGGCCTCCGCACCAACGACAAGTACTTCCCCTTCCCGGAGGAGATCAACCGCCGCCTCATCACCGCCTGCGCGGACATCAACTTCTGCCCCACCCAGGGCAACAAGGACAACCTCCTGCGCGAAGGCCTGCGCGAGGAGACCATGATCATCACCGGGAACACCGGCATCGATACCCTGCTGTTGGCGGCCGCCATGGAGCATCCCTTCCCCCTGCCCGATCTGGATCTGCGGGGAAAGCGCATGATCCTCGTGACGGTCCACCGCCGGGAAAGCTTCGGCGAGCCCATGGAGCGGATCTTCTCGGCCATCCGGGAATTGGCCGATGCCTATCCGGACGCCCAGGTCGTCTACCCCGTCCACCTGAACCCCAACGTGCAGAAACCGGCCCGGGAAATCCTCGGCGGCGTCGCCAATATCCACCTTGTCCCGCCCATGGACTATTTCGACTTCGTGGCCCTGATGGGCAAGGCCCACCTCATCCTCACCGATTCCGGCGGGGTGCAGGAAGAAGCCCCGACCTTGGGGGTTCCGGTGCTGGTGCTGCGCAACGAAACCGAACGGCCCGAAGCGGTGCAGGCCGGCACGGTCCGCCTGGCGGGAACGCGGCGCGAGGATATCGTGCGGGAGGCGCGCCTGCTGCTCGACAACGAAGCCGAACGGGCCAAGCTGGCCGGCGCGTCCAACCCTTACGGGGACGGCAAGGCCGCGCCCCGGATCGTCGCGGCCATCCTGAAGCATTTCGGGCTATAGCTTCAGCTAAAGCTTATAAAGGCCCTGAGCCTGGGCGCCCAGCGCTTCTTCTCCCCTCATGAGGGGCCCTTCCCCGATCCCGATTCCGATAAGAAACAGGGAAATACCGCCTTCATTGTAGGCTTCAAACCCGGGGGCCCGGTCTTGGGCCGTGATCGCGATATCGCCCTATCCTTTCCTGACGCCCGTGGGAGTGGGTCGCGTTTCATACCAAAGGGAGAATTCCTATGCACCGATGGATAGCCCCGGCCGTCCTGGCCTTGGCCGCCGCGCCGGTTTTCGCGCAATTGACCTATAAGGACTGCGCCGCCCTGCAGGCCACGGACTTCCAGATGACCGAACTGCTCAACAAGAAGGGGACGGACGGGGCCGCCCCGGATCCGGACCTCTCCGAACCCACGCGCATGGACGTGCAGGTGGTGACCAAGGGCGGGGCCTATTCCCATTCGAACATCTTCTTCGTCGAGCGCCTGGGCAACGTGAAGTATTACGACGGGGCCGCCAAGAAGGTGACCCTGATGGGCAAGATCAACGTATGGGGCAAGGCCGACAACGGCCTGATGGGGATAGTGATCCATCCCGATTACGAGAAGAACCGCTGGATCTACCTCTGGTATTCGCCCAACCAGCTCATCGGCCAGAACCGCCAGCTCCGCCTCACGCGCATCACGGTCAAGCCGGACAATACCCTGGACATGGCCTCGGAGAAGATCCTCATCAACATCCTGGCCAGCAAGACCGATACCTGGCACAGCGGAGGACCCATGCAGTTCGACGCCTATGGCGATTTGTGGGCCGGGGTGGGGAACAACAGCTCCGATCTCAATCCGGACGCGTGCAGCCTGGGAAACAGCGTGCTATCCCGGACGGACAGCACCAACAGCGCCGAATGGGGACCGTCCAATACCGCAAGCCTGCGCGGCGGATTCTTCCGCATCCATCCCGACAGCTCCGCCAAGGGCTATTCCATCCCCCGGGGCAATTTCGGCGAATATTGGGCGGACCAGTTCGAGAAGCAGGGAAAGGCCGATATCGCGGCCCAGTACCGGGATCCCAAGAAGGTGCTTCCCGAGGTCTACGTCAAGGGCGAGCGCAGCAACTTCTCCATCGGCGTGCATCCCACCAAGCGCTGGCTGGGCTGGGGCACGGTCAACTACTCCAACGTCAACGACGAGTTCAACATCACCGATCACCCCATCTTCACGGGATTCCCCTACTACCACAACAACAACATCAAGACCTGCGATCACAATATCGACGCGAACGCGCCCCGGAACACCTCGCCCCTGAACAGCGGGGTGGCCGATCTCCCGCCCGCCATCGCCGGGTCCATCAACAACCTGGTCAACGTCGCCATCGGCGGGCCCATCTACCATTTCGATCCGAGCCTCGCTTCGGAAACCAAGTTCCCGCCCCAGTTCGACAACAAGTGGCTGGTGGCCGGCTTCCAGGCCGGCATGTGGGCGGTGACCGTGGATACGAATACGCTCAAGGTGAACAATACCCTCAAGGTCGACAACGGCATCTTCGGCTCCTTCAAGATCCGCAACCATGTCGGCTCCATGTACGGCAAGGACGGGGCCCTCTACATCCTCAATTACGACGGGTACTACGACCAGGCGATCAATCCCGGCGTCATGCGCGTGACCTACAAGGGCTCCTGCCGCGTGCCGGTGGCGGCCGCGGATCCCAAGCCGCAGGGCTACCAGAAGATTTGGTTGTCCCAGGCAGCCTTGGAAGTGGGGGAACGGGGCCGCCATACCTTCGCCCTATACGATCTGGGCGGGCGCCGGATCTTCAGCGCGGAGGCGGATGGCGCCGCGCGCTATGCCTTCGCCGGACTGCTGGGAGGCGTCAGCCCGCGCCCGGGAGTTTACGTGGTGAAGGTTGAAACCGCCCAAGGCCATTTCATGCGGCAGGTTTCCCTGCTTTGACCTTCCGGGCGCCCACGTAGGGAGCCCGCTTCCGCCCCTTTCAGCCCCCGCGCCGTTCACCCCGGGGAAACGGTTTCTCCCCTTTCCTCAAACACTTCAAGCCCGATGGACGGCGGAACCCTTCTTTATCCGTTATCCTGTATAATAACCGGGCGCCCTCCAAAGGCGGCCGTCAGCGGGGGGAGTCCAAGTGTTTTCAAGGTCCATCACGTCTATGGGTGCCGCGCTCTCGCTCTCCCTATCGCTGTCCCTTTCACTGTACGCGCCGGCCCGGGCCCAGCTCGCCTACAAGGGATGCGGCGATCTCCAGGCCGCGGATTTCCAGGCCGTCGAACTCTTCAACAAGACCGGCACGGCCGGCGCGGCGATGGACACGAGCATTTCCGAACCCACCCGCATGGACGTGCGCATCGTGAACAAGAACGGCGCCTACGACCACTCCGACATCTACTTCGTCGAACGCCTCGGCAGCGTGAAGTATTACGATGGCGCGGCCAAGACCGTCAGCCTGATGGGCAAGATCGATACCTGGGGCAAGATCGACAATGGCCTCATGGGCCTGGCCTTGAGCCCGGATTTCGAGACCAACCGCAACATCTTCTTCTGGTATTCCCCCAACAAGCTGGCCGGGCAGAACCGCAAGCTCCGCCTCACCCGCATCAAGGTCAAGCCGGACAATACCCTGGACATGGCCTCGGAGAAGATCCTCATCGAATTCCTGGGGAGCAAGACCGACAATTTCCACAGCGGCGGCCCCATGATGTTCGACTCCTACGGGGATCTGTGGATCGCCGTTGGGAACAACAGCGTGGACCTGGACCCGGCCACCTTGAACGTCCTCTCCAGGACCGACAGCACCCAGAGCGCGGAATGGGGCCCCTCCAATACGGCCAGCATGCGGGGCGGTTTCCTGCGCATCCATCCGGACGAGTCGGAAAAGGGCTACTCCATCCCCCGGGGCAACTTCGGGGAATATTGGGCCGATCAATTCGAGAAAATGGGCCGCGCCGATCTGGCCGCGCAATACCGGGACCCCAAGAAGGTGCTTCCCGAGGTCTACGTCAAGGGCGAGCGCAGCAACTTCTCCATCGGCGTGCACCCCACCAAGCGCTGGCTGGCCTGGGCCACGGTCAACTACTCCAACGTGAACGACGAGTTCAACATCACGGGCCATCCCATCTTCTCGGGCTTCCCGTATTTCCACAACGACAACCTGAGGACGGGCGCCCATACCATCGATCCCGCCGCCCCCCGCAACGAATCGCCCTTGAACAGCGGGGTGGTGGAGCTGCCGCCCGCCATCCCGGGCTCCATCAACAACCTGGTCAACGTGGCCATCGGCGGGCCCATCTACCGTTTCGATCCGAGCCTCAAATCGGACGTCAAGTTCCCGCCCCAATTCAACGATAAATGGCTGATCACGGGATTCGGCGGGGGCATGTGGGTGGTGACCGTGGATACGGTGACCTTGAAGGTCCTCAATACCCAGCAGGTGGACAAGACCGTGTTTTCCGGAGTCAAGATCCGCAACCATGTGATGTCCATGTTCGGCAAGGACGGCGCGCTCTACGTGCTCAACTACGACGGCTACTACAACTCGGCCAAGAACCCCGGCGCCATGCGCATCACCTACAAGGGGCCGTGCCAGGTGCCCTTGGCCCTGCGTCCGGAACCCGCCGCCGAAGGGTACTTCAAGATCACCCTGTCCCAGGCGGGCCTCAAGGTCGGCGAGAAAGGCCGCCATGCCTTCAGCCTTTTCGACCTTTCCGGCCGCCGGGTATTCCGGGCGGAGGGCGGTGAAGGAGCGGAATACCGTTTCCGCGATCTGGCCTTGGGCGCGGGATCCGGCGACGGGTCCGCTCCGGGCGGCGCCCCTCACGGAGTCTATCTGGTGGAAGTAAGGACGGCCCAAGGCCGTTTCGTCCGCAGCATCACCCTGATGTAGGCGAAGGATAGAGAGAGGCCATCACCGCCGACGCGCGGACCCTCACCGCTTCCGGCAAGGGGGCTTCGCGATCCAGGCTGGAGACCCGCTCCGCGTATTCCAGGTGGATGCCCGGGTCGATCTCCCTGTTCCGGTTCAGGGCCGTCAGCAGCAGCAGGCGCGCCACGGCGTCCTCTTTGGATTCCGTCGCCGTCCGCACAAGGCTTTCGAGGATCTGACGGTCCCCGTCGGGCCCGAGGTTCCCTTTATGCATGGCCGCCGTCGCCACGACCAGGGCCTGCATGCGGGCCGTGAGCAAGGCGGGCCAACGGCCGGGCGCGGGCTTGGCGTACCACGCGGGCGTGATCTCGGCCGCCGCCCCCGCCTTCTCCTTGGCGAAGGCGCACAACCGCGTCGCGAGATGATCGAAGAGCGCCCCAGGATCGTCCGGGTCGGTCTCCCCGGCGAACCTGCCCGCTTCCTCTCCCGTCGCCGTATCCAGGGCGGTCAGGGCCACGGCCCATTTCGGACCGGACACGTCCATATGCGCATTGATTACGAAAGGGCAAGGGTGATTCCCGGCCATGCGACCCATCTGCAGCAGTTGCTTCACGGGATAGGGGGAGCCGCCCGATACGAATCCCAAGCGGTCCT
Source organism: Fibrobacterota bacterium (assembly GCA_028287465.1). Classification (GTDB taxonomy): domain Bacteria; phylum Fibrobacterota; class Fibrobacteria; order UBA11236; family UBA11236; genus Chersky-265. The sequence goes on from JAQBPO010000031.1 coordinate 121,253, forward strand.
TGAGGCCCAGCAACAAGGCCGTGCCTACCGCGGTGGTGCCCATGTGGATCCGCTCCGCCAGATACAAGGCCAGGGAGCGGCTGAACAATCCGGCCATGTCGTCACCCTGCCTGATCGCAGCCTGCCCTTGGGATCCGGGGCTCCCGGAAACGGTGGGGGCGGCAATGCAGATTTGGATCGTACCGGCGGCCTTGGGCGGGACCAGGGCGTCGAAGCCTTCCTGGCCGCGCGCCCAGATGGGGCCGGCGAGGGGCATCACCGCGATTTCCATGGGCGCGCCGGCCGGCCCGGACCCGATGCCCTTGGCCTTGTTATCCAGTTGCGCCTGCCAGAACGCCAGGTTCTCGCGCCAGTCCGGCCTTTGCAGGGCGTTCAGGGATTCCAGGATCGCCTTGGCCCCGTCGATCCGGCCCAATTCCAAGCTTGCCTTGAGCAGGTTGTTCCCCAGCATCATCCCGTGCGCGCCGGGGTCGAAGCGGGGCGAGAACAAGTCCAGCATCGCCTCCAACTCCCCGGCCTTGCCGAGTTCGCCTGACATTTCCATCAGGGCTTCGGCCGGCAGGGACTCCGACCGTTCCAGGACCGCGCGGATGCCGTCCAGCGCAGCGCTCCTGTTTCCGGTTCCCAAAGCATGGCGCGCGAGCCACGCCTTGGCCCGCCAGCTTTCCGGCAGCGTTTCCAGCAGCCGCAACGCATCCAGCAGGCCGGTTTCGCCGCCTTCGGCCTCGGCCCGCGCGCAATACTGCGCCATGGCCTGCTCCTGGTTCGGATCCCGTTCCAGGGCCCTCCAGCGCAAGACCTTGGCCTGGGCCATGTCGCCTTGCCGTTCCATCAGGACGGCGAGATTGGCGAGGCCGGCGGGACCGCTCCCCTTCACCTCGTCCGCGGCCCTGAAGGCCTTCTCCGCATCGTGCAAATGGCCGTTCTCCAGATGCACCAGGCCCAACAGGAGGTTGCCTCGCTCCATGTTCGCGTCGATGTCCTCCAATTGGATGGCGGCATCGATCACTTCGGACGCCAGGCCGTCCTCGAGGGATTTCATGATGAGGGCGGCCAGGCCGTCGGGGTTGTCCCATTCCTTGAGGATGGCCCCGGGTAGGATGGTTTCGCGCCATTGCTGCCGCGGGATGGACACCTCGCGGCCATTGGAGTCGAAGACCCGGATGGCGTCCGGTTCCGTATCGGGATTTTTATTCGAATCATTCATGGGACGCGGCTCCGAATGGGGGACTGGCCTGGCCGTCCTAAAATAGGAAAGGACGACCGGTCCCGCCGCATCACCTTGCTTCAACCCGGCTTGGATACCCCGGATTTTTCCGAGGCCCGCGCCTCACCGGCGGAAGATTCCGCGGCCGCCGCCGTCTTCGCGTCCAGCACATGGTCCGGCTCAGCCTTCACCTGCCCGGGATTGAGCCCGATCTTATACGCGGAGGATACCGCTATCCCGTAGAAAACCAGATCCATGACGTCGAACTCCGATAGGTAGGCCTTGAAGATTTCATAAAAATCGACCACGAACAGGATCCGGACCAGAGGCAGGTTTTCCTGATCCGCGACGAAGAAGGCGAGGCAGAACAGGTTCCCCAGCACGCAGCCGAGCAGGGCGTAGAATCCCGCGACCGTCCCATGGACCTTGCCCGACCCTTTGCCGAACCGCTTGACGCAATAGCCCACCAGCACGCCGACGCCGATGGCGAAATAGCCGACCACGTATTGGATGGCATAGGTGACGAGCCCCCAGGCCAGGGCCGAAGCGAAGCCGGCGGCGGCCCCGGCCATTTGGGCCTTCGCCAGGCTGGCTTTCCTTTCATGCAAGGCGAGGTCCGAATCGCGCTTTCCGATGGGCGGGAGGTTATCAGCGGATTCCATGGCGGTCCTTCCGGTTTGGTCGTGCGATGCGGGTTACGGGCGCGCAAAGCGTAACAAAGTTCACATGGAAGCGGAAGGATGGATATCAAAACCGCCCCGGGCATTCGGCCGGAGGCGGTTGATTCAGCGGATTGGCTCAGGAAAAGGGGAGGGGTAGGATCAGGCCAGGCGCTTGATCAGATCGGCCAGGACGGGCGTTCCCTTGGCGGTCACGTCCACGGAGAAACGCTGGCGCGGATCCGCGGGGCGATCCAAGGTGAACCCGCCGACGCCGAAGGCCTTTTCCAGCACCTTGACCAGGTCCGGCTTGACGGCTTCCAGGGTCTCCGGGCTGTTGGGGGCGATGGCGCGGCTGTTGACGATGAAGCGGATCTCTCCGGCCTTGAACTTCGGCTTTCCGGCGTGGAAGCCGGCGTCGTCTTCCAGGCGCTTGGCCACGCGGAGGAGGCCGAGCAGGCTGGAGCGGATCTTCTCTTCGTTGGTGCCGTCCATGGGATGCTTGTAATCGTAGAGCAGGCCCAGTTGGCGGCCGGTGGCGTCCAGGGAGTAGTTCACGTAATGGCCCACCAGGAGGGTCACGGGACCGTCCGGCACGTGCTTGTAGTCCGCCACGTCGATGAAGATCTCCGGAGCGTCCGGGATCCAGGTGCTCAGCACCTTGAACCATTCGTCGGGCTCGGCCTGGGCGGGATTCTCGAGATGGATTTTCCAGTTCAGATATTGCAGGTTCATCGTAATCCCTTGATCCCTTAAGCTTTCGAGTCCGATTTGGAGCCCGCATCCGCGAGGATGCCGACCTTGCCCTTGTTGGCGCCCATGCTCATGCGCAGGTTGCAATTATGGCAGGCTTCCAGGAAGATCTGGGCCTCCTTGAGACGGCGGCCGGCCTTTTCCTTGTCCAGGATTTCGTTGCGCGCGTCATGCCCGCCGAAATAGAAGTTGGCGTAGGTGGGGCCCGCGATGGGATCGAAGAACAGCTTGGAGTCGTAGAAGCGCTCCCTGAACTCGGCCATCACCTTCTCGGGATCCTCCGAGATGTCGATGTTGAACATCTTGACGAGGCCCTGGGCCGCGAGCAGCATGGCCTTGTAGGCCTTGTCCCCGGCGGCCTTGATATCGCCCGTATCGTATTTCAACTGGGCGTCGAAGATTTCGCGGTCGGCGGCCTTGAGGCCGAACTCCGTGAGCGAAACCACTTCGCCGGCGCATTCGCCCATGCCCTTGTCCTTCACGTTGTATTCGCGCACGCTGCCCCAGTCCGTGTAGTAGGACTTGTCGGTATCGTAGGCGGGCACGGCGGACACGTCCGCCAGGCTCTGCATGATGACGCCCTTGCCGGTGCGCTCGACCCAGGCGCGGAAGATCTCGCCCTTCTGCTTGCCCTTCAGGTACATGTCCAGGAGCTTGTCCACGACCGCGGGGATGGCCTTGCTGGCGATGCCGCCGGTGGCGAGGCCGTAGCTGCCGCCGTTGTTCGTGAACTGGCCGCCCAGCACCATCTGGAAGTGGGGGACGATGTAGCCGGCCACGTTGCGGCTGATGCCGTAGAACCCGATGTCGGCGATATGCTGCTGGCCGCAGGAGTTGAAGCAGCCGGAGACCTTGATGCGCAGGTTGCGTACGGCTTCGTCCATCTCCACGAACTTGACCGCGAGGCGGGTGCGCAATTCCGCGGCGAGCCCGCGCGAGGAGGAAACGCCCAGCTTGCAGGTGTCGGTGCCGGGGCAGGCGGTGATGTCGACGATGGAGGCCGCGCCGGGTTCGGCGAGGTCGATGAGCTTGAGGTCGTTGTACACGTTGTAGAGATCCGCTTCGCTGACCCAGCGCATCACGATATTCTGCTCCACCGTGGTGCGCATGGTATCCTTGACGTACTTGCGGGCGATGTCCGAGAGGGCGCGCGCCTGGTTGGACGTGATGTCGCCCATGGGCAAGGTGATGGTGACGGTGACGAAACCGTCCTGCTTCTGCGGGTACACATTGGTGAGGCACCAGAAGTCGAAGGCGGCGTCATCGGTCTTGGGGATGCCCTTACCGGCTTCGCGCAGGGGCTTCTCTTCGAACTTGGGCAGGGTGGCCAGGAAGTCCGTCCAACGCGGGTCGTTCGGGAGCTTGGCGCGCTCTTCGAGCACGGCTTCGCGGAACTTGTCGATGCCCATGTCGGCCACCAGGAACTTGATGCGGGCGCGATGGCGCTTCTTCTTCTCGCCCAGGCGCGCGTAGACGCGGCAGGTGGCCTGGGTCAGGGCCAGGACTTCCTCTTCCGGGACGAAGTCGCTGAACAGCTTGGCGTCGTAGGTCACGGCGCCGAGGCCGCCGCCCACCACGTATTCGAAGCCGCGCTTGACCGTGCCGTCCGGCTGCGGCCGCGCCACGGCGGTGAGGCCGAGGTCATGGATGTTGGTGAGGCCGCAGGGATTGTGCTTGCAGCCCGAAAGGGCGATCTTGAACTTGCGGCCGAAGTCCTGCACGTCCGGATGGCCGAGCAGGTACTTGAACACGGCGTTGGCGTAGCCGGTGATGTCGAAGGCCTCTTCCCTGCAAACCCCGGCGATGGGGCAGGCGGTCACGTTGCGGACCGAGTTGCCGCAGGCCTCGCGCGTGGTGATGTTCACGGCGGCGAGGCGGCGGAACATGGAAGGGCAGTTCTCGATGTGGATGTAATGGAGCTGGATGTCCTGGCGCGTGGTGATGTGCAGGATGCTGTCGGAATATTCCTCGGCCAGTTCCGCCATCACGTCCAGCTGATCCGCGGTCATGCCTCCCCAGGGAAGCTTGATGCGTTCCATGCCCGGGGCGTCCCACTTGGTTTCCGGTCCCTTGTTGAGATCGGTCGGGAAGGGGATGTTCTTCATCTCCACGCCGTCATGGCGGTGGCCGTTATCGTAACGCTGGCCATACGCGCCCATGCGCAGACGGGTCTCGGCGAACACGCGATCCTCGATCTTGCCCTTCTTCTTGAGCAGGATGTCGGTTTCGAAGTTGTCGATGTCCTCGCGCCACTTGGGATCGAGGCGGTCGCTGAGGGTCTTTTTCCAATGCTGGGCGGATTCGGACGATACCAGGTCGAGATCTTTCATAGTAGCGGTAAATATAACAATGGCTTAGCTTATTCCTAGTGGAGAACCAGGATTTGACCCGGAAAATGGCCCATTTTTGGCCAAACTTGTTGAAAAGTGGTCAAATTTTACTGTTTTAGCCATATTTTTGACCCATTTTAACCTACTATTTTGATATGTTTAACCGCTTTTTGGAGCTTGGGGAAATCCGGGGTAATGGCACAAAATAGCCAATCAACCCTGAGGAATTGCGTGGCGAATATTTGAATGGCCCGTTCTTTTCCGATAGAATGATTCTGCCCCCGTGATGCAAACGGGGACCGGACCCTAGAGGTGAAGAGTTGATGGACGAATTCGAAGAAGAAAGGATCATGGCGGCCCGCCGCATGGCCCGCAAACTGGCAAGGAACAAGTCCAGGAGCCGGACCGTACGCAAGCTGCCCCAATCCATGGTCATAGTGCCCCGGCAACCCAGGCAGGTCTTCCCGGTGCGCAAGGCGATCAATCAGAACAAACGTTTGACCTATATCGTTCTCCTGGGCGCGGTCCTTTGCGCGTACTGGTACGATGTGGACCTGGACACCCTGGAATTCATGATGCAGGTGGTCAGCAAGGAAGCCCACCAGCACATTCCCGGGGTAAACCTGGAATCGTTGGGCCTTCCCGGGGTTTCCTGATGTAGTTTTTCCCGCATGCACGCTCCTTGCATGCCAATCCGGCGCCCGCCGGGCACGATCCTGCGGATTCTCCTCCTGGTTTCCGCATGGATATCGTGCCCGACGGGTCGCTTCCCGGCCTATGCCGCCGAACCGGCGCCTCGCACGGCCGAACCGGCGCTTCGCACGGCCGAACCGGCGCCTCCCGCCATCCCCTTCGCGCCGTTCTCCCCTTCCGCTTCGGTCGAGGTGGCCCAATCCGACTCTTCCGACCCTTCCGAACCATCCTTTCCATCCACGGCCGCCTTCCCGCCCGCCATCTCCAAGGCCCGCGTAGCGATTTCCGATCTGCGCGTCTACCTCGAGTATGACGAGGACACCTCCACCTTCGCCTCATGGCCCGTGGACAAGTTCGGCCGCAAGCTTCCCGCCGACCAGATCGCGCGCGCGGTTCGCATGGGCCTCGCCTTATGGGCCAGCGTGCTGCCGGACATGCGCTTCCGCCTGGTCAACCGCGCTTCCGAGGCCAACCTGCTGGTCCGTTTCGGCGACTACAAGTCTTCCGGCTTCGGGGACGCGGGCGGCCGGGCCTTCCTGCCTACGCAATGGTCGACCCTGGATCCGGAGTGCGGCCGCAAGCGCGAGAACCGCGGCCCGGACGGCTCGCCTTGCGAAGAGTGGGAGCACAATATCATCCTGATGAAGAACGGCCGCTGGGCCGTCAAGGGCGCGGACTACCGCGGCAACCTGGAAGTGTACCGGTACTTCGCCTGGATCTTCGATCCCGCCCATCCCCACTACTCCAAGGCGGGCCGCTGCCGCGACGGCAGGGATTCCTCGGCGGCCTGGTCGGACGCCTGCGTGGACTTCAGACGCGCCCCCGGCTACGATTCGCTGCAGGGAGTCGATCTGGCCTCGGTCTTCCAGCACGAGTTCGGCCACGCCTTGCTGGGAGACCACACCTACAATGACTACGAGTGCATCGATTACCACCGCCGCCCCATCGTGTCCAAGGACAAATGCACGCGGATGTACGAGGGCGGCTTCTCTTCCCTGTTCCCCGGGGACGGCGTGGACGGCTGGTGGAACCGGCGCGGGATCTTCGAGGCGGACGCGATCCGGCTCAAGCGCATGGGGTATCGCGTCAGTTACCCGGTCTCCCGGGCCACCATCGTCCTGACCCGTCCGGGCGGGGCCTTCATCAAGACATCGGATTGGCGGGAGGCGCAGCGGGCCATGATCTGGCCTTTGCAGGCGAAGCCGTTGACGCCGGCCCAGGCGAAGCGGGAGCTGTTCGTGACGGAGTTGCGGTTGGATTCGCTTGTCGCAGGTCCCTAATCGCCTTGTGAATCAAGGACGAAAAGGGAAAATCCGGCGGCCCAGGATGTTCCAAAGAGAAAACGGTTTTGCGCGCATCGGCTCTGGCGGGTTTCGATCCCCGATGGCCGGCATTATCCGCGTGGATTCATCCATAAGATCGCCTCCGTCATCCGAAACGAGTATCGCGATTTTCATCTCCACTATCACCTTCAATTCCACTCCCCGGTTCACCACGGTGGAATCCCGATGCGCAAAGGCCTGGAATTTCGCGAAGGAACCACGGCTTCTATAATAAATGAGTTGGTTGGAATTGCCGACCATGGAGTAAAAACGCAATCCGCATATCCCTTGGTAATTGGAATCGATGGCCGCGCGGATTCCGACGAACCTTTCGTGCCGGTCGGGAGTCCGGCCACTCAAGAGCCAAGACCCCCCATAGGGAACGGAATCAAGTTTTCCTAATGAATCTGGAAATCGATTGCCCGCGGTCCATACCGTATCCGATTTGGAAGATTTGCCGATTATACCCGATTTCGACTCATAGGTGAATCCGTATTCGGTTTCAGCCCCGCCGCAAGCAGACAAGGCAGACCAAGCTGAGTAGGTCCGGATGCGCAATGAGTCCGAGCCTTTCGATAGGATCAGCACGGTGTCGAATTTGGCTTCGGCCTCTTTCGAAGGCTCGACGAACCCCATTCTCATGGTGACCGTGTCGGTCATTTTCCCGGAGGCGAAGTAAACGGATTTGGTACCGGCTGATACGGAGATGGCGAACAGACAGGGAAAGAGAATGAAAGCCTTCATTCCATCTCTATCGACCCAAGGCCGCGCGCGCCTTGCGCTTCAGGGTGTTCACCGAATGGCTCACCAGGGACTTCCAGGTCCCGAATCCGCGGAAGTGGTTCCAGGCCCGGTCGTCCTCCCCGCGTTTGCGGAACAGGATCAGGTTCTTCATCGGGGTGGGCACCTGGACGAAATTCTTCTTGTTGCGCCGGACCCAGGAGGCCACGGTCTGGGTGGAGCGCATCCAGGCATCGTGCAGGCAGATATGCCCGCCGTCCCGAAGCAGCAGCTCCGCGTAATAGAAGTCGATGAAGATGTCGTCGAAGCGATGGCCGCCGTCGATGAAGGCGAAATCGACCTTGACCCCTTCCGCGGCCAGGCGCGGCAGGGCGGCATGGGAGAACTCCGGGAAGAATTTCATGTAGCCGTCCAGGCCCAGCTTGGCGACGTTGCGCAGGCCCAGGCCCTGGTAATCCGATTGCAGCGGGTCCATGGCGTAATGGGTGACGCCCGCGCCGGAGATGATGTAGGCGGCGGAGCACCCGTAGCCCATGCCCACTTCGAGGGTGGCGGCGGGCTTGAGACGGGCGACCAGGCCGTGCAGGAACTCCGCTTCCGCGCGCGAGATCGCGGTGCCCTGATCGGCGGCGGGGATGTCCAGATCTTCGTAACGGGGCATGGCCATGGAGCGGTTCAATCCATCATGGTGATGCGGCGGACCACCTGGAGGCCCTCGCCGGTGATGGCCAGGCGGTAGACGCCGCGGTTGAGGCCGGATAGCGGGAGCGAAAGCGCCCCCGGGCCGCGGCCCTCGACGCTCGCGGCGATGCGTCCGCGCAGGTCGATCAGGGAGGCGCGGTAATGTCCGGGTCGCGGCAGCGAAATGGCGAGGCGTCCGCCTTCGAAGCGGGCGTCCGGAAGGCCGGCGGCGGGCAGGGCGCGGCGCAGGCCCGTTCCGATATCGGTGATGGTGAAGGCGCGGTCGGAGCGATCGCGATCGCTGCCGAAGTAATCGTAGACGGAGAGCAGGCATTTGTCCGTGGCCAGGGAATAGCCGTCCAGGGAATCGGGAATGGCCCAGCCGTAATCGCCCCAGCCCGCCTGGCCCTGGTTGATGGCGCTGCGACGGGTGACCGGGATCCATTTCTTGCCGCTGTCCGGCGAGATCTGGATGCCCACCGAGCTGATGAATCCGTCGGTGTCCCAACGGACATGGAGGGTATCGCCCACATGATAGGTCTCGCCGCCGTTGGGCGACTTCAGGGAAATGGGGATCGCGCCGATATCGAAGACTTCCAGGCCCGCGATGGCGACGTCCCCGGAAGCGCCTTCGAATTCGATCTTGAGCCCGTCGCCGTCCCCGACCGTGGTCTGGAGTTCGCGGGTTTCGCCTTTAAGTCCGTAGGGATTGCCTCCGGAGGTGTCCGGCCGGGCCGGTAGCCGGTAATCCTCCAACAGGCGAACCCCTTCCAGCTTGACCGCCAGGCCGGCCGCGGGGGCGGCGCCGGATGCGGGCGGGAAGGCGCTCACGAAGTGCAGGCGCACCGCGTAACGGCCGTTGGGGAGGCTGTCGAAGGCATAAGCGCCGGAGGGCCGGCGTATGGTGCGGTAGACCTGGCTGGGAGCCGAATCCGCGGCGGTCCGCAGGTCCACCTTCAGGGCGGCCGCGGCGGCTTCCCGCGCGCCTTTCACGGCGGGAGAAGCGTCGGGCGAGGCGTCCAGAACCGCATCGGATATCCATCCCGCGGGCACGCTGTCCTTGGCGGCCCCGGCGTCCACGCGCACCAGGAAGCGCGCGATCTGCACATGGGTGGTGCAAGCCACGGCTCCGGCGGAAGCCCGGAAGGCGTAGCGGCTCCAATGGGAGGAATCGCCGGTGACCAGGCCCCCGGCCGAGATGGGGAGGGCGTCCAGGGCTTCCCAGGATATGGCGGGCTGCGGGGCCAGGGGCGCGCCGGTCTGGTCCAGGGCCACGGCCTGGAAGCGCACGGTATCCCCGGAGCGCAGGACCGGGTTCATCGGCGAGGCGCGCAGGGAAGTGAGGACGGGGTCGGCGTATTTGAACTTGACGAGATAGGAGGCGCTGTCGGCCCCCTGGCCGAAGGAGACCTTCACGGTGGCGGAATACTCCCCGAGGGCCAGGCCGGCGCGATCCACGCGGTTTACCAGCTTGGGCGCATTGCCGCCGTTGGCTAGGACGGAAACCTTGAGCCAGGAGGGGAGGACGCCGATGGTGAGCGCAGGCAGGGTCCCGTCCCCGCCATTGGAAACCGCCAAGGTGTCCGGAGCGGGATTGGCCGTGTCCTTTTTCAAAGAGACGAAGGAAAGGGCGCTGCGTCCCAGGTTGATCTTGGCGGGGAGCACCCCATCCTTGATCCAGAGATGGGGATAATGGTTGAGGCCGCCGCCCTTGAGGACGCGGCGGATCTGGCTCTCCCCCGCCAGGTTGATGCGGCCCATGTAGAGATCGGCTTCCGTCCAGTTCTCGATGACCTTGGATCCCACGGCGGTGAAATAATCCTCGTCCGTGGACCATTCTGAATGATCCCAGAACAGGTTGCCGCTGCTGTCGTTGTTGCAATGCACGCCGGGGATCCCCATCACCCAAAGGGGCGAGGCCACGCCCTTGTCCGCGTAGGTGCGGATGATGATCGCCTTGTGGTTCTCGAAATTCTCCCCGCCGGCCGTGGCCAGGGAGGAGTTCAGATGCATCATGCGGTTCTGGCGCAAGGGGTCCTTGGAAGGGCTGATGGATCCGTTGCAGGCGCCCCAGCCGCCGCTGTCCTGCCAGTTGGTGCTGCCGAAGAAGGCATTCTCCACCTTGTCCGCGTAGAGCTTGTACATGCCCGTGGAATGGTGCGAGGTGGCGCCCCACAGGCCGTTCTTGGATCGGCCGCTGGCCATCATGAACGGAAGCAGGGTGAGCAGGGGCCCGCTGGGCTGGTTGGCGACGATCTTCTGCATGTAGGTCTGGCCGCTCTTGGGGGGCCATTCCACGTCGGCGACGTTGCCCGTGCAGAAGAGGATGTATTCCTCGCCGGTCTTGGGATTGACCCACCAGTGCGGCTCCAGGGACTGTCCGTTGGTCGGGATCCCGGAATAGATGAGGAAGCGATCCTTGGAGTTCTCCTCCAGGACCCGGATATAGATGGACGCCTGGGACTCGTAGACGATGCGCTTTCCGTCCGGGCTGATCATGGGGCTCCAGCAATAGGCGTCGTCCGAGACCTTCTTCTCGATGAGCACGCTGTCCGAGAAGTCGATGAAATGGATCTGCTTGAGCTGGTTCTTCAGGTAGGCGATCTTGCCCGTTCGCCCGCCCAGGAAGGCCCGAGCCTCGGGACCGGTCAGATCCGGCGCCGCGGAGGACGAGGCGGCCAGGCAGGCGGCCGTCAGGGCCGTCTTCGCGATGCCCCTGGATAAGGTTCCGGAAAGGCCCCGGGACAGGGACCGGAAGGCGCGCGCGAAGGCGGAGGGGAAGGCGGCGAGGGTCATGTGCCGGTTACCTGTCCGCCCAGATGGCGTCCGCGACGGCCTCGGCGATCTTGCGCATGCCGCGGTTCCCGGGATGCCATTGCACGGCCGGATCCTTGAACAGGGTGGAGTCGCCGTAGTTGAGGGTATCCGCGGCCACGGCCGTGATATCGACGAATTCGTAGGCGGGGAACTCCTTGAGGGCCTGGTTGATCGCCTCCGCATGGGGCTGGTCCGCGCTCTTCTCGCCCCAAGCGCTCACGCAGTAGGCATGCGGGACGCCGGCGTCCTTGAGGCCTTGGAGGAGCATCCGGTATTGGGCGGTCATCTTCCCGCTGCGGAGTTCCACGTCCCCGCTATGCTCGGACAGTTGAACCACCACGAAGCGCGGGCGCATTTCGCGCACCTGGTCCATATTGTGGATCTGCTCATCGAGGGCGCCGTCGCAATCCGGGCACCTTCGCGCGGCGACCGTACCCACCGCTTCCATGCCCTTTTCCTTCAGGATGCGCACCGTCTGATGCACGTAATCCGAATCCGGGGCGGTGGCCGCCATGCCCCAATTCCCCGTCCAATGGAAGGCGGGCGCGGGCGCGTTGAGGGTGATGCTGTTTCCCATGAATAGGATGTCCGGTCCCTTGTGCTGGGTTTCGAATACGCAGCCGGATACGATTCCCACGGCGATGAAAGCGATAGCGCGCAACCCCATGACTCCCGCCGGAGGCGGGCCGGCGTTCCGGAATCTACGGATTTCCATCCTCACCTGCATGACGTAATTCCTCAAAAACCGGTACACTATGGGTTGCCCCGCATCCCGCCCCGCTTAAGCGGCCGGTTTTCCCAGGATCCAAACGTCTTGGGTGAATTCCGCCGGCGCCGGGCCGCCTTCCCGATGCTCAAGAACCCGCAATCCGGCCCCGGCGGCGAGCTTTTCCATGAAGGCGGGAGGCTGGAAACTGGTATAGGTCCGATGGCCTTCCTTGGCGTTGCCGCGGGCCACCAGTTCGCCCGCATCGAATTCCTTCCGCTCCCACGGCATCAGGTTGGACCGGGTCGAGCGGCCATGGGTGGACAGGAACAGGACCCCTCCCGGGCGCAGGACGCGATGGAGCTCCTTGGCCCATTGCGCATGCTGGTCGGGCGAGAGATGGGTCAATACGGATATGCCGTAGATTGCGTCGAAGGACGCGTCGGGGTGGGCCAGGGGAGGGTTGCTTCCATTGAGCGAGAACGCGACCCCTTTCACGTGGGCCTGGCACCAGGCCACGGACCGGGGATTGTAGTCCGACCCGGATACCTTGCATTCCCTGCCCTCCAGGAGCTCCGGCATGTGGCGCACCACCCGGGCGGGACCGCAGCCCCAATCCAGGAGGGAAACGCTTTCCATGCGCTTGTGGCGGCCCAGGCTGGCGAGCACGAAGCGCGCGGTATCCAGGCCGTCATGCCAATAATTGCGGAAGTCCAGGGCGTAGGATTCGTAGACCAGGTAGGGCGGAGGCAGGTCCACGCCCGGATGCTCGCGGATGAACGCGCGGTTGCTGCCGCGCATGCGCAGGCCTTGCACGCGGTATTTGACCGCGTCGGACATGCCGAGAAGGCCCGAGCGGCGGAGCATGAAGCTGATGAGTTTCCGGGTCATGACGGGTTCCCGTGCACGGGGCGCGTGCGCTTCCAGTATTCGATGTGGGAGTCCAGGTCGATGGGCGCCACCTTGCGGCACTTGACCAGCAGGGTGTCCGAGAGCAGCGGGAACCAGCGCGCCAGCAGCCGCGAGGAGAAGAGGCGGGGCAGGGTGATGCGCGTGGGCACCACTTCCGCGATCTTGAGCCCGATGAAGTTGAGGGTCTTCTCGAGGGTGAGGTAATCGTAGGTCTGGAAATGGAAGTCCTGCAGCTTCGCGGGATTCCAGTAGTCCATGTCCGGGCCGCGGCGGACCAGGTGCCAGAGGAAACGATGGGGCGTGCTCCCGTTGGGCGTGTGCAGGATCAGGACGCCGTCCTCCTTGAGCAGGGCGCGCAGGTGCTCCAGCCCGACCACGGGATTCTTGAGATGCTCGATGACGTCCATGAAGAACACCGCGTCGAAGCGCTTTCCTCCGAAGGCGTCGATGCCGGCCTCGATGTCCGCGAGATAGGAGCCGTGCAGCTTCACGCCCGCCTTGGCCGCCTCGGCCTCGGCGAATCGCAGCTGGGATGGAGCGATGTCCCCCACGCTCACCTTATGCCCCGCCTTGGCGAGACCCACGGCCAGGCGGCCTTCCGCGCAACCGAGATCGAGCACGTCCAGGGCGCCGCCCTGGGGGAGCATGGACTCGAAGCGGCGCAATTCCTCCCGATCCAATTGCTGGGGGAAGACGGCGGCCTTCTCGTAATACTCCGAATAATCGCTGGACAGGGTCTTATCGGCCATGGCTTCCTTTGGATCGCGCTAGGGTGAAGGCGCTCATGACGGCCCGGGTGACCGGTCCCCGGTATTTCTCGAAAGAGTGGCGGATCTCGATCTCCTGGGCGAACTTCTCCTTGAACTCGGACAGGCCGCGGTGGTCGGCGCCGCACAGGTCGAAGACCTCGAAATCGGCGCGGTAGGCTTCCAGCAGGCGGTACATGAGGAAATGCATGGCTCCGGTGCGGTCCGCTTCCTCGAGGGAACAGGAATACCAGAGCACGGCGCGTTCGCGCGGCCGGTCCAGGGCCACGCTGGCGAAGGCGATCTCCTTGCCTTCCGGGGAGAGGACCGAACGGTTCTCGAGCAATCCGGCCGCGGTCAGACCGCGGCGCAAGGCCACGGCCCATTCCGGCCGCCAGGGCATGCCCAGGCCCTTGCGTTCGAACGTGCGCGCGAAGGCGCGGCCGAAGGCGCCCTCATCCCGGCCCGGGCCCATGGTAAGCCCCGCCTTTTCCGCCTTGCGCACGTTGCGCATGGAGTCCCCGCCCAAATCCAGGCTGGAGTCCGATCGCAACCGGTTCAGCACCGTCGCCTTGGGGCGGCACTCCCAGCCCGCGTCCAGGCCCGCGCGCACGTCCGCGGCGTCCGGGGTAAGCTGCACGTAATGGTAGCGCCGGCCCAGCCAGGCCAGGATCCCGGCCAGCGCATCGTAGCGGATCTTGGCGGCCTCATGGAACCGCAGATCCGGAGGCATCAGGAAATAGGGGCCGCCGTAATAGGTGAGGACGGGCGTGAAGGCCTTGGTCATGCCGCCGCGGCGGATGAACTGCAGGGGGAGGTAGCATAGGAGTTTCCCGGCCTTGCGCGCCTCCAGCACCTTCAATTCGAAGGGCAGGGCCTCGCGCGTGGCCGCGAGCCAGGCAGGGGATCCGAACACGGTCCCGTCGGCGGGGAGGTGATCGAAGGTTTCCGTGAGGGTGATTTCCAGGCCGGTTCCGTCCGTTGCCGATCCTCCGATTCCCGGTCCGCTCATGCCCGACCCGCCCCGTCCCGGAGGTATTTCCCGGCGCCCACGCGGTGGATCCAGAAGAAGGCGATCGCCGTCAGGGCCAGGTACTGGAACAGGCTGATCATGAGCACGCGCGGGTTGGCCAGTTCCGACCAGAGATCGAAGACCGGAAGGTCCGAGCCCCAACCGGTCAGGATGGGGAACCGCCAGGCTTCCGACCCCGGATAATCCGGGATGGGGAAGAACATGCGGGTGGTGACGGCTTCCAGCAGCAGGAATCCCCCGATGCCGAAGGTCGCGAGCTTGAGATCGGAAAGCACCAAAGCCATCAATGGCAAAAGGGCCAGGCAGCCCCAATAGTTGATGCGCGTGGTATCGCCCCCCGCGGTCCACCCCAGGGCGAAGGTGATCAAGGGATAAACGGCGAGGATGGGCCGTTCCTTGATGAAGGCCCAGGCGCGCCGCCGGAAGACCAGGACGGGGATGAGGGCCGTCCCGTATCCGTTATAGAAGGCATGGACGAGCACCATCATGGGCTTGTGGTAGAGGTAGTAGAGGATGGTGACCAGGAAGCTGTAGGGGCCGCTGCCGTCCGCGAGCAGATGGGTGATGGCGATGCCCGCCAGCCCCGCTCCCATCGGGATGGCCGCCGCCCATAGGGATCGCTCCCGCGCGAGGACCCCGATCAGACGGGTCGGGAATCCGTCGCGGTCGCCGGATCCGCCCTGGCCGCGGGCCGCGCCGAGATCGCCCGCTTCGGCCATGGCTGCCGCGAGCTCCGCCAACCATACCGCCCCGGCGGCGAAGATCACGGATTCCCGGAAGAAAACCCCGGCGAAGGCGGCGAGCGATAGGGCGGCCAGCCTCCGGCCCCGGTTCCGGATGGCGATATGGGCGAGGAAGATCAGGCAGGTGAAGGGTTGCGAGGCCGCGTCCACGCCGAAGGAATCGTAGAACTGCTGGCGCAGGGGCGCGTGCCATTGCAGGAAAAAGGTCCCGATCAGGAACAGGGAAACGCCCGGACGCGCGCCCAGGGCCGCCATGATCCAAAGCATCAGGCATCCGGTGATCAGGACCGAGACGAGGTTGACGATATGGAAGGCCGTACGCGCTTCATGCATTCCGAGATGGGCGGCCAGCCATGGCGTGGCGACGCGGAATACGTAAGGCTTTTCCTCCGCCAGGCGTTCGCCGGCCTGGGCCTGGCGGTACATGTGCTCGTACTTGGCCCCGTCCCAACCGAGCCCGCCGTTCTGGCTCACCGGCTTTTGCGCATGCCCGTACCAGGCCACGGCGGCGAGCCACAGGACCAGGACCGCGGCGAAGTGGAACCAGGCGGGGCGCGGGAGAGGCGGGGACGCCCCGTTTACGGGCATGGCGAGGCCGGGACCCCGACCCTGGGCCTGTTCCTTGCGGCCGCGCGCTGCCGATGCCGGGGTCCTACCTGACATTATCCGTTCTTCCTGCCGATCCGGTTTCCGGTTCGGAATCCCCATAATGTATGATTTTTACCGGTTTTCAGACCCAGTACCTGACCCAGGCCAGGTAAAACGCGGACCAGGCGGCCAGGGCCGCGAGCCGTCCCCACATCCCGGGCCGCGCGGCGACGTGCAAGGTGGCCAGCCACCATCCGGTGAACACCAGATCCGCCGCCAAGGCCCAGACCGGAAGCCAGCGCCATTGGCCCAGCAGAACCGCCGTGCCCACCGCGGCCGCGTTCACGGCCCCGGCAAGGAAAAAGCGGCCGCAATAGGTCCAGGAGGAACCCGTGGCCAGGGCCTTGGTCAGGGGCGGCATGCGCAGGAGGTGGAGGTAATTCGATAGCGCCATGGTGGAGAGCGCCCAGGCGGCATAGCCCAGGGAGGCGGCATCCCAACCGGCCCTGGGAAAGAGCAGGGACAAGAGCGGGCGAGCCAGGAAGGGAATGGCCAGCATGGGCAAGGCCAGGGTCAGGGCCATGCCGTCGAAGGCTCCTCGCAGGGAGGCGTCCAGATCCGTCCTTCCCTGCACGGTGGTGCGGGCGGAGAATCGGGGCAGCAATACCATGAACAGGGAGGACGCGAACAGGGACGCGGCGAACACCACACGGTAGGCCGCGCCGTACGCCCCCAGCAAAGGTCCTTCCCCGGCGGCCACGCGGAAGGCGTAGAAGCCCAAGGGAAGGAAGAGGAAATCGCAGGCCCCCGTAAGCGCGAGCGGCAGGGACTTCCACCAAAGCCAACGCATGCGCGGCACGCCCGGGCGGGGCCAGGGCAGGCGCAGGCCTTTGCCGCCGGCGGTGGCCCTCAGGATCAGATACGTTGCGGCGGCCATCGCTCCGGCGCTGTAGGCCGCGGCGGCCGCGGGCAGCACCGGCCAGCGGCGCACCAGGGCCAGGGCCATGAGAAGGGTGACCGCGCCTCCCAGGCAGCGGTGGACGATGAGATCGCGCCAGGATCGGCGGGCCACGAACCACCATTCCAGCTGGGCGGGATTGAAGAGAACGGCCGGGGCCAGGGCCAGGGCGGTAACGGCCATGTCGCGTTCCCGGAAGGTTACCTCGAACAGGAGGTAGAGGGCGAGGGCGGCCAGGGAGGTCCACCAGCGCGTGCCCATGGCCAGGGAGAAGGCGCCGTCCTTGAACCCGCCCCGGACGGCCAGGGCGACGGACGCGGCGGGCAGGGCGAAATTGGCCAGGTTGGAAAAGACGGTGAAATCGAGGAGGCAGATGCCGTACCTGCCGAAGGTTTCCAGGCCCAGCCAGGCCGAGAACAGGGACAGGGCGGCGAAGTTGAGGATCTGGCCCGCGGCCAGGGAGGTGAAGACCAGGGCGGTGGGCCGCGCCGGGACCAGGGACTCCAAAGGACCGGGCGGGGTCCCTGCCGCCGCGATGCGGCCGCGCGGCGTTTCAGCGCCCGGCATCGCGCCCCGCATTCCCGCCGGCGACCAAGGCGGCTTGCTCCTCCTGCGCGGCCAGCGGATCGAAATCCGCCAGGCCCAGGCCGTCCGCCCAGGCGATGAGATCGCGATAGACCGCGGAGTGCCCGGGGAATTCGGCCTCGTGGAAGTATTGGTTGTGGAAGAGCACGGTGAAGACCCCGCCTTGCCGGCAGGCCGCCTCCATGCAGGCCCGCATCGCCTTGCGCACGGCCTCCCCGTCGAAACGCAAGGGATCGTAGATCTGGAATTCCGCCAGGATGAGCGGAACCTCCAGCAGCGGGGTGGGCCGATCCGCGGCGCAATCGAACCAGAGGTAAGGCCAGGCCGTGCCCGCGCGGAAGCCCGGGGTATCGTTGTACCCCAAGGTGGAATCGACCCGGACGCCCGCCGCCTCCAGGCCCGCGAAGGTCTTCCCCGCGTCCCAGCGCAGGTAGTGCTGGCGGTTGAGCCTCACGGGCGCGGACGCCAGGCCGGAAATCCTGTCCACCTCGGCCTTGATGCCCGCCGCGTCCGAGATGAAATGGACCTGTCCGTGGAGCCCGAGGTCCTTGCCCGCCTTCCGGCAATCCTCCAGCACGCGCCGGTAACGGGGGCGTGACAGGTCGTAACGGTGGAACAGGTGATCGCGCCCGTTCGCCAGGAAGAAGCTCGCTGATTTGCGCTTGCCCTCCAGGGCATGGATCCGGTCCATGCAGTCGTAGGGATCGCGTCCCGTGAAGGCGCGCGCCAGCATCTCCCGGTAATTGCGGCCCGCCAAGGCGAAGCGCCCCGAGGCCAATTGCAATGGGGTCCGCGCCAGCTGTCCCGCGACGGATCGCACGCGCCATTTGGAGAGATTGTCCAGGTCATGGGTGAGCCAGATCCGGGCGCGGGACGGCAAGGCGTCGACGGCGGCCCGGAAGCGCGGCAGCATCGAGAGCAGGCGGAACATCCAGCGGTCCACCCAGGGTTCCTTGTCCAGCCCCAAGGCCGCGTCGGGAAGATCCCGGAAGCGGGCCTCCCTGGAGGCTTCGCGATAGGCGGGCAGGGAATCCGCGCGCTTGAAAAGGATATCGGCGCAGAAGGAGAGGAGATCCCAATCCGAGCGCACCGTCTCCCCGGAACGCGATAGCATGCGGCCGTAACAGACGTCGAGGATTTCCCCTGGCGCTCGATTCACGTCAGGGGACGCGGCGCGCTGGTCCGGTACGGGCGCGGAGGGCACGGGAAAACCTTCCCGCGTCCACGCGAACAGGGTTTCCGCTTCCGCCGAGGGGCGGCCGGGAAGCACGAGGCATGCCCCGGTCGGGCGCGCGGCGGGACCATCCCAATCGATGTCGATTTCGTCCGCCTCGCCGTCCCGTTCCGTGAGCGTGGTCCCGAGATGGGCCGCATAGTTGCGCAGCAGATGCAGGACGGCGGGATGGTTGGGGTTGGAACGGTTGCCGCGGAAGCGGAGGGGGGCAAGGCGCGGATGCGGACGGGGCGGAGTGCCGATTGGTTGTTCCATCATCGCTTCCGTGCCCTGGGGAATATAGCAAGTTCCCTTCGTTGACATTCCGCCGGGACAATCATAGTTTGGGCCATTGCCGGCGGGAGCCCGGCGCAAGGGAACGATTGCGGCAAACCACCCAAAAAGCTGAAGCCGGCAGGGGCGAAATCACCCTTGTGGTCGCGCAGTCCCCGCGGTATTACCCCCATGTCGCGCGGCATCTCAAGAGTCTGAAAAAGGTTTTCGCCCGGGTCCGCCTGTTGTACTGGGAGAAGGACGGGAACGAACCTCTCTACGCATTCCCCGGCGTGGAGGCCGAGCGAGTGGTACTTCCATTCGGGAACGGCGGGACCCCCTTCTTCCTCAAGCTGATGGCGGCCTTCTTTTCCCGGTTGCGGCGCATGCGTCCGGAGAATATCGAGGCCATCGATCCCTATGCCCTGGTGCCCGCGCGTTTCGCTTCCCTTTTCAATCGCGTCGATGGCGCTTTCGGCGCGGGCGGCGCCCAGGGGAAAGGGACACGGGCCCGGATCGCGTATTTCTCCATGGAGTATTTCTCCGAGCTCCCCAGCTTGAGGGCCAAGCCCTTCAAGCGCCGCATCTGGCGGGCCCTGGAATCGTGGGGCGTATCCGGCGCCTCCGCCGCGGCAACGGTCTGCGACGGCATCGCGGAACACCTGCGGGCGGATTTCCGCATGCCCGTGATCACGGTGCGAAACGTGCCCGAGCGTTCTTCCGGGCCTTCCGGAGCGGCGTCCGGAACCGCGGACCATGCCGCGGAAACCGGCGCCCTGCATGCCCGCTGCGGCCTGAAGCCCGACGTTCCCGTCCTCATCTACCAAGGCATGCTCCAGGAGGGACGCGGCCTGGAGACCGCCGTCCAGGCGCTCGCCGCCGTTCCCGGGATCCACCTGGCCATAGCCGGAGGCGGTCCCCTGCGCGAACCCCTGCGCGCCCTGGCGGCCGCATCCGGGTGCCCGGATCGGGTGCATTTCCTGGGGGAAGTGGATTTCCGCGATCTGCTCGCCCTGACGCGCGGCGCCTTCGCCGGCCTGGCGCCGTTCCAGGCGCTTTCGGCGAGCTACCTCCATTCCCTGCCGGGCAAGCTTTTCGAATACCTGCAGGCGGGCATTCCCGTGATCACGACGGACCTGCCTGAGATCCGCAAGGTGGTCGACGGCTACGGGGTGGGGATCTGCCTGGCGCCTTACCGGCCCGATACCCTGGCCGAGGCGCTGCGCCGCCTTCGCGAAGAGCCGGGATTGCGGGACGGGTTCCTGCGCAACCTGCCGAAGGCGCAGGCGGAATTGTGCTGGGAGGCGGAAGAGGCCCGCTACCTCTCCCTGTATCGCTGAGGTTACCCGAACGCGTTCACGACGTCGACCACGCGCTCGACCTGTTCCATCTTCATCCCGTAGAACAAGGGCAGGCTCACCACCGAACGCGAGAGCTCCAGGGCATGCGGCTGGGCGGACCCGGACCGGGCCTTCGAACCCGCCCCGGGTTTGGAACCCTTTCCTTTCCGCGATGCGGAAGCCGTCCCCGGCTTCGATGTTCCGGCTTCCGCGTCGCGGAAAGGCGGAAGCTCCGGCAGGGTGACCGGATAATGGATCCCGTAACCGATGCCGTGCTTGTCCAGGTGGGCGAGGAAGGCCTTGCGCCGCTTCACCCTGCAGACGAAAAGGTGCCAGACCGAACCTTCGCCGCCGCCAAGGGGGACGGCCTCGGCGCTGTAAAGGCCTTCCAGGTATGCCGTGGCCAGCAGGGATCGCTCCGCGTTCATGCGATCCAGGAAGGCCAGCTTCTTCTCCAGGAAAAGCCCCTGCAGCCCGTCCATGCGGTAATTGAAACCCAGCAGGTCATGGCGATAGCGCACCTTCTGCCCATGGTTGCGCAAGCGTTCGATCTTCTCCGCCATGGCCGCGCTTTTCGTGATGACGGCTCCGGCCTCGCCGGCCGCGCCCAGGTTCTTGCTGGGGTAGAAGGAAAAACAGCCCGCATCCCCCAAGGTGCCCACGGCCTTGCCGTCCCAGAGCGCGCCATGCGCCTGGGCCGCGTCCTCGATGAGGGCGATGCGCTGGCCTCGTTTACCGTGGTGGGCATCCAGCACGGCCTGGATGAGGTCCATGTCGGCGGGACGGCCGAACAGATGCACGACGATGACGGCCTTGGTGCGCGGGGTGATGGCGCCGGCCAGGGAATTGGCGTCGATGCAGGCGGTATCGGGATCCACGTCCGCGAAGACGGGCGTGGCGCCGCAGTAGAGGATGCCCCAGGCGCTGCCCACGAAGGTGAAGGCGGGCACGATGACTTCGTCCCCGGGTCCGATGTCCAGGGCCGCCAGGGCCAGGTGTACCGCCGACGTGCCGCTGTTGAGGCCCAGGCAATGGCGCGCTCCCAGGTAGCCGGCGAAGGCCTTTTCGAAGGAATGCACGTAGGGGCCGCCGCTGAAGGCGCTCTCGCGGTACAGCTCCGCGGCCTGGGCGAGGAATTCCTTTTCCACCAGGCGGTTCGCGGGATAGAGATCCTGGAACGGCACCTGTGCCGCCGGCACTTGTGCCGCCGGCGCCTTGGCCGCCGTCCCTTTCGCCGGTTTCACGGCCTTCATTTGAACCGCATCGCCGGGCCGAGGACGGTCTTCCCCGGAGGAACGGATTTCACCACCACGGCTCCCGCCCCGATCACGGCGCCGGCGCCGATCTCGATGCCGGGCAGGATGGTGGCGTTGTTGCCGATGGACGCGCCTTCGCCCACCTTGGTCTCCAGCAAGGTCCAATCGTCCTGGGACCGTATCAGCTTGCCGTCCTTGGAGGACCTTGGGTGTTTATCGTTGCTGAACACCACTCCGTGGCCTATGAACACGTCGTCCCCCAGGGAGACTCCGGTGCAAATGAAGGAGTGGCTTTGTATCTTACACCGGCGGCCGATCACGGCGCCGCGCTGGATTTCCACGAAGGGGCCGACCATGCTTTCATCGCCGATCTCGCAGCCGTACAGGTTCACGAAGTCGCCGATGCGCACGTCCCTTCCCAGTTTCACATCCACGATGTTCTTCTTGCTTGAGCCCGATCCGGCGTCCGCGCCGTCCGTCCCGCCCGCCATATTCGCCTTATCGGCCATAAGCTGATCCCGCTCCTTCATCGCCAACCGCATGCATACGCCAAAATATAGTCTTCTCCTACCGGTGCGGAACGAGGCCGGCCGCATCGACGAGGTGGTGCGCTCGGTGTTCACGGACCTGGCCGGCAACCCGGATTGGGAAGTGTGCTTCGCCGACGACTGTTCCGACGACGGCACCTACGAGCGCCTGCGCCAGCTCGCCGCCATCTTCCCGTTCCGGCTGATACGTCCGGAGGCGAACCTGGGCAGGGGCGCCATCCGCAACCTCCTGGCCCGGGAGGCGCTGGCGGACATGCTGGTCTTCCTGGACGGGGACTGCAAGGTCCTTCCCGGCTTCTTCCGGGCCTGGGAAGGGCTCGATCCATCCGTGGCCTGGATGGGCAAGGTCTCCTACGAGAGCCATCCCAAATGCGGGTTCAGCCGTTACCTGGCCAAGGGTTCCGGCATCGGCAAGCTCCGCGTGAAGCGGGATATCCCGGCCGCCTATTTCATCTCCCAGAACTTCCGCATGTCCAAGGCGCTCTTCCTCGGGACCGGGGGGTTCCGCACGGATCTGCTCGGCTGGGGCGGCGAGGATACGGACATGGCCTATAGGCTCGGCCGCATGGGCGTTCCCATGCGCTACCGCGGGGAGGCGGAGGTGCGTCACCCCTCGGTTACGGGGGTGGAAGCCTATTTCGCCCGTTTGTTCCATTTCGGCCGGGTGAACCTTCCGGTCCTGATCGGGGACCATCCGGAAGCGGAACGGCAGTTCAAGCTCGGCTTCGCGCGCGCCCCCTGGTCCCTGCTGTTCCTGAACGGCCCCGTCTTCTCGCTGATGCGGTTCCTGGTCACGTCGATCAAGGGGTGGCCGTGGCCCTTCCCGGTCTACCGCTACGTGATCTTCAATTGCTATGCCCGCGGTTACCGCCAGGCTCCGCCCCGCCGCGGGGCTGCCGGGCCGGGGGCCTGAGCCTATCGAGCGACGATTAGGGCTCATCGCGCCGCGATGAGGGCTCATCATCGAGCGATGATGAGCTTCCCGTTCTTGCTTTCCTTCGATGAGCGCACCACGTAGAAGTAAACGCCTTCCCTCACGCGCTCGCCCGCCTGGTTGCGGCCGTTCCATTGGATCTGATCCCCTGACCCCGCGGCCAACCTGGCATGGTAGACCACGGATCCCGATTGGGTGAGCACCTGGATTTCGCTGCCCGGGGTCAACTTGTCGAAAACCACCTTTTCGTGCTTCGCCAGGAAGGGATTGGGAAAGACCTTGATGCCGGAAAGGTCGGTCCTGTCCGGCCGGGAGGCGCTCTCGAACCGGGACACCCCTTTCTCCGTAGCCACCCAAACGTCCCCGTTGTCCTGATTCACGTCAAGATGATAGATGGATTCCGACAACAATCCATCGTTCAGGCCTAATTTCGAAAAGGCATGCGAGAGGCTGTCCCTGCCCGGGGTTATCGTGAGCACTCCGCCTTCCCTGCATCCGGCCCATAGGTGGCCTTGGGGATCGATATCCAGGCTGAAGCAGCTTGTACCGGAGAAGCCCTCAAGCGCCTTGAGGGATTGGATGGTTTCCGCCTTGAATGCCACGGATGGAATATAGAGAAGGTCGGATCCCTCGGTCGTCACCCAGAAATTCCCCCGTCGATCCATCTTGCCGACGAGCGGGGTTTTTCCGGACGTTTCCAGTCCGGCCAATCGGTTGACGGGGTTGAGGGCTACCGAGGAGCCCCCGTCCTCGATCGCGAACGCATCGACCCCCCTTTCCGTAACCACGACCAGGGTGTCTCCTACGATCTGGAGGTCCTTGGGCTCTTCTTCATTGGTGTTCGGCTCGAAGCACGTGGTGGTCCCCTTCGCCAGGTCATAATAGCCGATGCGATACTTCTTTTTATCCAGGAATATCCCGATCCAGATTCCTTTATCCTTATAGATCGCTTGGGACATGAGGGCGGGATAATTCGGATCCGCTTCCACGGCGGATGGGATACAGGAGGTTTTCGCATCGAACACCTTTTCCTCCCCGTTTATCCATGCGTGGAAACCGGATCCCCACGATCCTACGAAGAAAGCGCTCTTGCCGGTGACCGAAAGGGTATGGAGGCCGCGGCGCTCCGCCTCCGCCGCATCATAGCCGATCGACAAGGTGGCGGCGGTTTTCCAGGTCCGGCCATCCAGGGTGTAGACATTCGGATTGCCCCAACTGAAGACGCCGTTCCTGTTGGCCCGGATGGACGTGAACTCGCCCAGGGGAAGGCTTTCCCGGTTTATCACCAGGTCGAAGCCGTCCGGACCGCCATTGCCGGAATAGAACCGGCACATCTGGCTTTGGGAACCCATATACCAGACGCCTCGGTAGGAAGCGAGGACCTCCATGTGGAACGGATTGGGGTGGACTTCCCCGTCCACCAGGATTTTCCCGAACTTGCTTGCCCGCGCCTTGCCGTAGGCCCCTCCGCTGTATTCGCTCGTGATGCCTCCGGGGCCGTACTTGAGGAACCCATGCGCGAGCAGCACGTTGTCGAAATCATCCGGCGCGGATCCGATGATATCCGCCGCCACCTTGGCCGAATCCCGGGTGAAGGCCGTATCTCCGGGGGTCCCGGTGGGATCGTAGAAGAGGGCGCCGGCGGAGCCGGGCACCAGGGACCAGATGCCCGGGTTGAAGATGTTGATCTTGGGATCGGTCATCAATCTGTCCAGGTGCAGGACGGATTTGAAAATGCCCTTGTTGGTGCCCGCGAAGAGCGTGTCCCCGACGAACAGGATGCCGTTCACGGAGAGGCCGCTGGACCCGCCCATCTTGGAAACGTTGGCGTCGGCGATCTTCTTTTTCACGTTGAAGAAGCTCAACCCCTTCTCGCTGCCCAGCACCAGGTAACCGGAGCGGTACTCCATCGCGCGCTTGTTCATCTTCCAGCCGGCGGCCCGGTAGGACGTCCCGAGGATCTCCCAATCGTCCGTCCCGGGGGCGTAACGGTACAGGTAACCCAGCTGGGAAGCCGCGTAGACTTCGCCGTCCGGACCGGAAGCCAGGGCGCGGACGCCCACGTCCCTGAGGCCTTCCGTATTACGGTAGACCTTCTCCGACATGTCCGGCTCGACCGTGCGGATGCCGCCCCCGGTCGCCACGAAAAGGCGGCCGCGGGCGGTCTCCAGATCGTTGATCTCCTCCAGATGGGTGAAGCTGGTCCAATCGCCCACCAGGGCGTGCGACAGGGTCGCGCCCAGGAGGGCCAACGCGGAAAAGGACTGGGCTATTTTTGCGATGCGCACGTGTTCCCCCTTGGCCGTTCCGGCTTCTCAGGCCAATGCCACCGGCAAACCGCCGGCCGCCATGGATTCCTGCGCCGCTTCCACCAGGCGGACGATGCGTTCCCCGGAATCCCCGCCGATGAAGGTGGGCGCGCCGGCGATGGCATTGTGCGCGTGTTCCACCAGCTGGCTGAGGGCCTCCACCTGGGGCAGCTTGGGAATGACGATGTCCCCGGTCCGGTAATCGACCATGAGGGAGTATTTCAGCTGATCCGGCTTCCGCTCCACCCCATGATCGTAGATGCGCAGCTTCTCGGTAGGCTCGGTATCGTCGAACAGGATCATCTTCTTCGAGCCGCCCAGCAGGGTCTTGCGCACCTTCACGGGCGAAAGCCAGTTGAAGTTGAAATGGCAGATCATTCCGCTTGGGTATTTGAAGGTCACGTAGGCAAGGTTCTCCACGTCCTTGTTGAGATGGCCCGCGCCGATGGCGCTCACCGAAGCCGGCTTCTCGTCCAGGAGGTAATCGACGATGGAGAAGTCATGCGGCGCGAGATCCCAGACCACGTTGATCTTCTCCTGGAACAGGCCCAGGTTGATGCGGGTGGAATCCAGGTAGCGCAACTCGCCCAGGTCCCCGGACGCGATGGCGGACTTGATGTATTCCACCGCGGGGTTGAAGAGGAAGGTATGGTCGACCAGGATCTTGAGGCCTTTTCTCGCGGCCAGGGCGTTGAGCTCGCCGCAATGCGCGGAGCTCAGGGCCATGGGCTTCTCGACCAGGAGATGCTTGCCCGCGTTCAGGGCCGCGAGCCCCAGGGGATGATGGGTTTCAGGAGGGGTGGCCAGGACCACCAGCCCGATTTCCGGAGCCAAGGCGGCGGCGAAATCCGTGGACGTTCGCAGGGAGGGGAAGTTCGCGCGGACGGGTTCCAGCCGGGCCGGATCCCGATCCACCACCGCGGCCACGCGGAAATGCGGCGAGGCGAAGAAATTGCGGATGAGGTTGGGGCCCCAGTAACCGCAACCGACTATCGCGACCGGCATGGCGGTGGAAGGTCCCGTATTCATCCGGGGTAATGTACCAAATATGCGTTCCCGGAGGGTAGGAGCCGGGACATCACCGCGGCCGGGAATTCCGGAGGAAGGGACACCGCCTGATCCACCTGGTACAGGGGCAGGCGCGCCGCCTCGGGACCGGCGGCCTCGAGCTTGAGGAAATCCTTCCGGGTGCAGAGGATGCCGGCGCCGGGATGCCGGGCGGCGGCGGATTGGAGCTTTTCGAGGGGCGGGGCCGCATGGTTCCGCCCGAGGATGACGGCCACCGGACGGACCCCTTCCCGTTCCAGGTCCCGGAGGAAAGGCCGGTTGTCCCCCAGGGCGCAGAATGCGATCCAGGGACGGCCGCCATCGATCCCCGGAGGCAGGATCAGGCGGCGTCGGAAGGGAAACGCGGCAGGGACCGCCCCGGACGGGTAACGGGGTAATTCCGCGGTTACCTCCTTACCGTCCCCGGACGGGTACGGGCCCTCGAGGCGGAGATCGGCCCGGCGGGATGCCGACGCGGTTTCCCGGAACGGTCCGCCCGGCAGGAGGTCGAAGAGGCCGGGACGTTCGCCCGGGGCCGAGAGCAGGATCCGCAGGGCGCCGTCCAGGCGCGGATCCTGGAAACCGTCGTCGGATATGAGGATGTCGAAGGCGCCATCCGCCTGGAAATCCGGGTGGTGCAGGCGGCGCCAGGCCCGGGCCCGATCGCGGGTCGCGAATACGCGCATTCCGGAATCGCGCCGGAGCATGACCGCTTCCTCCGAGGACCAGGCCCACTCATCCTCCGCCCCGACTTCCATGGGGTCCCCGGCCGGAGGCGATCCGTCCGGACCCGGTGCGGCCGGATGGGTTCCGGGCCGACCTGGGCCCAGGCGATAGCACAGGATGGCGGGCCGCAATCCCGTCCGGGCCAGCTCCCGCGCCAGTTCCAGGGTCACGCTCGTCTTCCCGGATCCGCCCGCGCGCAGCGCGCCGACCACCACCAAGGGGATGCGGGGAGCGGAATCCGTGACGGCGGACGACCGCATCCATGCGCGATGGGCCTTGGAAACCGCCCAGTAAAGCGGGGAAAGCGGCTTGAGCCAGGAATGGGGCCGCCAAACGGGCGGAAACCTCGCGCGGAAGTTCGCGCAGAACCTCGGGTAAAATCCCCGGATCCGGCCCTTGCCTAAAAAGGGCCTAACTTCTGACAAAATTGAATTATGGGTGGCCACGTGGGATAATGATCGGGATGTTCGGGCGGTACCTGCGCTGCTGGGAAACGTAGCTATTCCAGGGCCGACGGGGATCCCGATCAAAAGGAATGAATATGGGTCTGGACGACAAGCTGGTCCGAAAAAAGCTGGAAGTGCTCCTCAAGGACGAGGCGCTGGTGGAAAAGTACCTGCGCGTTTTCGGCCCCCGCCTGGACATGAACAACATCACCAAGTTGAAACAAGATCAACTCAAATCCGGCCAGGGGGGCTCCACCGGCGAGAAGGACGATCCCACCTACCAGATCAAGGTCAAGTGCCCCATCTGCAGCCAGGCCGACATAATCTGTTACGAGATCAAGGCCAAAAGCCTGGCCTCGGCCCCCGATCGTTTCCTGGTCCCGCGCTACTCCGGCGTAAAACCGTTCAGGACGATCAACTACAGTCTCTTCTCGGTTACGGTATGCCCGTCATGCCTTTTCGCCTCGCCCGACAAGAAGGATTTCATCACCTTTTCCGTCCAGGTCCGCGCCGAGAACAAGTCCCAGCTGAGCCCCTTCGTCCTGGAAGAGCTCCGCAAAAGGGTGGATGAGCGCAAGAAGCTCGTCACCGCGGCGGACTTCACCCAATATTTCGCCCATCCCCGTTCCGCCGACGTGGGGATCTCCAGCTACCGCCTGGCCATCCATCGGGCCCTGGTCGAAGCGACCCTGGAAACGCCGCTCGCATGGTACAAGGCCGGCATGTATTCCCTCAAGATCGCCCTGCTGACCAGGGACGCCGGACGGGACGATACCCCCTTCCTGAAGGATGCCGTGAACTACCTGGCGAAGAGCTTCCGCAACAGCGAGCTGAAGAATCCGGAACTGGAATACCAGCTGCTCTACCTCCTGGCCGCCCTCTTCCTGCGCCTCGAGGACCAGACCCAATGCCAGAATTACCTCGGCGTCCTGGAAAAGTGGCGCAGCGAGCAGGAGAAGGCCGCCAAGGACAATCCCGCCGTCAATTCCGCCCACGTGACCCGATGGCTGGACAAGGCCAAGGAGCTATGGACCGATCGCGAGTTGCCGGATCTGTGGAAGCATTGAACCGGATCCTCCCGGATGGTTTCCCATGTTCCATAAAGGCATCCTCCTAGGGCTGGCCGCGGCGCTTTCCGGCCTATGCCACGGGGCCGAACTCAATCCCTCCGGACTGATCGACTTCGGAGGCGGGAGCGCCGGCGTTCCCGTGCTCGGTTTCCTCAAGCTTCCGGCCTCCGCGCGCGGCATCGGCATGGGCGCCGCCTCCCTGACCACGGACGAAGAAGCCTCGATGATCCAGGCCAATCCGGCCCTGTTGGCGCTGGCGGCCGACTACTACTACTCCGTTTCCCACGCCGAGATCCTGGGCGAGTTCCGCCACGAGAACCTGGCGTTCACATGGCCAACGCCGTCCTACGGCAACTTCGGCGGGTCCGCGAATATCCTGGCGGCCACCAGCTTCGAGGACGCCCGCGATATCGACGAGATCCCGGCCAACCCCACGGCCTACGACATCGCCTTGGGGCTGTCCTACGCGAAGTCGCTCTGGGAGGATCGCGTGAGCGCGGGCGGGCGCCTCGATCTCATACGAAGCAAGGTGGACGAAGCCGAGGCCACCGGTTACGCCTTGAACGCGGGCCTGATCTTCCTCCTGGTTTCGGACCTGCGCATCGCCCTGACCTTGAACAATCTGTCCCACGGCATACGGTACGACGCCTCTTCGGATTCCCCCGTGGAGCCCCTTCCCCTGGGCGTCGGCGTGGAGGTCGGCAAGCCGCTGCTCGATTCCCGCTGGTCCGCCCATGTGGGCGCCGTCCAGGGCAACGAGGGCATCGCCCATTTCTACGCCGGCCTGGAATGGCGCCTGATCAAATACCTGATGGTGAGGGCGGGATACGAGGGCTCCAGCCAGGATAGGGAACTGGGCGCCTGGAGCGGCCTGTCCACGGGACTCGGGATCAAGTACGACCGATTCACCTTCGACTACGGCTACAAATCCCTGGGCCCGCTCGGCGACTACCACGCCTTCACCCTCAACTATTCCCGCAAGTCCAAGTTCCGCGATCGCGACGAGATCCTGTTGGAGCGGGCCCTTGGGAAATACCACCAAGGCAGGTACAAATCCGCCCTGGGCCTGGCGCGCGCCGCGATCGCCGCCAACCCCTATAACTTCAAGGCCCAGGCCCTGGCGCAAAAGCTCCAGTTGGAGCTGGACCGGGAGGACGGCCTGGCCGTCACCATCGCCTATACCGCGAATACGGACGGAAGGCTGAGCTCGGAGTGGCGCGATGGCCGTCCCGTCGGCGGCCTGGCGCGCCGCAAGACCAAGCTCATCGAGCTGAAAGGGGCCTACGAGAACGTACTGGCCCTGGACGCGGGCAACCTCCTCAGTCCCGCATCCGGATCGGACAAGGACAAATACGTGTTCGGCGCCTATGCCCAGATGCCCTATGACGCGGTCAATATGGGACCGCGGGAATCCGGGTTGGGGGAACGTTTGGATCCGCGCCTGCCCTTCCTCGCTTCCCAGGACCCGATCGGCGGAGGCCGATCCGGCATCCTCACGGAAAAGATCCTGAAACTCAAGCACGGCGCGGAAGTGCTGGTGCTCGGGGCCATGTCGCCCAAATGGCCGGAAGGGGCCGCGGTGGGCCCCGTCGATCTGGAGGGCATCCAGGAAGCGGTCCGGCGGCGGGCGGGAGAGCCGAAGAACGGCCGGATCATGGTCCTCCTCCTGCACGGGAACCTCAAAGAGGCGCATGAAATCGCGGGGAAGATCCTCGACCTGGACGTGATCATCCTCTCCGGCGAATCCCAGGCCCTGGGCAGCCCCATGAAGTCCGGTAAGACGCTGATCTGCTCGCCGGGCAGGGGCGGAACGCACTTGGGCGAACTCACCTTGCTCATCGACAAGGACGGCCACCGGACATCCTTCCGGCATTTCCTGGTGCCCCTGGACGGCTCCATCCCGGAAGATCCGCAGTTGAAGAAATTCCTGGAGCCCGTAACGGTGGATCCCAACGCGTTCAACATGGACGAATACGACGACGACTACCAGGCCCAGGTCATCGCCTATATCCGGTCCAAGGAGCCCTCGGCGGGAGGCGACCTTTTCCTCCGCGATCTCCGCACCGGAAACGACTACCTCGTGCCCGCGCCGGGGCTGCTGTGCTCGCGCCCCATCCTCGGCTATGGCAAGAACCGCGTCGCCTTCGCCGGCGAGGACGGATCGGGAGCCCGCGAGGTCTATGGCTTCGAACCCGGCATCAACCGCCTCGATACCCTGACCCGCCTGGGCGGCCGCGCGGGGGACATGCGCTGGATCCTGCGCAACAACGCGGTCCTCGCGGTCTATGAGGCGGGCGGAAAGAGCGATCTCTACCGCATCGATCCCTGGAGCCGCGAGGTGCGCGACCTGACCAAGGGGCGCTTCGGGGCCGTCATGGGATTCGATGCGACCAAATCCGGCGAACGCCTGGCCGTGAACGCATGGGACGGCAAGGCGAGCACCTTGTGGATCACGAACCTGGAATTGGAGTCCCCGCTCGCGATCGCGTCGGACAGGCTCTTCCCGGGTTCGCCGCGGTTCAACCCGCAAGGGGATCGGCTCGCGTTCCTCGCGTTCACGGAAGGGGACAGCCTCGCCGCTCCTTCCCC
This sequence comes from Fibrobacterota bacterium, assembly GCA_028287465.1. Taxonomy (GTDB): domain Bacteria; phylum Fibrobacterota; class Fibrobacteria; order UBA11236; family UBA11236; genus Chersky-265. The sequence continues at coordinate 152,478 of JAQBPO010000031.1, forward strand.
GGCGAAGAAGGACCCGGCGAAGCGAGCCGCTGGAACGGCGCCCATCGGGGAATTGCGGATTTTCGATTTCACCACCAAGGCGTTCCTGACGGGCACCCGGCAGAGCCGCGTCCGCAGTTTCTCCTGGTCCGCGGACGGCAAGCGCATCTACTATTCCGCCGGGGTGAACCTGGGCGACATCAACGCCTTCCATCTGGATTCCCTGACCTTGAACAAGGTCACGGCGCCGCAGGCCACGCCGCGGAACGAGGAGAATCCCGTTCCCAAGGTCCTGGGCGGAGTCGACGGCATGCTGTTCGAAGCCACGGCGGCGGGCGCGCGCAAGATCCTGTGGATGGACCTGAGGACCCGCAAGGATACCGTCCTCATCGATTCCGCGGGTTGGAACTCCCTGAAATGAGCCGGTAGGGGCCGGGCCCCGCTACTCCGGTTTTTCTTCTCTCATCACGGCAAGCGGTTGCCCGCCGGGATCGCGGAAGGAAGCGTGATCAACCGGATCACGCTTCCTTCCGCGCGAGGGAGCGATCCCGTTGTCCGCGGCGCGAGCGGGATATACCTTCGATTCCGTTCCAACCGTGAAAGGGTCTTATGGTCACCTCCGCTCCCAAACGCTTCGCCTTCCTCCTCATCGCCGCCGCCATCCTCGTCGCGAAACCGCGCGCCGCCGGGGAGATCCGATTGGTCAGGGCCGTTTCCATGCTCATGCTGGACACCGCTCGGTTGGACTCCGCTTCCGCCCGGGATACCAATGTCGTCCAGTCGACCTATTTCCTCATGTCGATCAGGAACATCGCCTACGAGAAGCGCGTCTCCCTCTGGGCCAGGAACGATAGCGCCTGGGACAGCCTCCCCTGCTCCTGGGTCCGCCAGGCCGACGACGACAATGAATACTGGGAGCTGAAGAAGGAATTCACCCCGCGATACGGCCAGAACGAACCGCCCCGGGACCTTGAGTTCAAGCTCATGTACGTGGAGGGCAAGACCACCTATTGGGACGACAACGGCGGGAAGAATTACCGCCTCGCGATGAACGGCGGCACCCTGCTGGGCAAGGCGAACCTGCTCTTCAAGAACGCCAAGTGGGCCTTGGATACCGGGCTCACCCCCGATACCACGGTCTTCTCCGGCCAAGTGGAGGTCCGCGGGTATCAGGCGGGATCGAGCCTGAAGATCTCCTATACCACCGACTACCTGAACACCCAGGATATCCGCGTACTGCCGGGCCCGCCGGTTCCCACCTGGAAGGGCGCGGCCCCGGCGGCCGATTCGGACCGGGTCTACCTCTACTCCTTCGCCATCGCCGGAATCAAGCGTCCCTACCGCATGAACCCGTACCTGCATTTCCACTTCATCTATGGGGACGGAACGCGAGACTGGATCGACGACAACCGATCGCACCAGTACGCGCTCAATCTGGGCAGCAGGCTGGATCAACTGGTCTACGAGGAATTGCCCGTTCCCGCCATGCTACGCTATCCCCATGGCGCGGGCGCGGCGGCGGAATCCGGGCGCGACCTTCCCCGCGGCCGCATGGGGGCGATGCCGGTCTTCCATCTCGGATCCCGCACCATCGACGGAATCGGCCGAAGCAGGTAACCCCCACTCACCTGCTTCCCCGGAGGCGGCCGCCAGGCCGCCAGGCGGGCGCCTCCCGCGGCGCCCGCTTTTTTTGCGCGATTATCCCTCCTGCCTTGAGCGTGGAGTTGCTTCGAAACCCCGGAGCGAGGTGCCTTAGGAAATCAATATGCATCGAGCGTGGAGTTGCTTCGAAACCCCGGAGCGGGATGCCTTAGGAAATCAATATGCATCGAGCGTGGAGTTGCTTCGCAACTCCGGAGCGAGATGCCTATGTAACTGGCACGCCGCGTTCCTTCAGAGTCTGGAACAATTCGCGCCTCGTCGCCGATTTCTCCCCGATGGACACGAGGTAGGACTCTCCCTTGGCCTTTATCTCCGCCTTGCCCCTGCGGCTGTCATAGGTTACGCCTTCGATTTCCGTCAGCAGCAGATCGACCAACCGCTTTTTGGGGACCAGGCCCACGATCAGGATGGCGCCGTTGTCCACGATGATCTTCTTGCGCGCGAGCAGGATGCCGAAACCGATCATCAAGGCGAAGACCGCCTTGTCCGCCCATCCGGCCATATCCGTTCCCAGCTTCTCGAAAAGCCCGGCCGACAAACCCAAAAGCCCATTGACCGCGCCGACGGCGATCAGGATCAATCCGATCCTCAATCCCGGGCGGAATTCCTTCCGTTCAAAGTCCATTCGTCTCCAGTCCTTTATCGTCAATCAATCGAGATATAATAGTAGTCCGGAAAATCCGAACGGGTCCCGATTTTCCAACCGGTTCCCGTGCGGACCATGTAATAGATCGAACCCGCCGAATCGACGCTCATATAGATGAGAAGGCTGGCGCCGTCCTCACCCGGAATGGGTCTCCCGATCTCGATTTCCCGATAAGCTTTGACGTATTTCCGCGGAAGGTTCCTGATCCGGAATGAAGGCTTGCGCGTAAGCGAATCCGTGATGAAAACGCATCGATGCTCCAGCTTCAAGGCCGGCTCGAAACGGGTGGTCGTGTCCTGGTTCCGGCTGAACCGGGAAACCAGATCCTCCGGGACGCCCTTCCTCTTCAAATCGACCAGGATCGAATCGAGACGATCCAATCCGGCATCTCCGCCGGTCAATCGCCTGGGCAGGTAGAACCGGTCGAAGATTCCGAGGATGATTTCCGATTTCGGGTATCGGTCGGCGTGCCATGTGGGCCAGCTATGCTTCAGGTTGCCGTCCGTGAGCAGAACGGGAAGCACGGCGGACAAGAGCGAATCAATCGGCGTGAAGACCTTTGACTTCGGTGGTTCCGGCGCGGCGTTTTTTCCCCCTCCGGAACAGCCGAGGATCACGCCAAGGATCGAAAGGCAGGCCATCCGGGCGGGACTCGGGAAATCCTTCACCATAATTTGCGTTTCACCCGCTCCGGCGACTTCCGGCATTCATACTCGAACGCATAGGCCTTGTTCCGGAATGCTTCGGACTTGCCCTGCGCCCACGCCTCGCATTCCGCGCGCTCCCGGAATTTCATCGGGGACTCCGCCAAGGTATCCCCGTTCGCCTTGTAGAATCCCGACCAAAGCGAGTCGGGAGCCGCGGGGACCACGACCGCCGCCTTGGCCGCCGAGTCGGACTTCGCCGCCGGTTCAGGCGTCTTTTCCGGCGGGTCGGGCAACAGCTTCAACCGGCGCCGCACCAGGCGGTAGCGCTCGATCAATTCCCGGTTCTGGGATTCGCTGATCATGCGCGGGAGGAGGCGCCAGGAATCCTTGACGGCCCCGTCGCGGCGCAGCTTCCCGCTGGCGTTGAACCTCGATCCGCCCGTGGAATAATCGTTATAGTCGAAAGTGGTGGTGTCCAGCTTTCCCTCTTTCAGCACCTTGAGGATTTCCTTGTCCTTGTCGTTGAGGGCAAGGAGGATTTCCAGGCTGGAGCGCTCCGTCTTGAGTTGGGCGGCCGTCATGGTGTCGATTTCCATATGCCCGAAAACGGAGCCGTATTGGTTCACAAGGACGGGGGCCTTCTCCCCGGGTTCCTTGGGCCTTCCCGACGCGGCGCTTTCCGGCCGCTTTTCGCAAGGGGCCCCGCAGAACGAGGAGGAGCAGGCCGTGATCGCGACGGCGGAAAGGAGAAGCAAAACGCGTTTCACGGTGCCCCTAAAGATAATGAAGATGAAGGGATTGGGACGGAGGCCCGGGGTGCCGGGATCCGCCGGCCTCGCTGCCGCCGCGGCCCTCGGCTTGCCGGCTTGATGTCCTAACGGTGTCTAAGGCCCGGACGATCCACGACGGTCGAGGGCCTAACGCCCCACGACTTGGTTGAACCAGCGGACCAGTTCGAATTTCTGGGCGTCGTCCATGGGCTGGAAGCGGACGCCGATACCCTTGAGACCGGGTTCGTCGACGACCCAAATCACCTGGGCATAGACGCCGTTGAGTTGGGGATTGTAATAACTGTGGACCAGGACCACGTCCATTTCCCGGATCCCCTGACCGCCCTCCAGGAAGCAGCCCCCCAGGTTCACGTTCAGGATGCTGGTATCGTAATACTGGCCGTTTTGCACCGTCACCCTCGCGGTGACGGCTACCGGCCAACGGGCGGAGCCTCTACGTTCATCGGACATGATCGGTTACCTCGCTCCCTTATCATAGTACCGGGCAGGGCGGAAGATCACTTGTTTTTTGGGTCAGGGGAGGGGCAAGTCCCGCTTGGCCTGGACCGGTTTCCGCCATGGATCCGGGCTCTCCATGCTATGACGGAAAAGGACTCGCGCCACGCAAGCCCCGTCATTGCGTATCGGGAACGCATTCATCCGCATTCTTGCTAGGAAATGGGGGACCCCGGTTTTCTCCTCGCCCGCCGTTGGGTGCCTTCGGGTCATGTTGCTACCTTATCGGCCTCCCAATAACGGAGGACTCCCAATGAAAATCCTGAAAAACATCGTCTTGGCCCTGGTGGTCCTGATTGCCGTACTGGCCCTGGTCGGCCTGCTGCTCCCGAAGGAATCGAAGATCCAGCGGTCCATGGTCATCAATGCCCCGGCCGAGGTCATATTCGACCAGGTGAACGATTTGAAGAAGAACGAAGCCTGGTCCCCTTGGAAGGATCCGACCATGAAGCTGACCTACGGCCCCGTGACCGAAGGCAAGGGCGCGGTTTCCATGTGGACCTCCAAGAACATGGGCAACGGTTCCATGACCATCGAAGAGAGCGTTCCCGCCACCTCCATCAATATCGGCCTCGACTTCGGCAGCATGGGCAAGTCCCAGGCGCTTTGGAGCTTCCAGCCCGAGAACGGCGGAATCAAGGTGACCGAGGTGATGGCCAGCAATGCCGGCATGAACCCGGCCAAGCGTTGGATGAGCCTCTTCTCCGATAGGATGGTGGGTCCTTATTTCGAAAGGGGCCTGGCGTCCCTGAAGCAGGTTTCCGAATCCCGCGCCGCCGAGATCAAGGTAGAGCAGGCCGCCGCCGCCACCCAACAGGCCGCGGTCACCACGCAAGAAACCTCGGAAGCCGCCGTGCCCTCCGTGAATGCGGCTCCCGCCGTTCCCGCCGCCAAGACCAAGTAGAATCCCTATCTGGATCCGGCCGGATTAAGAATCCGGCCTGGAAAAGGTCCCTTAACGAAAAACCGGCCCCCGTAAGGAGGCCGGTTTCTTTTTTCCCGCGTACCGAATCAGCCGGGGCGGGTTCCCCCATCCGGCTTAAATGGCTTTGACTAGCCTACCGAAGCGGCCTCGGCCGCCTTTTCCTGCTTGGTCTTGCAATCGATGCACATCTTGGCGGTAGGGACCGCCTCGAGCCGTGGCTTGGGAATGAGCTTCCCGCACTTCTTGCAGACGCCGAAAGTGCCGTTCCGCACGCGGTCGAGGGCTTCCTCGATATAGAACAGGTATTTGCCTTCGCGGCTGGCCATATGGAAGGCCTGTTCGCGATCCTGGGTCTCGGTGGCGTGATCAGCCAGATGGTAGGCATGGCTGGACAGATCCCCCGCACCCTCTTTGGAATTGAGGCGCATGGTATTGTCTTCCAGATAGCCCAGCTCCTGGAGCAAGGTCTCTTTCTTCTCATTCAGCAGGTTTTCGAAGAATTTCAACTCAGGCTTGGTCATTTTGGCACGGGGACCCGTGGGAGCGGCTTCTTCGGCCTCGGCGGGCTTTGCCTTCGACTTCTCCTTGGAAACCTCTTTCGGGGCTTCCTTGGAGGTGGCGGCCTTGGTCGGGGATTCCCTACCCGAGGTCTCTTTGCTCGGGGTTTCCTTACCGGCGGTCTTCTTCATAAAAGGCAATCCTTTCCCAACCTTTCCGGGGCCCGAAACGGACCCTGGATCGGTTTAATCTAAACTTTTTTTGACACCGAAAATACTGCGATTTCACCGTTGATATCCAGGGAGTTGCCATCCTCCGCCGAAACGGCTTCCGAAAAGCCAAGGGAGCTCGCCAAAACTTCGGCCGTAATATATGTAAAATGCGTTTCCAAAGCCTCCCGGAAAAGCCCGGAAGCGGTTTTCACGCTTACCACGACCCTATCGGTGACCTCGAAACCCGAATCCTTGCGCAAATTCTGGATTTTGCTCACGCTTTCCCGCGCCAGCATTTCCAGGCGGAGGCCGTGATCGACGGCGGTATCCAGGGCGAGGGTCAATTCCTGGCTGGCTTCCACCACCAGCCCTTCCCGTGTTTCGCGCACTACCAGGATATCTTCCGCGGTCAATTCGCCTTCCTCTATGCTGAAGGGTTTCCCCGAAAGCACAGATTTTATCTCTTCATGGGAGAGTTTTGCAACCTTTTCCGCCACGGTTTTCATGGATTTCCCCAGGCGGGCTCCCAGGCTCTTGAAGTTGGCCTTTCCCTTATAGGTTACCAGGGAGGATTCATCCAGGGAAACCTCTACGGACTTCACGTTCAGCTCCTCCCGGATCAGGTCTTCCATATCCAGGATTTCCCGTTTCTGCTGTTCGTTGCGCACTACCACGATCAAGGTCCGCAAGGGCTGCCGGTTCTTGATATTGTGCTGGGACCTTAAGGATCGGCCCAGGTTCACGGCCTGGCGCACCCGGGCCATCTTGGCGTTCAGGGCGGGATCGTGCAGGGCCGCGTCGAAGACGGGAAAATCACATAAATGAACCGAAACGGGTAATGCCGATCCATCCGCGGCCTTGCGGAGCTGTCCGGCGGTTCCAGGCTCCCGGACCAGGATCTGGTAGATCTCCTCGGCCAGGAAGGGCAGGAAGGGGGCCAGCACCTTGGAGAACTCCACCAGCACCCGGTACAGGGTGGCATACGCGTAATTCTTATCCTGATCGTCCTCGGACTTCCAGAAGCGTCGGCGGGACCGGCGGATGTACCAGTTGGTCAAATCGTCGATGAACTCCACCACGGCCGGCACCACGTTGAACAGGCGGTAGGCGTCCATCTCGGCCTGGACCTTGGAAAGCAATTGCTGCAAGTCCGACAGGATCCAGCGATCCAATTCGTTCTCGGAATGGAAATCGTCCCCCGGGCGCCAGGTGAGCTGGCCCTTGCCCTCGTCCGCGTTGGCGTAGGTGACGAAAAGCGAGAGGGAGTTCCAAAGGGGCAGGAGAACGGCGCGCACGATGTTCTTCACGCCCACCTCGCTGAACTTCAGCTCCTCGCCCTTCACGGCGGCGGAGTCGCACATGAACAGCCGGATGGCGTCCGCGGAGGTGCGGTCGATGAGCTCGTTGGGATCGGGATAGTTCTTGAGCCGCTTGGACATCTTCTGGCCGTCCTCGGCGAGGATGATGCCGTTGACGATCACGTTCTTGAACGCGGGCTTCTGGAACAGGGCCGCGCCCAGCACGGTCAGGGTATAGAACCACCCGCGGGTCTGATCGAGGCCTTCGGCGATGAAGTCCGCGGGGAAATTCCCCTTGAACCAGTCGGCGTTCTCGAAGGGATAATGCGGCTGCGCATAGGGCATGGAGCCCGATTCGAACCAGCAGTCGAGCACTTCCGGGGTGCGGCGGTATTCCTTGCCGGCCGCATCGAAGGTCTTCTTGTCCTTGGTCTTGATGATCAACGGATCCACGATGTGCTTGTGCAGGTCGTCTACCTTTTGCCCGGTGAGGGCCTGCAGTTCGGCCACGCTGCCGACGCAGAGCATGTCCCCGTCCTCGGCGAGCCAGACCGGGATGCAGGTGCCCCAGAACCGGTTGCGGGACAGGTTCCAATCGCGCGCGCCCTCCAGCCATTTGCCGAAGCGGCCGGCCTTGATATGATCCGGGACCCAGTTGATCTGCTTATTGCAATGGATCATCCAGTCCTTGAGGGTCTTGGTGACGCCGTCCGCGGAGGTGATCTCCTTTTCCAGGCTCATGAACCAGTTCTTCTGGGCGCGATAGAGCAGGGGCACGTCCGTGCGCCAGCAATGGGGATAGCTGTGGACGAAGGTCTCGTGCTTGAACACGCGGCCCTGGGACTTGAGATGGTGCAGGATGGACTTGTCCGCGTCCTTGGCGCCCACGCCGGTCCACTCCGGGACCAGATGGGTGAACTTCCCTTCCGCGTCCAGGGGATCGAAGAGCCCCAGGCCTTCCTTCTGGCCGAGCTGGAAATCCTCCTCGCCGAAGGACGGAGCGATGTGCACGGAACCGGCGCCGTCCTCGGCGGTGACGAAGTCCGCCATGAGTATGGTGTATTGCTTGTCCGTCATGTAGGGCATGTACTGGAACAAAGGCTTGTAGCGGCGGCCGGCGAAGGACGCGCCCTTGCGGGTTTCCAATACTTCGGCGAGGGCATGTTCAGGAAGCGCGGAGGCGGGGCCGCCGCCGGTCGGGAGCTGGGCGCCGGGGGCCGTGTCGGGCTTGCCTTTTTTGGCCGGCTTGGCTTCCGGGAAATACGCGGTGCGGCGCGCTTCCGCGATCCAGTACTTCTTGCCTTCGAAGCGGACCAGGGTATAGTCCAGGTCCGGATGCAGGGCGATGGCCATGTTGCTTGGCAAGGTCCAGGGCGTAGTGGTCCATACCAGGACCTCTTCATCCTCGTCCTCTCCAGGTAGGCGCTCCAGGGGAAACGCCAAGGTTACGCTGGGATCCTGGCGATCCTTGTAGCCCTGGTTCACCTCGAAATTGGAGAGCGATGTCGCGAGCGCCGGGCTATAGGGCTGGATGCGGTAGCCCTGGTAGATCAGGCCCTTGTCGAAGCATTGCTTGAACACCCACCAGACCGATTCCATGAAGGTGAGATCCATGGTCTTGTATTCGTTGTCGAAATCCACCCAGCGGCCCATGCGGCTGACGGTCTTGCGCCATTCCTGGGTATAGGTGAGCACGCCGGCGCGGCAGGCTTCGTTGAAATTGCCGACGCCGTACTCGTTGATGTCCCGGACGGTGTGGAGCTTGAGCTTGTCCTGGATGATGTTCTCGATGGGCAGGCCATGGCAGTCCCACCCGAAGCGGCGCTCCACGCGATAGCCCTTCATGGTCCAGTAGCGGGGGACGATGTCCTTGATGGTGCCCGCGAGGAGATGGCCGTAATGGGGCAGGCCCGTGGCGAAGGGCGGGCCGTCGTTGAAGATGAAGGCCTTGTCGGCCGGGCGGGCGGCGACGCTCTTCTTGAAGCTGTCGTCCGCTTCCCACAATTTCTGGAGGCGCGCCTCCATGTCGGGGAAGGATTGGCTTTTGTCGGGATTGCGGAACATAGTCACCTTGCTTGCCATCTTGAGAGTGGACGCCGATCCGGATGGATACGGCTCCCGGAAATTGCGAAAAGGGCCAATGGAGTAAAATACCAAGACCCGTCCCGGCCGGCCGAATGTGCGTGTAGGGCGGGTTCGGACCGAATCGGAAGGGAACAGGGAAAGGGGATGTAATTTAGCAAAAACCGGCCTCCATCCACGGAAATCGCGAAAAGGATTATCCCCTAATTGGCGCGTATTCGGGCTTTAACGGATCGGCCGTCGGGCCTGCGGCCCGTTTGGATCCATGCCGGCGGGGAGGCGTAGCGCCGGAGATGCGGGCCCCGCCTCGCCGCCGGAGGCCGCATCCCGGAAGCCGCGCCATGGGACGGGGAAAACCATTCCACCCGCCCGGAATCCATCCGGAACAGGAGGTCGCGTTCATAGGACCATCCCCGGAGCTCTTCCTTGCCCGCGATCCGGTCCCAATGCCATCCCGGCGGATCCGGCTTCCCGGAATACAAGGCCGAGTCCGCCCAGGCGAACAGGGTCCCGGCTCCGTCCGAAAACAGGGCCTGCGCCTTTTCGAAGGGCGCCCCGCCGGAGGATGCGACGGCCGCTCCCGGGCAACGCGTCTCCAGGGTGGCATGGAGGAAGGCATGGGCGCAGCCCCGGCTCAGGATGACGGCGGCATGCGGCGCCAGCCAGAACCAGGTGGCCCCGCCATCCAGGGAGGCCGCCGCCCGTTGGACGGAAGACGCGTCGCGATTCCGCAGCAGGAGCCGGGGCCCTTCCGCCTGGAGGTCGTCGAACCAGGTCCCCACGCGCACGGAATCGGGGAGGGGGACGGCCGACCAGGTAACACCGGCGTCACCGGTGGCCCTGAGCGCGTGGTCGGCGGACAGGGCGTACAGGCGTTCGCCGTCGCCGCCCGCCGCCACGGTAGCCCCCGGAGGCGCGGCGGGATCGGACCCCGCTTCGAACGGTTTCCAGTCGTCCGCGGCCGCGTCGAAGACGTATCCCAGGTCGCCGCTCCGGTTGCCCAGGTACAAGGCCGGCCGGGTCGAGGTGAACCAACCCGCCTCCAGGACCGGCACCGGGCCCTTGGGGGTATCGAGGATCCAGCCATGGCTTTTCCAGGTGCGGCCGGTGTCCGCGGTCCACCACGTGCGCATGTCGAAATGCAGGAAGATGCGTCCGCCCCATTCCACGGCGTCCGCGAAGGCGCGCGGATCCGCGGAGCCGGCGGAGTCGGCAGGGGGCACGGGGCATTGCCGTACCCGATCGCGGAACCCGGCCGCGCGGACCGGGGACGTCAGTAACACGCAAGATACGGTGTGGGCCAGGGCCAGGATCGCCAAGGGGCGGGAGAGGGGGGAATCGAAAAGGCGCATGGGGTCCCCGGGTGAGTCGGCTCCGCTAAATTACGCTCCCGCGGGGGCCCCGGGTTCACATTTCCGGCGCCAACCCGCGTACAAGTTGCGCGATCTTGGGCTCCGCCTCCCCGGCCACGCGCATGATCGCCGGGATGTCGATCGCCTGCAGATCGTCCGGATCGCAGGCGTCCGTGATCAGGCTGAGCGCGACGGTCCTGAGGCCCGCATGCACGGCGGCGATGACCTCCGGGACCGTGGACATGCCTACCGCGTCCGCGCCGATGATGCGCAGCATACGGTATTCCGCGGCCGTTTCCAGGCAGGGCCCGGACATGCAGGCGTACACGCCTTTCTTCAGGGCGATGCCCTTGGCCGCGCCCAGCTCCATCAGCCTGGCCGTGAGCGCCCTATCGTAGGGACGGCTCATGTCCGGGAACCGCGGGCCCACGGCTTCCGTATTGGCGCCGATGAGCGGATTGGTCCCCAGCAGGTTGATATGGTCGGTAATGACCATCAGATCGCCGGGCCGGTAACCCGCGTTCACGCCGCCGGCGATATTGGTGATGAACAGGGATTGGACGCCCAGGGCCTTCATCACCCGGATGGGGAAGGCGATGTCCTGCATGGAGTGGCCTTCATAGAAATGGAACCGCCCCTGCATCACCGCGGCCGGGCGCCCCGAGACCCGTCCCGAAATCCACCTTCCCTCGTGGCCGTCCACGGTCGGGCTCGCGAAATGGGGGATTTCGCCGTAAGGGATGTCCGCGTCCGGCTCGAGGTGGGCGGCGACCGGACCGAGGCCCGTCCCCAGGATGATGCCGATTTCCGGCTTGAGGCGGCAGCGTCCTGCGATATGGGCGCGGGCGGCTTCGATCGTTTCGGGCAATGCTGGCATGCGACCATCCCATTGGGAAAAGGACCGGCGGATGAGGACGCGGGGAACGTAGGCAATATCGGGGCGGGCATCAAGCGGGGGATGGCATCGTCGCGCAACGGCGAACGCGACCGGAAGGGGAAAGGCGGGATGCCTGATCCGCCGGACCCGCGACGGGACCGGCAGATTCCTCAGGCATGGGGGATGGGGCGGCTCACACCCTGCGGCGGAGGCGGCGGAGCTCTTTTTCCAGATCCCGCATCTGGCCCTTGATCGAGACCAGGCGATCCAGCACCGGCACGAAGCCCTGGCCGCGCTTGCGTTTGGGGTCGTCGTTCCCGGTCAGCCAGTTGCGCAAGGCGATATAACTCACCTTGAACTGCCGCTGGGCTGCCGCGATGCCGCCGCGGCCGTGCTTGCTGTCGTATTCCTGGACGTATTGGGTCACCCTCTTCTTCTGGGCCGGGGTGTACCGGTTGCCCGTGAAACCCTTGACTTGCCGCATCTGCGCCGCTTCAACTACTTGGTTCTGCATCGAGTCGCCCCTTGTGCTTGGAGGTTTGGTTGAGGACCTGACCAAATAAATTAATCGCGAGAAGCCGCGCAACAGTATTCTTACCCCGCACTTGGGGCATTTCCTCTTATTTTTCCACGATGATGCAGCCTCCCGATCCCGCCGGACTCCCGGCTTCCAGCGGAAAGCCCGGCGAACCTCCCGGACAGGGCAAGGTCTTGCGGACGCTTTCCGACCTGATGCGCGATATTTCCTCGTCCCGCGCGGAGCTCCAGCGCCGCGAGGCGGTCATTTCCGATCTCCAACGCCGCCTGCAGGGCGAGCTCCAGCCGCTGCGGGACGGCATGTTGCAAGTCCGCGTCGATACCTTCCGCGTACTCGGAAAGCACTTGCGCGCCGGGCATCTGAACAAGCGCGCCCACAAGACCCTGGAACTCGCCCTTCTCGATCTGGCCAATGAACTGGAAGGGGAATTCGGCGTGGACCTGGGCGAGGACAGGAACCGGATCTTCGAGGACGCGGCCATCCTGGAAGATCAAGAGGAAGGCGGGGAAGGCGATGACGGGGACGATGGCGACCCCGGGCGCTATCGCGAAGGGGATTTCGACAAGGGCCGTGAAGGCCGCGGGGATTGGGCCTCGCCGGGACCCCATGATGCGAAGTCCGGGCGCGGGCAATCCCGAAAGGGCCAGGGCGCTCCGCCCAAGCCCGGCAACCGGGATGAAGCCATCGCCGGGGATATCCGCGCGCTCTACCTGATGCTGGCCCGCGCCCTGCATCCCGACAAGGAATCCGATCCGGCGCGGCTCCAGGAAAAGACCGCCTGGATGCAGAAGGTCACCGCCGCCTACGCCGCCCGCGATCTGGCGAAGCTGTTGGACATCCTCGCCAGCAATCCCCTGGACGCGGTAGGCCCCTACCTCTCCCAGGCGCCTCTCAAGACCGTGCAGGGATTCGCCAAGCGGCTGCGCCGCGAGCTCGAGATCCTCCGCACCCGGCTCACCTTCCTGGAGGCGGGGTTGGATCCGCTCCTGGCGACCTTGCTCAAGAACGGCGCCGTGAACGACACCGCCTATAACATCCTCCTCAACCAGGTCAAGAAGGAATTCAAGTTCATGAAGCAGCGGCGCGACATCTACCGCACCACCGAGGGGCTGAACGGTTTGATCGAAGCGCTGCGCACCCATGCCTGGCGCGATTTGATGTAGGGAAAAGCCCCCGGCCCCCCCGCGATTATATTGATTAAGACCTGGAAGCCGCGCCTCAGGCAAGCGGGCATTGACAAAAGCTGACATCGCCTCCGCGGCGATCCGCACCCCCTACTACCGGACACGATATGAAAATCTTCCATTGCGATCATTGCCAGAACCTGGTCTTCTTCGAGAACGTCCACTGCGTCGCCTGCGGCCATTCCCTGGGATTCCTGCCGGATCAGCTGGACATGGGATCCCTGGAGGCCGCCGGCGATAGGCTCTGGCGATCGCCCCATCCGGACGCCCGGGAGCGGGGATACCGCCTATGCGCGAACTACGAACGCGAGAACATCTGCAACTGGACCGTTCCGGAACACGATGCGGATCCGTTGTGCGTCTCCTGCCGGCTCACCAAGGTCATCCCCGATCTTACGGTGGCGGGCAACAAGGAGGCCTGGTACCGCGTCGAGACCGCCAAGCGCCGCCTCATATTCAGCCTGTTGACCTTGAGGTTACCCCTGGAGGGGAAAAGGACCGGCGACGGGACGGGCGGCGGGAACCCTGCCGGCGGCGTCGCTTTCGAATTCCTGGCCGACACGGCCGCTCCGGGAGCCGCCCCGGTGCTCACCGGGCATAACGAAGGCGTCATCACCCTGAACCTGGCCGAGGCGGACGATGCGGAGCGGGAAAGGCGGCGCGCCCAATTGCATGAGCCTTATCGCACCCTGCTCGGGCACTTCCGCCATGAAATAGGGCATTACTATTGGGACCGCCTGGTGGCGGGCGGCGACCTGGAGGGATTCCGGGGCCTTTTCGGGGACGAACGGAAGGACTATGCCGCCGCCCTGCAAAAGCACTATGCGGACGGCGCCCCGGCCGAATGGCAGCAACGCTTCGTCAGCGCCTACGCCAGCTCCCATCCCTGGGAGGATTGGGCGGAAACCTGGGCCCATTACCTGCACATGCGGGACAGCCTGGAGACCGCGGAGGCTTGCGGCCTTAGCCTCAAGCCCCGCCGTTCCGATGAACCGTCCCTGCGCGCCTCCCACCCGGAAAAGCCCGGGGATGCCTTTACGAAGATGACCGAGGCCTGGTTCCCGCTGACCTATGTGCTGAACAACCTGAACCGCGGGCTGGGCCTGGCGGACGGATACCCGTTCGTGCTTTCCACGCCCGCGTTGGAGAAGCTCCGCTTCGTGCACGGGATTATCGAGGCGGCCCGGGCCTGACCGGACGCGCCCGTCCGAGGTTCTGGTAGCCGATCCCGACCACCTTGAGGGGGTTCGCGGCGAGGGGAAAAGGGATCCTGGACGCTAACCGGATCAGGCCTTTACGGGACCGATCGAATACTTCCCGTTCCAGGAAACGCTTTCGAATCCGGGGTTCGCCCTCATCTCCTCGAAGTCCTCCGCCGGGAACAACCCGCCCATCTGCACGGATAGGACCTCGTACTGGGCCGAGAACAGGGTCTCCTCGATGATGTCCATGGTCGCGTTCACCAGGGCTTCCAACTCGTCCTTGAAGTCCTCTTCCGCCTCCGCGGCCGACGCTTCCGGATCGAGCTCCGCCCCGACGCCGTCATCGTCCCCCCAGACTCCCGAGAAGTCGAAGGACTCCCCGCCGAACCCGAAGCGCAGTTCCACGCGCGCATCGCGTTCGAAGAACTCGATGGACTCGCCCTTGGGACCGGGGATTTCCAGGAAGGCGTCGCTGTCCGCGGAGTCTTCCGGCCCGATATGGTTGGCGCGGTTGACGATGGGGAGCTTCACGAAGAACCGCAATGCCTCCTCCACCTTGGATCGGATGATCTGGGAATCCTTGATGTCGTCCATGTTCTCTCTCGATGATGGCTGTTGATGCGATGGGCCGCGGCTCCGGCTCCCGTAAAACTAGGAAATAGCCATCCTCCCGCAAGTTCGCGAGGACTTTGTTACATCTGGGGATATGCGAATCGACCTGACCACCCCGGCCCTGCTCTTTCCCGCGATTTCCCTGCTCATGCTGGCCTATACCAACCGTTTCCTGGGCCTGGCGTCCGTGATCCGCCAATTGCACAAGACCCATTCCGAAACCCCCAAACCCGTCTACCTCAAGGAGATCGAAAACCTGCGCAAGCGGATCCGCATGATCCGGGACATGCAATCCTGGGGGGTGCTGGGCCTGATCCTTTGCACCAGCTGCATGTTCCTGCTCTTCCGGGGTTTCCACCGGATAGGCGAGGCCGCCTTCGGAGCCAGCATGTTGTGCATGCTGACGTCCCTGGGGATCTCCTTCGTTGAAATCCGCATGTCGGTCAATGCCCTGGATTTCCATCTCCAGGATCTGGGGAAGCACACGCTCTGAGCCGGGCCCGGGGCCTTTCAGGCCCCGCCGCTCAAGCCCCGGCGGTTCCCGATTCGACCAGCTCTTCTTCCGGTTCCGTGGTCTTTCCGCTCACGACGGACAGGATGTTCCCGGCGGGATCCCGGAACCAGGCGATGGCCATGCCATCCCCCCGGCAAATCCCCTTTTCGTCGGTCTTGAGGTCGGGCTCCGAGTAGGACTCGAAGCGGACGCCCAGGTCCGTGAGCCGGTCCACGGCCCCGTCCACGTCGTCCGCCTCGAAATTGAGCAGGGTGAAATCGGCGGGTTTGTGATCGGCCTTCGGGTACAGCATCAACCTGGCGCCTCCGCCCAAGCGAACGTTCAACAGGCCGTTCATGCCGGGAACCTCGTCCACCTGGAAACCCAGCGCGCCGCCGTAGAAGGCTTTCGCCTTTTCGGGGTCATCGACGGAAAAACTGAAGAAAACCTTGGAATGCTTCAACATGATAGCCTCCGATCCTTCCTTATAAACTCGCTATCGGAAGGGCCCGAGGCAAAACGGGGGGGGTCTTCAGACCCCGAACTGGCGGAGATGGTGGTCGAGGTGCTTGTAGAACATATTGTTCCATTCCTTCCCCGTCAGGGGTCCGAAGGAATGGGAGGCCTTGCCGTGGAAATGGGCTTCCCCGAGATCGCGGGTCTTGCGGACGTACGCGAGCAGCCGGCCCTTTTCCGCCTCGAAGTCCTTGGTCTCCTTGACGATGAATTGGGGGCCCGTGGCGCTATTATGCTTGTAGGGTTTCTCGTTGACGACGGCGGGCTTGACCAGCAGCTTGAGGATGACCTTCAGCAGCGGATTGGGCTTGGGATGCTTGTCCTCGTAGACCATTTCATAGCTGACATTGCAATGCGCCAGCATCTGCCCCACGGACATCTTCCCCCATTGGGGTTTGGCGGCCGGGGTCAGCTTGCCCATCCGGCTCTCGATCGCCGCGACCTCGGACTCTTCCCAAATGCTTTTCACGGGGTCCTCCTTTGTTGATGGACGGGCGGGGCCGTTGGAGCCCCCGGCATTCACTTCCGGACCAGGGGCTTGTACTTGAGCCGCGTCGGGGTATCGGCATCGATGCCCAGGCGCTTCTTGCGGCTCTCCTCGTACGCGGCGTAATTGCCCTCGAACCACACCACTTGGCTGTCGCCCTCGAAGGCGAGGATATGGGTGGCGATGCGATCCAGGAACCAGCGATCATGGGAGATGACCACGGCGCAGCCGGAGAAGTTCAGGATGCCCTGTTCCAGCGCCTGCAGCGTCTCCACGTCGAGATCGTTGGTGGGCTCATCGAGCAGCAGCACGTTGCCGGCCGTGAGCAGGAGCTTGGCGAGGTGCACGCGGTTGCGTTGGCCGCCGGAGATTTGGCTGACCTTGGACTGCTGGTCGGTGCCGGAGAAGTTGAACTTGCCGACGTAGGCGCGGGAGTTGATTTCCATGCCCCCGATCTTGAGCATGTCGAGATCGCCGGAGATTTCCTTGAAGACCGTGTTCTCGCCGTTGAGGCTGTCGCGGCTCTGGTCCACGTAGCTGAGCTTGACCGATTCCCCGATCTTGAGTTCGCCGGAGTCCGGCTTTTCCTGGCCCGTGATCATGCGGAAGAGCGTGGTCTTGCCGGCGCCGTTGGGGCCGATGATGCCGACGATGCCGGCCTTGGGCAGATCGAACTCCAGGTTTTCGAACAGGAGCTTGTCGCCGTACGCCTTGGACAGGCCCTTGGCCTGGATCACGTTGTCGCCCAGGCGGGGGCCGTTGGGGATGGCGATGCTGGTGGAGCCGAGCTTTTCCGGTCCGGTCATCTCCTGCAGCTTTTCGTAGGCGGCCAGGCGGGCCTTGCCCTTGGCCTGACGGGCCTTGGCGGAGGTGCGCACCCATTCCAGTTCCGACCTGAGCTGCTTCTGGCGGCGGCTCTCTTCCTTCTCTTCGGAAGCCATCTTCTGGGTCTTCTGATCCAGCCAGCTGCTGTAGTTGCCTTCCCACGGGATGCCGCGGCCGCGATCGAGCTCCAGGATCCAGCCGACCACGTTGTCGAGGAAGTAGCGATCATGGGTGACGAGGATCACGGACCCTGCGTACTCGCGCAAGTGCCGTTCCAGCCACGCGACGGACTCGGCGTCGAGATGATTGGTGGGTTCGTCCAGCAGGAGCAGGTCGGGCTTCTCGAGGAGCAGGCGGCACAGGGCCACGCGGCGCTTTTCGCCGCCGGAGAGGTTCTTGACGGAGGCGTCGGAAGGGGGCAGCCTTAGGGCTTCCATGGCGATATCGAGATGGCGATCGAGGTTCCAGCCGTCGACGGCGTCGATCTTGTCCTGGAGCTTGGCCTGCTTCTCCATCAGCTTTTCCATTTCGGCGTCGCTCATGGGCTCGCCGAACTTGAGCGAGAGGGCGTTGAACTCGTCCATGAGGTTCTTCACGTCCTTGACGGCCAGCTCCACGTTGCCGCGCACGTCCAGGGTCTCGTCCAGCTTGGGCTCTTGGGGCAGGTAGCCGACGGTGCGGCCCGCTTCCAGCCAGGCTTCGCCCTGGAAATCCTTGTCCGTGCCGGCCATGATGCGCAACAGGGTGGATTTTCCCGAGCCATTGTAGCCGATGATGCCGATCTTGGCGCCGTAATAGAAGGAGAGGGAAACCTGCTTGAGGACCTCCTTTTGGGGGGGATAGGTCTTGTTCAAGCGATGCATGTAATAGACGAATTTCTCGGCCATGGAATCCTCTCCTGGAAGGAAGGAGCAAAGGTAGTTATTGGGGAAATGGGCCGAAATGACTCAATTTAAGGCATGGCCGACAAAATCCGCATTCAAATACACTACAGATTATGAACATTTCGAGATAAAATGGCTTTGTTTTACCTTGGACATGGTTTATAATTCGGGTAAGGCACACTACGATTTGAGGGATTCATGATGCGCCGACCGAAGAATTCGCGTCAACCCCGTTCAGGAGAACCCGCATGATGTCACTTACGCTTCGCCCGAAGTCCATGGCCGCGCTCGGCCTCTTCGTGCTCGTACCGGTCCTCGCCCTGCCCGGCATCGGCCGCGGCCAGGTCTCGATCGATCCGGTCCAGGTCTATACCGTGTCCCCGAATCCCGCGCCGGCGGGCGCCCGGTTCACCCTGTCGCTCAACGGCGGCGCCTTCCCCTGCGTAACGTCCTTCTCGCGGGAGAGCGTCACCGTCACCGGCAACCGGATCGATCTGACCTTCCAGGCCAATAGCGGGATCATGGTCCCGGTCGACGATCCCTATGCGGCGAAAGCCATCCCGCCCATCTGCATGGTCGACGACATGGCCGTCCAGCCCGCCATTCCCCAGCCCATCGATACCGTACCCATCTTCCGCGCCAATGTCCCCGCCTTCGCCATGCCGGCGCTCAAGGCCGGCGCGTACGAAGTGTGGGCCACCCAGGTCTATGCCTGCCAGTTCACCCAGCCCGCCTGCCTGGTCAAGTCCCAGCCGCAATACGCCGGAACCCTCAAGACGGGCGCCGCCACGAGGGAAGGGTGGTTCCTGAAGAACGAGGAGACCCTGGCCGACAAGGCCTTCCCGATGCAGCTCCTGAACAACCTCTACGGCAATTGCCAGACCACCTTTACGCATCTGACCCATGCCGAGGCCGCGGGAAACATCTCGGTCAGCTTCGTGGTCGAGACGGATAAGAACCGCGTATGCGTCCAGGACATAATCCCCTGGGGCCCGGTCGTCGAGATGCCCGCCCTCAAGGCCGGGATCTATCCGGTCTATGTGCAGACCCTGCCTGCCTGCCTTTTCACGGAGCCCAGATGCATGATCGACCTCATTCCCAACCCCAGGCCCTCCGACACCCTGGTCGTGACCAAGAGCCTCGCGATCCTGATGTCCTCCCTGCGCGCCGGCGGATTGACCGCGGCCTTCCAGGGTTCCAGGGTGGACTTCGACCTTCCAAGAGACAACGGTAATGGCAAGGCCGCCGACCGCGATTGGCGCGCGGAACTCATGACCCTGTCCGGCCGACGCCTGGCGTTCGGCGCGGCCCATGCCCGTGCGGGCGAGCGTGCGGGCCTGGATCTGGCCGTACGGCCCGGACCCGGCGTCTACCTGATTCGCCTGACCGCGGCCGACGGCGAATCGCACATTCTTCCCGTCCATTCCCTTCCCGTCATCGGCGGGATCTGATCGAACCACCCGGGGCAATCCCGAAAGGAGTACCACGCATGATACCCAAGATACGCAAGGCGGCCTCTATGGCCGCCTCCCTGGCCCCTTCCCTGTTCCTGGCGGCCGCCCTCGGGTCCGGCCTGCCCGCCCATGCGGCTTCGTCCACTACGGACCCCGTGGTGAAAGCCATCACCTACGCCATCAACCCCTCCAAGGCGGATGCCGGCAAGGATTTCGAACTGGACCTGTTGAGCTACGGCTTCAACTGCGGCACCTCCTTCGACAACCTTGCGGTGAACGCGGCAGGGAACGTGCTCACCTTGTCCTTCCTGGATCATGAGAAGCCCGGGGTCATCTGCCCCGCCATCTACAAGCCCTACGGGCCCGCCTTCAAGGTCGCCGGGCTCAAGGCCGGCGCCTACCAGGTCAAGGCCTACCGCCTTCCCGCATGCTATCCCTGCAAGATGGCGGGCGAAACCTCGGAAGCCGGCACCCTGACCGTCGGGCCCGCAACGGAGCGCACGGGGTGGTTCCTCAAGGAAGGCACGGCGTACGCGGGCAAGCCCTTCTCCCTCCAGCTCCTGAACGAGAAGCTCGGGAATTGCGGGACGTCCTTCTCGCATAAGAGCATATCCGCCCAGCAGGGCGCCATCTACGCCAGCTTCCTGGTGGAGGATGACCCCAACATCGTCTGCATCGCCGATATCCATCCATACGGCCCCGCCTTCGATATGCAGGCCCTGAAAGCCGGCGCCTATCCCGTCTACGTCACCGAGATGCTCCCATGCCAGGTGACCGCGCCCATCTGCGCCGTGAAGTTGATGCCCATCCTGTCCGATACCCTGATCGTGGCGCAGAGCCTTTCCGTCCTCGCTTCGGACCTGCGCGCCAATGGCCTCCGGATCGAGTTGAACGGGTCGCGCGCGGCCATGCTGCTTCCCGCCGGGATCGGCGGGACCTGGAAGGCGGAGCTGCTCACCCTGAACGGCCGCCGCCTGGCGGCGGGTTCGGCGATCGCCCTGGGCGGAGAACGCGCCGAGTTCGACCTGGGCCTGAAGCCGGAACGCGGGATCTACCTGCTGCGGGTTTCCGCGCCGGATGGGGAAACCCATATGCTGCCCATCATCCGTAAAGATTAGACCCGGAGGATACCATGCGCCACCTTCCATCCCTTCCGCGCCGCGCCTTCCACCGCGCCATCGCGGCCGCCCTGCTCGCGGGAGCGGCCTGCCTGGCCCAGACCGACCCTTCCGCGGCCGTGGCGCCGAGGGAAGCCGAATCCGGCATCGCCTTCCGGGTCACGGTTTCCGGCAAGACCACCTTGTGCAATCCCCAATTCTCGCGCCGCCAGGCGCTTTCCGGGAACGGCACCTTGGATCTCTCGGTGATGGCCGTGAACGATCCGGTGGCCAAGTGCACCGCCGGGGAGCATGATTACCATACGGACTTCGAGATCCCCGCCCTCAAGGCCGGGAAATACGCCGTGACCATCGCCCTGAATCCTGCCTGCCTGTATGAAACCCCCATGTGCAAGATCGCGGTCATCCGGGAATCCGCCGGCGACCTCGTGGTCCGGGATTCCGCATCCCTGGCCTATGCCATAAGGCCCAAGCGCGTGGCGGCGGGCAAGCCCTTCGAGCTCTTCCTGACCGGCAAGGACTTCACCTGCGGGAACGTTTTCTCCGACCTTTCGGCGGCCGTGGATGGGAACGTGGTGCGCGTGCGATTCACGGACAAGCCGAATCCGGCCGCGTTGTGCCCGGCGGTCCTCAAGGACTACGGCCCCACCTTCCAGGTCCCGGCCCTCGCGGCGGGAACCTACCAGGTCTATGCCTTGCGATCCCCCTATTGTTCCTCCGCCGGCCCATGCCCGCTCGCCCTGGTCGCGCCGCAATTGTCCGGCGCCTTGGCGGCGGAGGGGGCGGATGCGATCGCGCCTTCGTCCAAGGCGCTATCGCCGGCGGCCGCCGCGGGCCGCGCCGTGCGCGTCGATGCCCGAGGGGGGAAGGTCACGGCGGCCTGGAAGGGCGGCTCCCGCGACCTTACGGGCAAGGGCGGTCATCCCGGGAAAACCCATCCGCGCGCGGACCGCGCGGACGGCACGAGGTGATATCATGCGTCTACCCTTCCTCAACATGTCGCGTCCCATCCTTTCCTCCGCCTTGATCTTCGCGGCCTTCCTGCCGGCAGCCCTGGCGCTATCCGGCTGCGTGACGGATGCGTCCGGCCGGGTCGATCTGTCCGGGCCCAGGGCGAAATGGAAGGCGAATGAACCCGCGGAATACGCCTACACCATCCGCCGGTTTTGCGAATGCATCCCGGGAACCGTCATGGTCACGGCCAACCGGGATTCCGTGGTGAGCGCCTACGCGCCGGGCTTCGTGTTCGAGGAGTTGGGAGACAAGCAACGCTATTCCATCGATTCCCTTTTCTCGGAGGTGGAGACCGCCCTGGCCCGATCGTATGACACGCGCAGCGTCGGCTTCGACGACATGTACGGGTTTCCCGATTCGGTGAGCATCGATTTCGAGAAGCAGGTGGCGGACGAGGAGTTCAGCCTCTTCATCCAGGATTTCCGGAAGCTCGGATTCCAGATCGACTGAACGTCCGGCCGCGCGGCCGCGCCTCGCCGGATCCACCCTCCCGGAACCCCCTGAACCTACCCGATTCAGGGTCCGGGAAGGGTGGCCGGTACCGCAAGCGGCAGATCGAGATGGAATTCCGCGCCCTGGCCAGGCGCGCTCTCTGCCCAGACGCGGCCGCCCATCCGGTCCATGGCCTTCCTTACCATGGCCAGTCCCACTCCGGTGCCGGGGAATTCCTCGGACCGGTGCAATCGGTGGAACATCTTGAAGATGTTCTCGTAGTGCTTCATATCGAAACCGGTCCCGTTATCGCGCACCGAAAGGATGTACCGGTCCCCATCGATACGGGATCGGATCCCGATGACGGAAGGCCGGCGCGTACCGGAGAACTTCACGGCATTGTCGATGAGGTTCCGGAGCGCGATGGCCAGGCCTTCCTTGTCGGCGAGGACCGCCCCGGGAACGAGGTCCAGGGACAGGTCGATCCGCTCCGGATCGGGATTCAGATCGGCGAGGATCCCTTCCACGGCTTTGGGCACGTCTTGAGGGGCGATGGCCAGGGCGCGACGCTCCATCCTCGAATAGGCGAGCATGTCGTCGATCAAGGCCTGCATGTGGGCCACCCCGGCGCGGATATTATCGAGGAATCCGCGGCCGTCCTCGTCCAGCTTTTCCGAGTAATCCATCCTGAGGAGCTGGCTGTACCCGTCGATGCCGCGGAGAGGCGCCTTGAGATCGTGCGAAACGGAATAGCTGAAGGCCTCCAATTCGCGGTTCTTTTCGGCCAGCTCGGCCGTGCGCGCCGCGACCCGCTTTTCCAGTTCGGCATTGAGACGATGCAGGTCGTCCTCGGCGCGCTTCCGTTCGGAGATGTCCTGCACCACCCCGACCACCCGCACGGCCTTTCCGTCCTTCATCACCGCTTCGCCGTGGCTCAGGATCCATAGATCCCTGCCTTTGGCCGTTTTCACCGGGAACTCGATCTTCCAGGATTTCCCCTGATGGATGGCGGCGTCGATATGCGCTTCCACCTCCGGGCGCGCCTCGGGCGCGACGTATTCCATGACCGCTTCCAAGGTCAGGGTTGCCCTCGGATCGATCTCCATGATCTTCCTGTGTTCTTCCGAGAAATGCGGCTTTCCCGTGATCAGGTCCAGTTCCCAGCCTCCGACCTTGGCGATATCGCTCGTACGCCGGAGCAGGTCGAGGGTCAGGACCAAGGCGTTCTCGGCCACCTTCCTCTCGTGGATGTCCACCAGGGAGCCGGCCATCCGGACCAGATTTCCGTTATCGTCCCACTGGGCCTTTCCCTGGGCGCTCATCCACCGGTACTCGCCGGATGCCATTCGGAGCCGGTATTCCGCATAGTAAGGCGCGTGCCGGTCGAGGTACGCCTTCAGCGCCTCATTCACCGTCCGCCGGTCCTCCGGATGGATGAAGGCTTCGAAGGCTTCCCGCGAGGTGGGCAGATCCCGCAGGGGCAGCCCGAACATTTCAGCGACCCGGGGAGAGAAGGTGATTTTACCCTGCCCGGGATTCCAGTCCCAGATTCCCGCGGCGGAGCCTTCCACCACCAGCCGGTACCGCTCTTCGCTGGCCCTGAGCGCGTCTTCGTTGGCCTTCCTTTCGGTAATGTCCCGCGCCACCGCATAAATACGGTCCTCATCGGGAATCGCCATCACGTTCCATTCCAACCATCGGTAGGATCCGTCCTTGGCCCGCCATCGATTGACGAAACCGATCGCGGTATTGCCGGCCTGAAGCAGCTGCATCTCCAGGCGCGACGATTCCAGATCGTCGGGGTGGATATGGTCCATGAACGGGACCCGCCTCAACTCATCCACGGTGTAACCCAGGACGCGCTCGAACTGGCGGTTGAGGCGGAAGAACCGTCCTTGGAGGTCGGCCGAGCAGATCATGTCCGGGGAAAGCGCGAAAATCCGGCTGATCTCCTGCTCGGCCTGCTTCCGCGCGGATATGTCCTGCATGGCCCCGATCATGCGCACGCCCCGGCCGGCCGCGTCGCGCAGGACGAAGCCGCGATCCAGGATGTCGGCGTAGCTGCCGTCGCGGCGCCGGAACCGGTATTCATCCGACCAGGATTGCCCGGTCCCGCCGATGACGGAATGGATCCCGTCGAGCACACGTTGGTAATCCTCCGGGTGCACCCGCTGGCTCCAGGATTCGCTACCCGGTTCGATCTCTTCCCGGGGATAACCGAACAAGGAGGTGAAGTTGGCGTTCCACCGGACCGAGTCGGTGTTGAGGTCCCAATCCCAGACGACATCATTGGTGGCCCGCGAGATGATTTCGAACCTTTCGAGGCTGTCCCGGTGCGAAGCCTCGGCTAGGTGGAGGTCCTCCAGCATGCCGAGCAAGGCGCGGCGAGTCCGTTCCGAATCCTCCAGGGATGTACGGCCGGCATCGACCTCTTCATCGACGGTTTCCGGGATCGTGCTCATGATCGCCCTTGTCCGGCGTAGCGGGGCGGGCGCCCCATCTCAACGAGCAGCCCGTTGACCTCGGCTTTGAGTTCCTGCACGCGCTCTTCCCGGCCCACGGTCACGTTCTGCCAACGGAGCAGTTCATCCAGCTGTTCGCGGATCTGCTTTTCCGATCGCTTGCGGTTGGTGATGTCGTGGATATAGATGGACAGGCCCTGGGGGGAGGGATAGATATGGTTCTCGAACCATCGGCCGTTGGGCGGGAAATAATCCTCGGTGACCGCGGCCTCCTGCTCCGCCATCGCCCTTTCGCAGGCGAGCCTGAACCTGCCGTCCCCTCCCTCGGGGAATTCCTCCCATACGTTCCGGCCCAGGAGGCTTTCCGGGGTCCGCCCCAGGATCTGCGCCGCCTTCGCGTTCACGAAGACGTAGCGCCAGTCCGCGTCCAGGGCCACGAACGCGTCCGAGATGCGATCGTAGATCCTGCGCCGCTCGGCCTCGTCCCGCTTGCGGACGGTCAGATCCTCGATGAGGGCGATCAGTTCCCCCATGGGCCCGTCCAGGGCGGCGACCCTGACCTTGATGGGAACGCGGTGCCCGTCCTTGTGGAAATACTCCTTTTCGAACGAGGAGGTGATGCCCGATGCCGAGAGCTCCGCTACGGCCTTGAGGTCCTTCGCTTCCCATTCCGGCGGCGTCATGGCCGCCCAATTCACGAGCCCGGCCGCCAATTCCTCGCGGGAATAGCCCACCATTTGCAGGTACCGATCGTTGGCCTCCCTGATACGCCCATCGGCATGGGCGATGATGACGCCGATGATGTTCGAGTCCATCAGCCTGCGGTAACGGCCCTCGCTGACCCGGAGGGCGGCCTCGGTCCGGTGCCGCATGATGGCGATGGCCGCGAGGTGGGTGAAGACCTCGATGAGGCGGGTATGCCTGGCGGTGGGGATCCCCGGCTCGCGGAAATACATGGCGAAGGTCGCCACCACCTTGCGCTTGTCGTCGAAAACGGGCGTGGACCAGCAGGCATGCAGGTCGTGGGGGAGGGCGAATTGCCGGTAATCGTCCCATAGGGGATCGGACCCGATGTCCTCGACGATGACCTGCCTGCCTATATAGGCCGCCGTGCCGCAGGACCCGGCCCGGGGGCCGATGGCGCTGCCGTCGATGGCGCGCAGGTATTCCGGGGGCAGGCTGGGCGCGGCGCCGTGGCGCACGTGGACGCCGTCGGGATCCAAAAGCAGGATGGAGCAAAGCATGTCCCCGGACTGGGCCTCGCAGACGCGGAGCATGGCGTCCAGGGTATCCGCCAGCGGAGCGCCGGTGGCGACCATCTCCAGGATCCGGATCTGCCCGGATTCCAGGCTTTCCCGGCCCTGCGCGCCGGAATCCCCCCGGGAGGCTTCCGTTTCAGGATCCGTTATCATTTCCATATGCGATCCTCGTATCGGCTGATGCTGAATTCAAGGCGGATCATGTTTTCCCGACCTTGCGGCAGGCTTTCGCGAGCAGGGCGTCCAGCTGGGATTTCTCGAACGGTTTCGCCAGGAACCCCAGGGCGTCCGGGGGATGCCTGGACTCGTGCTCGGAGTCCGGCCGATAGCCGGAGGAAAGGATGACCAGGCCCGCCGGATTGATCAGGCGGATTTCCCGGAAGGTTTCCCATCCGCTCATTCCCGGCATCACCATATCCAGGATGATCAGATCGATTTCGCGCCACTTTCCCCGGTAAAGGGCGAGGGCGTCCATCCCGTTTTCCGCCGTGGCCACGGTATGCCCCTCCTTGCCGAGCATATCCTTCAGCATGCCTCGAAGCAGGGGCTCGTCATCCACGACCAGGATGCGCAACCGGCAGTCCATGTCCTGCCCGCCGTCGGAGTCATGGATTTCCGGCTTGGTTTCCTGGTACAACGGGAAATGGATGTGGAAGGTGGTCCCCCGGCCGGACTCGCTTTCCGCGGAAATCGATCCATTGTGGAGGCCCACCGTCCCGAAGACCGAGGCCAGCCCCATGCCGGTCCCCTTCCCCACGGGTTTGGTGGTGAAGAAGGGCTCGAAGAGGCGCTTCTTCACGGCTTGGTCCATGCCGCAACCGGTATCCCGCACGGAAAGGTGCACGTAGCGCCCGCGCGGGAGGCCGGTGCTGTTGGCCTTGGCCGTGGCGCTCCCGCCCCGGTAATGGTACGGATCGGGGTCTTCCAGGGATACCGTTTCGGTCGCGAACTCCAGGACTCCCCCTTCCGGCATGGCATCCCGGGCGTTCAGGGCCAGGTTGAGCAGGGCGTTCTGGATCTGGGACGGATCCCCAATCAAGGTCGCCGGGTCCGCTTCCAGGCGCGTCCTCACCTCGATGCGTTTGTCGAGGCTCCGTCCGAGCATCTCCACGGTTTCGCGGATGAGGCCATGCAGATCGATGGGGGTTTTCCGGTATTGTCCCTGCCGGGAAAAGGCCAGGAGGCTGCGGGTGAGATCCCTCGACCGCTTGGCCGCCTGCACTATGGTCTCGATGAAACGTTTGGATTCCTCGTCTTCGGTCTTGGCCCCCAGCAGTTCGGCGTATCCCAGGATGGCCGCCAGCTGGTTGTTGAAATCGTGGGCGATGCCTCCGGCCAGCCTGCCGATGGCGACCATCTTGTCCTGTTGCCGCAGCTGTTCCTCATTGCGCTTGCGATCCGTCATGTCCAGGGTGATGCCCAGCAACGCTTCCACCGCTCCGGTTTTGCCGCGGATGGGCGCGGCATGGATCTCCAGCCAATGCCGGGTCCCCTTGCGTCCTTCCATTTCGAATTCCAGGATGCCGCTCGCCCCCGCCTGTACCCGCTGATTCAGTTCCCTGAAAGCGTCGCGGTATTCCGAGGCGATGAAATCGATGAAATCCGTCCGCCGCGCTTCTTCGATCGAGTCCAACTCCAGCATGGCGAGGCCGGCCGGATTTATCTCCAGGATCCGCCCTTCCCGGTCGAGCAGCTTTACGCATTCCGGTTCCGTCTCGAAGATGATCCTGAAACGGGCCTCGCTTTCCCGCAACGCATTCCTCTCCCGTTGCGCCTGGCTGCGGTAGAACGCGCTTTCCACCGCCAAGGGAAGGCGCTGGAGGTAGCCCGGGGATTTGACGAGGTAATCCATGGCGCCGAGCTTGACGGCCTGGATGGCCATCTCCTCATTGCCCTGCCCGGTGGCGACCAGAACGGGGACATCCAGCTTGCGGATCCGGTTGAACTCCTTGAGCAGCTCCAGGGCGTCCACGCCCGTCCGGCGGAAGTCGATGAGGATCACGTCCACGTCCGTGACGGGTCCCTTCCGGGGAAGGCGCGCCAAGGCCGAAGCCGCGCCATCCACCGCTTCGAGGCGGATGAAAGGAGCATGTTTGGCCAGGTGCCCGCGGAGGGATTCCAAGTCCGGAACGGTCGGGTCGACATAAAGAAGCCGGATCGGCCGGGTCCGCAGTTCCGAGCGGCTCCGGAAATTCCGGACGGCCATGGAAATGGCGTCCGGCAACCGGTCCCAATACCCCGGTTTTTTCGGCAGATAATCATCCGCGCCGGCGCGGACCGCGGAGAGCACGGCCTCCTCGTCCCCTTCTCCGGTCAGTACCACCACGGGAAGCGGCAAGGATCGATCCCGGACCTGGGCGAGCACGTTGAGTCCGCTTCCGTCCGGAAGGTGCATGTCCAGCAGGAGCAGATCGTAACCCGGCGGTTCCCCCCTGGCCAGCCCCATCTCGAATTCGTCCAGGTGCGCGTAGGCTTCGGCCACGGTGCCCACGATTTCGAGTTCGATTCCCGGATCCGAGCGCAAGAGCCCTCGCCGGGTCAGGTCGGCGTCGGCCGGATCATCCTCGAGGTACAGGATCCTCGCGGTGGCCACCTCGGGTTGGAAAACATCGACCGCGGTATCTCCCGATTCTTCCATTTCCATACCGGTTCACTCCCCGGAGCATCGCTTGTTCAGGTCGCTCCAATAGAACTGGATCTGCTCGGTCACGGAGACGAAGCTTTCGAATTTCAGCGGCTTGATGATATAGGAGTTCACCCCGATCAGGTATGCCGAGCGGAGGTCCTCGTTCTCCGTCGACGTGGTGAGGACCACCACGGGAATGGTCTTATAGACCGGGTGGGATTTGAAGATGCGCAGGACCTCGAGGCCATGGACCTTCGGCAGGTTCAGGTCGAGAAGGATGACCATGGGCATCTCCGCGCCGCCGTCCCATTTGCCGATCCACTCCAAAGCCTCCTCCCCGTCCCGCGCCACTTCAAGGGGATTGGCCAGGTTGCGCTTCTTGAACGCGCGCCTGGTCAGATCCACATCCATGGGGTTGTCCTCGACGAGAAGGATGGGGGGCGACATGCTTTACTTCCCCGGGTTAGGAAAAGCGGCGTCTCGACGGTGAAGCCCGTCACGGTTAAATCTAAGTAAAGCGCATCCCCGAAATCTAGGAAGATCCTTCCCATCTCCAATGGCCCCTTGGCCTTGCGCCATCCATGACCCGCCTTTGCCATGATCTGCCAAATCGGGTAATCCGGGGACATTTTGACCTCCCGGTTTCCTTACGTATCTTATCAGGAGGCGGAACCATGAACAAAGTCCTCATCACCATGGGCGATCCCGCCGGCATCGGGCCGGAAGTGATCGTCAAATGCCTCGCCAAGATCCAGCTGCAGGAGGATCTCGAACCCATCATTGTGGGCGAACGCGAGATCCTGGAGGAGACCGCCAAGGCCCTCGGCCTCAAGATCCTGTTCTGCCCGGACGACTCCCCGCGCCATGGCCGCATCAAGGTGCGCAGCATGGACCTGGTGCGCCACGGGGATTTCGAGCTCGGCAAGGTCTCGGCCATGTGCGGGAACGCCGCCTACCATTACTTCGCCCATGCGGTGGAGTCCTGCCTGGCCGGCGAAGCCCAGGCGATCGTCACCGCGCCCCTCCACAAAGAAGCCATGAACCTGGCGGGCCACCATTACGTGGGCCATACCGACATCCTGGAAAAGATGACCGGGGCCGAGACCGTGATCATGGCCCTGGTGCACCCCAAGATCATCGTCAGCCACGTGACCGATCACGTGCCCCTGCGGAAAGCCCTCGATTACATCACCATCCCCCGCATCAAGGAGGTGGTGAAGCTCACCTGGAAGACCCTGGTGGCCACGCGCACGCATACCCCGCGCATCGCCCTCGCCGGCGTCAATCCCCATGCGGGGGAGAACGGCCTGTTCGGCCGGGAGGAGATCGAAATCCTGCGTCCCGCCATGGAGGAATTGCGCGCGGAGGGTTTCCCCACCTTCGGCCCCCTGCCGGGGGACACCGTATTCCTGCAGGCCCTGAAGGGTCGCTTCGACGGCGTGCTCGCGATGTACCATGATCAAGGGTTCGGACCCATGAAGACCGTGGACATGGCCAACGGAGTCAACTGCACCTTGGGTCTTCCGTTCGTGCGGACCTCGCCCGATCACGGGACGGCCTTCGAGATAGCCGGAAGCGGTCTGGCCGAACCGGAGTCGATGCGCGGGGCCTGGGACCTGGCTGTCCAGCTTTTGAAAGCCCAGGCCCTTCAGCAGGAATAGGCCTCGGCGTTACGGTATCCTTTTGGATACCCACGGGCGTCCATGAACGGAAGCGCTAACTTTCCTTTCAATCCTTTCTCCAAGCAAATCAATCACTAAGCCTCATCGCTCGCGCGCGGCGGCGGAAAATGGTTTGACTCCGCATCGACAGTTATTGACAATTGCCGGGGGTAACTTAAGTTTTCGGCATCCCTTTTCCCCCTAGGAGAGATATGAGAAAAGTATTGGCGATTGTAGGCATGGGCCTTTTGAATTTCAGCTTCGGCCTGGACGAATACCTGTCGATCGAAACCGGCAAGGTCGAGCTCGACGGCGGCTATCAGTTCGTAAAACCGACCGGCATCTACAATCCCGATGGGGACATGAAGGATGCCGCCGGCAGCCCGCTGATCAATGTCATTCCCCTCCAGGTGAAGTACGGCATCATCCCCGGCCTGGACGCGGAATTGGCGACCTCCGGCAGCTTCACGAACGACGATGCGGGCGGCCTCAGCGGCCTGACCCAGCCCCAGATCGCGGTGAAGTACACCCATGCCCCCCTCGGCCTGGGCGGTTGGGTGAACGTGCTCCTGCCTTTCGCGGTCGGCGACTATGGCGATCCCTCCCCGGCCATGGGCCTGGGCATCGGCGGCGTATACGGCAACCGTTTCGGCGACTTCCGCCTCACCGGCATCGCCGGCTACCAGCTCAACTTCGAGAGCGACGACTTCAAGGCCGGCAATGTCTTCTCGATCTACGCCAAGCCCGAAGCCATGTGGACCGAGTTCATCGGCACCTACCTCGGATTGCAGTACTCCATGACGGGTGAAAGGGAAATCGCCGGCAATGCCGTCAAGGACTCGGACGGCAACCTCTTCGCCGTGGTTCCCGGCGTCAACGTGGCCCTGCTCCCCTGGCTGGCCTACGAAGTGAACGCGCCCATCACCTTGATGGGGAAGAACTCGGGCTCATCCTGGGGCATCGGCGCCCAGGTCTACGCCACCCTCCCTCACTGAGGATCGGGGAGGCGCCAAGCCTCCGCGCGTGGTTGCATGCCCTTCCGGATCCGTCCGGAAGGGCCTTTTTTTTGGGTAACGTTCCCGATACCCAGCCCCGTGGTAAAAAACCCTCTCCGGTTCACGGGGAAATCCGGGCCGAAAGCGGTGCCGCGCGGTGGGCACGGCCCGGCTTGGTCTCCGCCATGGGAAGGCTTCCGGGATAAAGAATCAGCCCGCTGGCGTCTTCCGGGATCACGATGGACCTCAATTCCAGGGAGGCGGAAGGAGTAGCCGCCCGAATCGTCCGGGCTTGCGGTCTCCCGGTCGCCCGCGAAGGGAAATGCGAGTAGGGTCCTGTTTGGGGTATTTGAACCCGTCAGGCGTTGATAAATAGTTTCAACGTTATCTTCCCGCCGTCCCGCCGCGGCCCCTGGAAGGCGCCCTATATTGGATGCCGATGGGGGGCGGCGTTCCATGGCGTTGACTATTCGATCGGGAATCCGGGACGGGGAGGCATCATGAACGGGATGGCGCCGAACGTCTTCGATCACCTGAATTACAACGCCTTCCTCAAGGATTATTACGAATACCGGAAGAACCGCAATGCGTTCTTCTCCTATCGCTACCTCGGCCGCATCCTGAACCTGGACGCCGGTTTCCTGGTCAAGGTCCTGCAGGGAAAGCTGTCCCTGCCGGAGAAGTGCATCGACCCGCTCATCAAGCTATGCGCCTTCGAAGGCCGGCAGGCGGACTATTTCCGGGAACTGGTCCACTACGGCCGGGCCAAGACCGCCAAGGACATCAAGGCCCATTTCGAAAGGCTGATCGCCCTGCGGGATCTGGAACCCCGCAAGGTGGAGATGGCCCAATACTCCTTCTACCAGAAGTGGTACCACTCCGCCATCCAATGCCTGCTGCTTTTCCACCGGTTCACCGGGGACTTCAAGGCCCTGGCCGCCAAGCTCAGCCCCGCCATCTCCGTCAAGGAGGCCAAGGAATCCATCCGCCTGCTGGAGGATATCGGGTTCGTCCGCAAGCAGGAGGACGGCCGCTACGAGGTCCAGGACGCGCGCATCACGACCGGGGACAAATGGCAATCCGTGGCCATCCGGACTTTCCAGGAGGAATGCCTGAAGCTCGCCGGCGAGTCCCTGACGCGCCACCCCAAGGAGGACCGGGACATCTCCACGGTCACCATCACCCTGTCTTCCCGCAACCTGGAGGAAGTCAGGGCCCGGGTCAAGGAGCTGCGCCAATCCCTTCTGCACCTGCGCCAGGACGGGGACGAACCCGATTCCGTCTATCAGGTCAACATCCAGGTCTTTCCCCTGACCCGTATCGATAAGGAGAAGGCGTGAACGACCTTATCCAGCGCGGCCGGGCGTCTTCCCGTATCCTCGCCCTCGGTGCCTGCCTCGGCATGGCCATGGCCCTCTCCTTCAACGGCTGCGAATCCGCCGGCGGTACGACCGGGGGTTCGGAAACCACCAATGGCCTGACCGGGATCATCCGGGACCGCGACGGCAATCCGGTCGCGCGCACCCAAGTGGCGCTGGTGCCTTTCGATTACGTTCCCGTGCGGGGCCAGGATGCGCGCGCCCTGAAGCGCTCCGTGACCGATGCGCAAGGCCGCTACCGTTTCGCCGGGGTCGCCTCCGGGGTCTACAACCTCGAGGCGAAGGATCCCCTCCGGCAGGTGCAGGCCCTGGTGCGGGGCATCCATATCGATTCCGGCAGCGCCTACGGGGAAGCGGACGGAACCCTCCGGGCCCCGGGCACCCTGGAAATCCCCTTCTCCGATCGGCACCTTCCGGAAAACGCCCAGGCGTATCTGGCGGGCACCACCTATTCGGCCTTCATCGCGTCCAAGGCGATGCATGGCACCGTGATCCTGGGGAACATCGCCGCCGGGGAATACCCGGAACTGCTCGCGCTCTCGCCGGACTTGCCGGAAGGGGGCCCCGCCCAGGTAACCGGCGCGTTCCGTATCGGCGGCGATTCCGTGACGCGCCTGGGACCGTTGCAGTCCTGGCTCCACTCCGCCGCGCTCAAATGGGATCCCTCAGCCATCGACCTTGGCGGCGGCCAGGCCGGTTCCGGTTCCATTACGGACTATCCCTTGCTGGTCCGGCTGTCGGCCTCCGATTTCGATTTCTCCCAAGCGCGGAGCGGAGGCGAGGATGTCCGGTTCACGCGCAAGGACGGTACCTTGCTGGCCCACCAGATCGAGCATTGGGACTCCGCCGCCGGAAGCGCCGCCGTATGGGTGCGCGTGGATTCCCTGCCCGCCATCGCTTCCGACTCCGCCCTTATCCTGCACTGGGGGCGGAACGATGCCGTCGACGCGTCCCACGGGGATCTCGTCTTCGGACCTCCGGGCGGATTCGCGTCCGTATGGCATCTGGGCGAGGCCGCCAATACGGCGACAGGGGGCTATCGCGATGCCTTGGGCGTTAACCATGCCACCGCGGCGGGCCCCAATGCGGATTCCCGCCTGGGCGCGGTCGCCGGTTCCGGCAAGCGCTTTTCCCCGACGGCGGGTCCCTTGGCCGCGGCCCTGCCCATGGGGCTGGGCGGGAACGGGAGCTTTTCCGTGACCTTCTGGATGCGCTTCGAGGCGGCTCCCGGACGGGCGGGGGTCCTGACCTTCGGCGAGCCGGTGACCGACCGGGGCATGCACTTCCTGATCCGGGCCGATTCCACGGCGCAGTTCGGACCCTGGGGCGTATCCCCGGATTCCCTCGACTCGCCGTCCGCCCAGCAGAACCATTTCAGCCTGGCCCCTTACGCGGGGAAATGGGCCCATGTGGCCACGGTCTATGATGCCTCCAAGGGGAGGCTGGCCACCTATATCGATGGGACCCTGGCGGCGGCCAATGACCTGCCGGCCCTGGACATCAACGGCGCCTTCGGCCTGGATATCGGAAATCGAGTCAACATGATCACCCTTCCGCAAAGCGATTTCCGCGGGGACCTGGATGAAGTACGGATCTATGCACGGGCGCTTACCGAGCCCTGGATCAAGATGGAATATGCGACCCAGAAGGAGGGTTCCGCCGTCCTGACCAGGCCCTGAACCTTTTCCGGATTCCCGGACCCTCATCATCAATCACTTGGGACCGTCCCTTTCCGGGCCGGCCATGGGAGGCTTTTTTGCCTAATCCGAAACGTTTCGAATCCATCGCATCCAACGGGCCGGGCTCCGGCCCATGCACCGGGTCCCGGTCCCGGTCGGCCGCGCGCATGGGTCGGCTGGCCCTGAGCACTTCGCTTGGCGGCATCGCAATACTCGGAGCGCTCGCGGCTCTTCCATCCAAGGCGCATGCCGAGGTCTCCATGGCCTTCGACAAGGTGAAGCTCGACGACAACAGCAACGATGCCTGCACCTTCGGGGACTTCAACAAGGACGGCCGCATGGACCTCGCTTGCGCCGACGCCTGGTACGAAGCTCCGGCCTGGGCCAAGCATGTCTTCCGCGCCAACCGCCAGGACGATATGCTGCTGGCCATGGACGTGGACGGGGACGGGTGGACCGATCTGATCGCGGGCGCGCATGGGGACGGAGTCTGGTACAGGAACAACGGCCTCGCGTCCGGCAATTGGGCCATGGCGGCCACTGGCTGCCTGATGGGCCATAGCGGCGAGCTGTGGGACATCGACGGGGACGGCAAGCGGAGGGAGATCCTGTCCGACGTGGCCGATGAGCCCACGGTCTGGAGCGAGTACTCCGGGGGCGCCTGGGTCTGCCATACCATCTCCACCGCCAAGGACAATTGGGGCGCCGGGGTCGGGGACGTGAACGGGGACGGCCGGGCCGATATCATCCGCCCGAACGTATGGTACGAGGCGCCCGCGGACCGGCGCGCGGGCGGATGGATCCCGCATGCCATCGCCATCGGCGCCATCGAGGACCGCCCGGCCCTGCAGGTCCAGGAGCTCCCGTTCGTGGAACGCATCCACGAGATCCGCAACAGCGTGGGGCAGCACGGGCATACGGCCCAGATCTACGCCATGGACGTGAACGGGGACGGGCTCAACGATCTCATCGCGGGTTCGGCCCATCGCATGGGGACCATGTGGTACGAACAGATCCGCAAGGGAACGGCCATAACCTTCAAGTCCCATGTCATCGACGGGGAGCTGAGCATCCTGCACTGCCTGCACCTGGCGGACATGGACCGGGACGGGGACATGGATCTGGTCACGGCCAAGCGCTGGCGCGGCCACGGGAAGGACGAGGACCCCTTCACCGAGACGCCCCTCTTCGTGGTCTGGTACGAATTCACCAAAGGCCGGGCGCCCTATTGGAAGCGCCACTTCGTGACCCATGGGGAAGGCATCACCGCCGGGACCCAGATAGGCGTGGGCGATTACGACAAGGATGGGGACAGCGACCTGGTGGTCATCAATGTGCGGGCGGACAACCAGGGGGGAGGGCCCTGGCTCTTCACCAACAAGCTGGGGCAGGGCACAAAGGAGGATGAGGGACCGGGACCGGGCAAGGCCGTGGCCTGGCGCAAATGGCGCCTGGATTCCCTGCCCGCCCTGGCGGCCGCCTTCGGGGATTTCAACGGGGACGGCAAGGCCGATATCGCGGCCGGGGACCATTGGTACGAGAGCCCGATGTGGATCAAGCACCGGTTCCGCGCCATGGAGGGTTCAATCGACGCCCAGGGGAACGGCTCCTGGAAGCAGGACGGAACGCTTTCGGCCATGGATGTGGACGAGGACGGCCGCATCGATCTGATCGCGGGCAGCCGCCAGGCGGGCCTTCTCTGGTACCGGAACGCCGGTTCCCAGGGTAACTGGCCCGTTACCATTGTGGATCCATCGGGGAATTACGAGACGGGCGGCCTTTGGGACCTGGACAATGACGGGAAACGGCGCGAGATCCTTTCCTCGGCGGAAGCGCCGGCCGTGCGCTGGTGGGACGTGAAGGCGGGGAAATGGACCGCGCATGCCGTGGCCGCCGATACCTGCAACCTGGGCGCCGGAGCAGGGGATCTCAACGGCGACGGCAAGGCCGATCTGATCCGGCCGAACGCCTGGTACCAGGCCCCCGCGGCCCCGGGAGGCGCTTGGGTCCGGCATGAACTGGCCATCGGGGCCCTGGACGATCGTCCCTTCGGCGAACCGGTCATGGCCTTCCCCCATCGCACCCCGGCCGGGCCGGACTGGCTGGGGCGCAATGCCAAAGGGGCCCATGGCCATACCTCCCGCATCTTCACCTATGACGTGAACAAGGACGGCCGCATGGATATCATCACCGGTTCCGCCCATCGCGTGGGGATCTCATGGTGGGAACAGCTCGTCGGCGGCGGATTCGAACAGCATGTCATCGATGCGGGATGGTCCCAGGCCCATGCCCTGGGTTTCGCCGATGTGGACGGCGACGGGGATCCCGATCTGGTGACGGGCAAGGATTTCAAGGCGGAAGGCAACGGGGAAAACGATCCCATGCCCGACGGGGAACTGCAGGTGGTCTGGTACGAATTGGATCCGGGAAAGGCCTTCCCGTGGATCAAGCACGTGATTTCCGCAGGGGAGGGCATCGGGGCCGGCGGGGATCTGGACCTCGCCGACTTCGACGGGGACGGGGATCTGGATTTGGCCGTGACCGGCAAGAACGGGGGGCCTTGGCTCTTCGAGAACCGGATCCGGAACCCGGTTTCGATCGCCCCGGAGGCGCGCGGTCTTCGCGGCCCGGGCGTCCCCGTCCCGAAGGGCCTGCGCTTCGACGGGGAACGGTTGATCCTGGTGGATTTGGCCGGGGGCCGGGAACGCGCCCGGGACGTATCGGGGAAGATACTGTGGACCGAGGCCGGAACCGGAACCGGGATAGGCAGGAAGACCGGGAACGGATCGGGAACCGGATCCGGGAAAAAGAAGGCGATCGAAACGGAAGGACGGCGGAAATGAAGCGGGTGATTCTCAATCTGGTTTCAGCCGGGGCGGCGGGCCTCTTGGCGGCGATGGGAACGGCGGGCGCCCAGGCGAGGCTGTCCCTGTTCGACGGCAAGTCCCTGGCCGGGTGGCATACCCAAGGCGAAGGCGTATGGACCGTGAGCGGCGGTGCCATCCACGCCCGGAATCCCAAGAAGGATTGGGCGCACCTCATCTCGGATCAGACGTATCGCAACGGTTACGTCCGGTTCCGGTTCCTGAACAAGGCCGGGAACAGCGGCCTTTACGTGCGCGGCGCGGAAGGCGGGAATTACGGCGTGAAAGGCATGCAGGTGGACCTCGGGGCGCCGCATAACGACGGCTCCGTCATGCGGGTCACGGATTCGGCTTTCGCCTGGTACGCGGAAATCACCAAGGCCGCGGACAGCGGCTGGCTGAAGCCGGCCGACTGGAACGAACTGGCCGTGGACGTCCAGGAAAGCGGTCTGAAGACCTATATCAACGGCAGGCTCATCTGGTCCGGCTCCAACCTGGCGGGGATGGCGGCCACGGGGGTCCTGGCGCTCCAATTGCATAGCGGGGACGACAACGACATCGCGTTCAAGGATCTGGAGATCCTCACCCCGACCCGCATTCCGTATTGCCCCGTCCCGGGGGATCCCGCCCATCGGCCCGGAAATGATCCGGATTCCGCCTTATGCGCTCCGGTGGGCATCCGCCCGGCCGCGCGCCTTCGTCCCGCCGCTTCCCCGGAAGCGGCCTACCTCGGCTCGGTTTTCGATCTGCGGGGCGCACGGCTCCCCGCCCATCCATCCCCTACAAGGAACTCCCCATGAAAAAGATCCTGCTGTTGACTGCGAGCCTTCTCTCGGGATTGGGCATGGCCCCGGGCCAGGTCGCCACCGACGTGCCCTGCAATGAAAAGGATCTGTCCCCGGTGAAGGGACCCAGCCCTTACGGTCCGCGCAAGGTGGCGCCTCCGGATCATGATCTGCCCGCCGATCCCAGGCCCGAGCCCGTGCATAAGGGCGTGAGCCTGGAAATCTGGCACAAGGCCGGGGACAATTTCCAGCCGGGCGGAATGGCCCTGCTCCCGAACGGGGACATGCTGGAGCTGGATTACAACGGCAAGCTCTACCTCGTGACGGGCCTGGACAGCGCGGGCAAGGTCGCGCGCAGGGCGCTGCCCGGGCCCCAGTTCACCGAGCCGTTGGGCCTATTGGTGAGGAACAACCGGGAGGTTTACGTCTCCACCGCCACCAGCATCTATGCCTTCGACTTCGATGGGACCACCCTGACCCTGACCAGGGAATTGCTGGCCATCCCCAAGCGGGCCGGCTGGTACGGCTGGAACGCCGATATGGAAACGGATGCGGGGCATCTCTATGCGTCGCTCGGGGTGAGGGGATCCGTAGGCAGGTACGACTTCGCCGCCGGGACCTGGGAGATGGATTATGCGACCGCGATGCGGAACAGCCATGGAATGGGCAAGGACGATTCCGGCCGTATCTGGTTTTCCGACAATCAGGGCAACTACCGTCCGGCCACTCCCATCTTCCTGCTCAAGGCGGGCAAGGATTACGGCGTGCCCACCCAGAACTGGACGAGCGGCTCGGCCGCCTGGCAGGGGACCCTGGGGCCGGAGCCCAGCCTGGAAGCCTACCGGAGCGATATGATCTGGATCCCGTACGACAAGATGTCCCATTCCGCGACCGACATCCACTTCATGAAGAGCGGGCCCTTCAAGGGGCAGGCCCTGGTGGGGGACAACCGCACGGGCCATCTCAACCGCCTGATTCCCGAAAAGGTGGACGGGCAGATGCAGGGCGCGGCCATCCGCATGACCGGGGGGCTGGAGGCCGGGAACTACCGTATGACCGAGGACGCCAAGGGGAACCTCTACCTGGGCGGGCTGGGTAACCCGGGCAATACCTATTGGATCTGGTGCAACAAGCAATCCGGGTTCCAGAGGCTGCGCTTCAAGCCGGACTTCCTGGGCAACCCGGCCTATAACGACGTTCGCACGGTTTCCCTGGTCAAGGACGGGATGGTGATCGAATTCACCTCGGATATCCCGGACGCCTTCCTTTCCCCGGCCAACTACCGGGCCTATACCTTCAGCTATATCAAGTCGGTGAGCCCTTACTACGGCGGACCCAAATCCGACAGCGTGGGGGCCAGGATCCTGGGGATCTCCAAACGCTCGAACCGGGAGATAGTCCTTACCCTCGAAGGCTTGCTGAAGGAGTCCGTGCTGGGATTGGAGTTCGGCGCGAAACTGACCGGGGAGTACAACCTGCAATCCTACGAGATGTTCTATACCATGAACCGCCTTTCCACGCGCGTCCCCACGGATATCGCCCGGCCGCAAGGGCGGGTCCCGGCGACCGCGATCCGGCTCGATCTCCACGGCCGCTTCCTGTTCGTACGGGGAGCGGGAGGGAATGCCTTGGATGCCTCCAGCGCGGCGATCTTCGATATCGGCGGGAACCGGGTTCCCGGCGTGGACTTGGGCGCGCTCGGCGGCTCCGGCAAGGTGGACGTGTCGGCCTTGCGGAGAGGGCTTTATGTCCTCAGGTCGGGCCATGGCTCCTCAGGCTTGACCAAGGCTTTCGTGATACCCTGAAGGCGTATCGGAAGACGGGAACCTCCTGAGAAGCGCGCGAGGATTGCTTCGGAAATCCAAGAATCCCCGTCATTATTGCAAATCAGGCGCATTGCGGACCGGTAGTTTAGGCATATGGGAATAAAGCGGTTGGAAGGAAATGTCGGACCATGCCGTTTCCATCCTGCCTGGATTCCGGTGTTGACGGCCTTCTACCTCGTGGGCGTATCCTCCGCCCAAACCCCTCCCGCAGGCATGGCCCTCATCCATGCCAAGGGCATGACCTTCCTGATGGGAATGGACAAAGCGGAGCAGTTCCCGGGCGAGCCCGCGGAAGGCTGGGCCTTTTACCTGGGCAAGCACAAGGTCTCCTTCACCTATGATTTCTTCCTGGACACGGTCATGGTGACCCAAGGCGCTTACAAGGCCTTGATGGGGAACAATCCCTCCGGGCGCAATACGGGGGACATGAATCTGCCCGTGGAAAAGACCACTTGGTTCGATGCCGCGCTTTACATGAACGCCCGCAGCAAAAAGGAAGGTTTGGATACCGTTTACGCCTACAAGAGCGTGGTGAAAAACGGTACGGCCGCCACGGACCTGCCCGGACTCG
Source organism: Fibrobacterota bacterium (assembly GCA_028287465.1). Taxonomy (GTDB): domain Bacteria; phylum Fibrobacterota; class Fibrobacteria; order UBA11236; family UBA11236; genus Chersky-265. The sequence continues at coordinate 192,808 of JAQBPO010000031.1, forward strand.
CCTTCGACATCAAAAAGAACGGGTACCGCATCCCCACCAACGCGGAATATGAATATGCGGAACGCGCGGGGACCGCAGGGAAGTACTTCTTCGCGCCGGACGGCAGGAATGTGGACGCCTTGGGGGCCGAGGTGGCCTGGTACGAAGGCAACTCCGGCCGAGTCACCCATCCCGTCGGCACCAGGAAGCCGAACCCCTGGGGGCTTTACGACATGGTCGGAAACCTGTTCGAATGGTGCAATGATTGGAACGCGCCCTACCCCCTGACCGACGAAATCGACCCTATCGGGGCGCCAAGCAGCCCGGAAAAGAACAAGGTGGCCAAAGGGGGATCGTTCAAGACGGATATTTCCGGCCATATGCGGATCCAGTACCATTACAAGTGGGCCCCGGGAGCCCAGGCGGAATTGGGCGCCTACGCCGGCATAGGCGAAATAGGCTTCCGCGCGGCGCGGACGGTCACGGCAGGAACGGGTTTGGGCCGGACCGGCGGCGGGCCGAAACGCTTCCCAGGTACGCGTCTCTTCCGGCTTCAAGGCGGGGTGGGATTCGCTTTACCCCTATCCAACACGGTCGTGGATCCGGCCGGAAGGGATTATCGCGGGCAAATCCGGTTAAATCCGCCCGTTCCCGAATGAATCCGGCCGATCGGCCATGACCCTTTTGAATTGACAGTTTTGAGGGCCCGCCTCCATAATGAACGCGTGGGCCATGCAGTCAAACGCGACGGGTATATCCAAATGGAAATCCTGGTGGGAATCAGCATTCTGCTTCTGGTCATGGCGGGAGTGTCCGCCTACTACAGGAACAATTCCGTGGCCGCCAGGCAATCGAACGCCTTCTATTATTCCACTACGCTTGCCGCTTCGGGCGTCGAGAGGGCGGAAGGCCTGTTGTCCAATCCGGACAGCCTCAAAGCCCTTCTCGATGCCATTTCCGATTCCTCCTACACCCGCAATACGTCCGTCAATAAATACGGGAAGACCTTCGCCATGGCGCTCCGGTTCCGGAAGGTGGCGGCGCCGTCCCGGCTCTTGAGGATATCGGCCACCGTTACCTGGGACGGCGGCATGCGGAATTCCCTGGGAACGGTCCATCCGTATGAACCCTGAAACCCATGGCTCGCCGGATTCGAGAGGCGCCACCCTGGTGGAAATGCTGGTAGGCATCGGCTTATTGGCCATCGTCAGCGTCATCTTCGGTTCGGTATACCGTTCCATGTCCAAGGGGGCGACCGGGGTGATATCGACCGCCGACATGCAAACCCGGCTGAAATCCCTGGACCAACAACTCCATTCCGATTTGGCGCGCGCGGGCTTCGGCCTGGAGGGAATCTCCGTATTCAGCCGCATGCAGGCCAAGGAGACGCAGTTCAATTACCGCGATCTCCTGGGAACCCATTGCCCCAAAGGGGAAATGGCCTCGATACTGTACGCGCAGGCCGGTAGGAAAGTGGAGCGCACGATAACGTGCAACGACGCGAAGCTCCTGGAAAACGCCGAAGGCCTTCAGCGGGACAGCCTGGATATCGCTTTCCGGTACCTGGACAATAGCGGCAAGGCCACCGCCGATTCCCGCCAGGTCAAGACCGTCGAATACACCCTGCGCATCCTTTCGCTGGACAATCATGGCCTGAAACAACGCGCCACGACCGGCAGCGTGAACCTGGCGAACAATTGATGCGCGCCGCGCCCGAAAACGTCCCCGGCCCGGTCCGATCCGGCCAGAAAGGCATCGCCATCGTGATGGTGCTTTTCTTCCTGATAGTCGCGACCCTGATCGGGGCGGTGGCCTACCGCAAGATCAAGGCGGAAGGCAGCGGAACCGTGCGCAACGCCAATATGACCAAGGCGAAATTCCTTTCCGAAGCCGCCGTGTATCTGGGGCTCGCCGTCGCCCAAGGGGACTTCCCCTATACCTGCGTGACCCATGCCCCCAACGGAATCGATCCGGCCCTGGGCGCCGACGCCTGCGCGGCGCCGGATCTGGCCAAGATCACCGGATTCTATGCCTCCCCCCTGGTCCGCAACCCCTCCACGGGCTGGCTGGAGTCGTCGCCCGCGACTCCCGGAGAGGCGCTCACCGGATCGACCGGGGAAAAGATCGCGATCAAGATCTGGATGCCTTCCGCGGACACCGTCCGCGTGGTGGGCAGGGCCGTATTCAACGGCATCACCGAAGATACCCAGTTGTTCGGGAATTGGGGAGGAACCTGATGGCACGATTACGCCTTGCGGCCTTGTTGGCGGCGCTGCCTGGATTGGCCGCGGGGGCGGGCCTCGCGGTTCCCGACTCCCTGAACGCGTTCCAGGTCTACGGCAAGGATTGGGTCTGCATCTATGGCGATGGCGCGACCGCGGACAGCGCCGACATCGGCTCGGACCGGGTCGTCGAACAACTCGGGGTCACCATGAAGGTGGCCGGCAGCCTGATCAGCGGCGACTCCATCACCCTGATGGAGGGCATGACCCTGTCCGGGCGGGTGAATTGCCGCGGAAACCTCTATCTCACCTCCAACAGCTCCTTCGCCAAGAAAATCAACGTAGGCGGCCTGATCAAAATCACCGGGGGGAATCCCGCGAACAACGTTTTCCAGGACTCCCTTTACGTGGGAGGCGGCCAAATCCAGGTCTCCCAACCCTGGGCGGCGAACACCTTTTCGACCAAGACCTTGAACGGAAGCGTGCTACCGGCCACGATAGGCAAGCCCGGCAATATCCGTTTCGGGGTCAACCAGGCCTTTCCCACCAAGAACATGGTCCTCCCGGACACCACGGTCGATTACGATCCGGCCCGCAATTGCGCGACCGTTCCCGGCGCCCTCTTCAACATGTCCATGTGCGGCCTCGGAGGGGCGTCCACGGATACCATCTTGACCCCGGGACGGTACGGGGACTTCGTCATCGCCTCCGGGAACCGCTTCCATCTCGGTCCCGGCCTCTATCAGTTCCGCTCGTTGAGGCTCAAGTCGGACAATACCAGGATGATATTCGTACAAGGGAAGTCCGGCACCACGCGGGTGCTGGTCCAGAACGATTTCACCGTGGAGCCGGGAATAATGCTGATCGCTCCGGAGGGGCGCATGGATCCCGCCTTCAGCAGGGGAACGGTATTGATCTATTCCAATGCCAAGATAACCTTGGGCGACGACGCGGAAATCTGGGCCACCCTGATCTCTCCGCACGATAATATGAGCCTGGATACCGGGATCAGGCTTTTCGGACAAGCGTTCGCCAAAGGCATCCGCATCGAAAATGGGTTCAACGGGTCGGGGGGCAGGGGCAGATGGCTCCCGATCCAGAACAAGCGGACCCTGAAATACTCCCTCATCCATTTCCGCCACAAGGGCTGATCCGCCTCCTTTCCGGCCCGACGGAAGCGGCCAATGGGAAGCGCCTCCCTTACTCTCCCTCCCCGATCCGGACCCGAATGAGGCCGCTCCGCCCGGATGCAAGCGGAATGCGGGAGGCATTGCCATCCACCGTGCTTGTCTGGATCCTTTTACCTATTGGATCGGATATGGAAACGGCCAGACGTCCGTCGAGACGGCATTGGTCGAGAGCCAGAGGCCGTCTCACTTCACGAGGATCATCTTCCGGGTCTTCACGTACCTACCCGCGGTGAAGCGGTAGAAGTATTGTCCCGAGGGCACTTCGAAGCCGCCGTCATTCCGCGCATCCCAGATCAGGCGGTACTTGCCCGCCAGCATGGGCTTGTCCGGGCGGACCAGGGTCCGCACCAGGCGGCCTTTGGAATCGTAGATGATCAGGCTGACCTTGAGCTTGTCCTTGAGCGAAAAGCGCAGGGTGGTGATGGGATTGAACGGATTGGGATAATTCGACATCAATTCCGTGCTCAGGGGATTGGACGGCCGGGCCATGCGGGGACCGTACTGCACGCGCCTGCCGTTGAAGTCCACGGCTTCCAGCAGGTATTCGTACGCGGCCCCGAAGGCGGCGGTGCGATCGAGGTAACGGTAATTCAGGGTGCTGGCGGAGGAGCCTCCCTTGGCGCCGGGCAGCAGCTTCGGGGTGATGCGGACATAGCCCAAGGCCGCGAGCTCCTCCGCAGTCAGCTCTTGGGAAGGCAGGGTATCGAGGGCCGTCGAATCGCCCAGGGCGTTCGCCGAGGCGCGGGCCTGGGCCTTGGCGAGCTTGGCGGCGGCCCTTTTGGCGAGCTCCGAACGCGCCGCATCCCTCAGGGCATTGGCGATGCCGGCGCCGGCCACCTTTAAGCCGCCGGAAAGGCTGCTGTCGATCTGGGCCTCTTCCGGGGCCAGGCGGCGGTAGACATGGTAGCCCAGGTTCTCGAACTCGCTTTCCGTGGTCCAGGTCAAGGTGTCCACGCCTTCGCCGCCCTTGGCTTCGAAGGATCTCAGGGTGACCGCGAGGCCGGTCTTATGGCTGATATAGAAGACATGGGTCCCAGGAGCCAAAGTCTTGTTGAATTGGATCACGATCGTCCCCGCCGCCACGTTCAGGTAGGCATTGTAATGGTAGCCGCTCGTCAACACCTGGTTGTCCAGGATCACGAACTCCGGCAGGGTGCCCTGGGTCCAGGAGGTGATGCGGAAGGCCGGATTGAAGCAGGTCACGCTATTGACGAACTTGAAATGGGCGATGCCGCTGGAAGCCGCATAGGTATAGGCGCCGTCGCCTTCGGCGAAATTGTCCCCGTTGAAATCCAGAGCATCGTTGATGGTGCGCGTGCCGGTGATGGCGGTGATGAC
>JAQBPO010000051.1 GCA_028287465.1 Fibrobacterota bacterium
GAAGAGCCCGTCGAACTCCGGCAGGTGCGCGAAATCCTTCTTCTCGATCACTTCCACGGACAGGCCGTTGTTCTTGCCGGCCTTGATGAACTTCTGGATGGCCGCATCGTCCGAAGGCGAAAAGCGCTCGGTGGGATTGTGCAGGATGGCCAGATCGTAGCGCGCGGAATTGTTCTGGCGCTTGATGCCCCAGCGGTGGATGGTGAACTCCACCAAGGCTTCCAGGAACACGGCGATGTGGGATTCCGGGATGCTGTTGATGGACATGGAACGGATGGACGTGAGGATCCATTGTTTTTCGCGGCGGAAGTAGACCTTGAAGAACGGGCACGGGAACAGGTTGAAGAACATGCGCGAGATCTTCTCGTACTTCTTGGACACGTTCTTGCCGAAGTAGACCGACAGCTCGTACTTGCTGTCCGTGATGTTGGCGAGATCCTTCTGGATCTGGGCGTTCAGGTCGTCCGTCTCGATGAGGTAGAACTCCTTCTTCGAGAGCGCCTGCATGGTCGAGATGTTCGGCAGCACCTTGTGGCCGCGGGCCTCCGCGACCAGGGAGACGTAATAGCCCGAGCCTAGGTAGCCGTAGTTGTTCGCCAGGTTGATGATCTTCAACTGGCGGAGATCCTGCCATTCCTGTCCGAAGAGATAGTCGTTCACGGAGACGAACTCTATCTGGGGGACCCTTTTTTTCCAGTGGCGGGCATTCTCCACCACGCATATGTTCCGTATCATTTTTTCGCTATCGCTTTGCTGTTACTTTGAGATGACCAGGAGGTTTTCGTCGTACGTGAGGATTCCGAGCATCACCGCGTTGGAGAACTTGGTGAAGGGGAGCTTGTAGGTGCCGGTGTCCGATATCGGGTTCTTCCGCAAGGGGTCCTGGATGGTCACGGTGCGGGTGTGGGGGTCCCAGCCGGTCACCACCACGAAGTGCCCGACGGGCTGCCCCACGATGTCATCCTCCTCATTGTCCGAGGTCTCTCGCATATTTTGATATAGGTATGTCGCCGAGAGTCCGCAAATGATAGGATGGTGGGCCTTGAACAGGCGCGTGAGCAGGTCTTCGTTCAAATCGTCGAACTTCAGTACGCCGCCCTTTTTCAGGTAATCCAGGTAGAAGCCGATGACCTTCTTCTGCTTCTTGCTGCGGATCTTGCGCTGCCGCCGCTTGAGCTTGAGGGAAAGCTCCTTGGGATCCAGGGCGTTCCAGGTGGGGTCGAATATCTTGATGTTGTAGGAATGGATCTCGGCCTTGAAACCATGGGTCAGAGCGTGCCGGGCCAGGTTCACGGCCACCGTGCCGCCGGTCTGCCAGTGTTCTATCTCGTGCTTGAGCTTATCGAGGGAGGTCGGGTGGGAATAGTAGTCGTAAATGGCCTGGAGACAGGTTATGCCGCAACTTTCGTCGTCCGGCTGCTTGGAGACATGCAGGTCCAGCTTCATCGAAATAAGGTATCAAGCATGGCGCGCTTCCGCAAAATCCCGTCGTTCCGGCTCATTGGTTTTCCAAGGCCCCTTCGATCATCTTCTTCATCTGTTCCATCTGCTCCGGCGACGGCGTCAGGCCGCCGGCCTCGGATTTCTTGTAGTCCCTGGGGACCGTGAACATCGCGGCCGGCAGGGGCTTGCGCTCGGTCTTCCTGACGGTCATGGTCACGCGCTGGCCGTCCCGGACCACGATGTACTTCATGGGCATGCCGGAGCGGCCCGCGTCCTCGAGGGCGCGGAAGATGGAGAGATCCCCGTACGCCGGATTCGCCTCCTGCAGCTTCTTCAGCACTCCGTACACGTCGGGGAGCTCATTCGTGATCCACGCGTCCACCAGTTCGTGCGGGCGCGTCAGGGTCAGATGGGTGCATTCGTACCCGAGGATCTTCTCCTTGCCCAGCACCTTGAGGACGTACTTGCCCCCGGCCGTATCGGCGGGCGGGAGGGCGTCGGAGATGTTGAGGTAGCTGTAGGTCTTCAGATTGTCGTTCACCAGCCACACGACCTTGGGCGTCTTGGCGTCAAGGAGCACGCCCAGCTGGATGGGCGCCGGCAGGGGATTCACCTGCAGGGCCAGGTTGAGCTTGGCCCGATCGCCGGACAGGAACAGGCGCATATCGCCGCCGCCGGCCTCCATGGCCAGGTTCATGTCGATGACGCCTTCGAAGCGGCCCGCCTTGGGCTGGGCGTTGGCGGGAGCGGCGGTTCCGGAGGACGGTTTCGCGACCGCGGCCGGCGAGGACGCGGCGGGACCGGTCTTGACGGACGGGGCGGCGCCCGCCGCCGAAACGGCGATGCTGATGAGGAACGGGAGGGTGGCCGGGAAGAGTGCGCGCATCAAGTGTCTGATCGGGTTTCCTTCGTGGTTCTTCCAAATAAAAGTAACTTATCATAGGATACGATGCTGAACCTTTCCAATCAAAAAATCGGAAGGGGCGAACGCCCCTGAGCCGCCCCCCACCGGGCTCCGCGGCCGGCTTCCCCGTCCTCTGCCTCCTCTGCCTTTTCTTCGCGCCGATCCGGTCCCCGGTGCGGGCGGAAGCGCTCCCGGTTTCCCCTGTAATCCCCTCGAAGTCCCCCGGCGCAACCTCGGGGCTGCCGGCCCCTTCCGCAGTTCTGGAAACGTTCGACGCCCTGCTTGAGGCGGGCCGCCTGCCCGAGGCGCGCCGGCTCTGCGCCGGCCAGATGCTCCGCATGTTCGACTTCATCGCCCTCGCGCAGGCCAAGGTGGCGGGCCTGGTGGACAGCGGCCGCTCCACCGAAGAGACCCTGGGCGGGAAGGACGACGGGACATGGGCCTTCGTCAAGGTCTCCAGCACCACGGTCTTCAAACGGCCCTTCCTGGGGCAGGACTCCATCCGATCCGTCCAGGCCGTGCACTTCTACCGTTCCAAGCGGGGCTGGCTCATCGCGGAAATGGAAGAACTGGAAGGACCCGGGTCGCCGGTCTCCCTGCGCACCGGCGTTCCGGACGCGGCCGAACCGTCCACCGGGACCGGGAACCTCTTTCCGGTTTCCAGGCTCGCTCCGGGGCGAGCGGGCGAGGCCGACCGCCTGCGCTACCGATTACGCCTGAAAAACGGCGGCTCCCTGGCCGAGTCCTGCCGGCTGACCCCGGACCAGACCCTGGTCAAGGCGGTTTCGCCGTCGGAATGGATCCTGGAAAACCGCCGTCATGCTTTCATCCGCCCCGATCCGACCCGCTCCCGGGGCTCCGCCCCCGCCGCCCTCCCGCCGGACAGTCTGCGCACCTACCTGGCCTCCAACGCCTTCCTGATCCTCCAGGATTCCCTTCTCATCGGGACCGCCGCGCGAGTCGCGGGCAGGGAGACCGATCCCTACCGGATCGCGGACACGACCTGGCGCTGGGTGATGGAGCATTTCCGTTTCCAATTTGGCGCGGTCCTCTTCGGGACCAGCGAGGGGATCCTGCGGGGGATGACCGGGGATTGTTCCGAGGCGGCCGTCCTGACTGCGGCCCTGCTGCGCGCCCGCGGCGTCCCGGCGCGCATCGCCCTGGGGTTCGCCAGTCTGGGCCGCGGCGTCTTCATCGGCCATGCGTGGTGTGAAGCCTGGCTCGGCGGCGGCTGGGTGGGCGTGGACGCCGCCCTGCGGGAATTCCCCGCCGGAGTGGAGCGGGTGAAGCTGGCGGATCTGGACGGCCGGGCGGACATGCGCATCGCCGCCACCAATCTCATGATGCGCACCATTTCAAACCTTGAGATCGAAATCCAGGGGGCCTGGAAGGACGGCGGAAGCCTGCCGCTCCGCGCCTATCCGGACAACTCGCGGGAGGCAGGGCGGTTTTTCGAGGAGATCCTGAAGGGGATGGAGGGGAAGGGGGAAAAGGATTTTTGAAAGTCGCGATTTGCGAATTGCAAAACCTTCTCTTATCCCGCTCAGCCCAACGATACCATCACGATCGCCGCGAACATGAGTCCCGCCCCGATCAGGCGCATCGCCATTACCTTGCCCCCGGCTTCCCGCTCCCGGTTCCGGAACCAATGCCCCACGAACCAGATGAGCAGGAAGTTCCACAGCCCACGCGAACTGAAGACGATGTTCACCAGGGTCACCCGGCCGAACAACCCGATCACGGCGGTCAGGAGCAGGGATTGCAGGCCCAGGATCGCCGACCCCGCCGCCAACAGGGTCATGCTTCGCCCATCGAAGGCCAGCAGGGGTTTGCGCATCAAGGGGAGCAGGGAGGACGAGTAAAGCGCCGAAGCCAGCGCCATGGCGGGCAGGAAGTGGAAGGCTCCCCAGCGCGGCGCCCATTTCTGGATCAGCACGTCGCCCGTTGCGAAGAACGCCGCCGCCAAAACGGAGAAGGCCAGGGTGCGGATGCCGCCGCGACGCCCGGCGGGAGCGCCCGCTTGCAGGAAGAAGATCGCGGCGAAACTGAAGGAAGCGGCGATCCACCAGGCCAACGGCACCTGTTGATGGAGGATGGTTTCCGTAAGCAAGGCCACCAGCAGCACCTTGGAGCCCAGGGCCGGAGTGGCGATGGTCAGGTCCCCGGAGGAAATGGCCTTGAGCGCCGAGCCCTGGCCCGCGAAGGACAGGAGACCTACCAGGGCGGGCTGGTACCAAAGGTGCCATGGCACGGCGCGGCCTTCGAAGGGAATCACGATCAGGAAGACCAGGGCCATGGCCCAATAGGTGGACGCCATGACGGTCCACAGATCCACGCCCTTGTCCAGGGCGCGCTTCGACAACAGGGTTCCAAGCGGGTAGAGGAGCGCGCAAATCAGGGGGATGAGGAAGGAAGCCATGGGACTGAGAAGATAGTTCCGCGGCCCGGCCCGGCGCCGGAATCAGATCTTCAGGGTGCTCGAGAGGAAGATGCCGAAGGTATACGCCTTGAAGTTCTGCCGGATGCGGGCGACACCGCCCGTGGCGGGATTCTGCTGCAGCACGGGCTGTCCGCCGCCGGTCTTGATCCATTTGAAATGCGTCATGGCCGCGTCGCCGTACGCCATGCCGAAACCGAAGCGCGACTCCGTCAGGTCCTTGTCCATGCCCAGGGATAACGTGCCCCCGTAATAGTCGATATTGCGGTCCCAGCTGGCCGGGCGGTCATCGTCAGGCCCTTGGCTGAAATCCGTATACCCTCCCATGGCGATCGAATAGCCTTTCATGACCTTCCATTCCATGCCGCCGGAAAAATCCACCACGTCGGCTTTCCGGATCGTGTAGCGCTTCTCCACCGGCGTGAAGCTTTCGAACCCGGAGCGCTCCAGGCCGTCCTCGGGCGTGAACCCGGTGTACGCATAGCTGCTGCCCAGGTAATAATCGGTCTGCGCCGTGAGCATCAGGGGTTCCACCGGCTTCCAGGAAACGCCCAGGGAGAGACTGGGGGCGGAGGTCTCGGTGTGCTTCTCCTCCCCGGCCAGGGAATACACGATGTCCGCCTTGGTGCGGATGGGCTGGGTCTGGCCCGGTTGCGAAAGGCTGTCGTTCTTGATCTCGAGCACCCGTTGCTCCTCGGTCCGCGTCACCCAGACCAGGCTGCCGGGCGAGGCGTTCACGCCGAAGGAGAAACCCTGGCTCATGCGCACCAGGATCCCGAACATACCCGTGCCCCCCAGGCCGGTCTGGTTCACCTGCCGCGTCACGCTGCTCTCATGGAAGCGGGACATGTCCTCCTTATCGCCGCCCACGAAATTGGCGTCCCAACCGCCGTATGCGGTCTTTTCCAGCTCCGTATAATAGATGGCGTAGAGGGTGAAGCCCAGGGAGATGTTGTCGCTGAACTTCAATGCCCCGCTCGGCCCGATCATGGTGGTTTTCGACACGTCGTAGTAGGACAGGTTGAGTTTGGTATAACAAGGCGCGGGATTGTCTTCGGATTCATAACAGGGCTTGTTGGATTCGGTATCGCGGTAGGCGCCCTCGATTTTCTGCTCGCCCGTGAACAGGTCGTTCTGCGGCGTCACGATGCTGAACCCGTAGGCCCAGTTGCCCATGCGTTGGGAGAAGGCCGTGATGGTGGGGCTGAAGTTGAAGGAGTTGTAAGGGATGTCCGTTCCGTCGGCGATGCCGATCTTCTGCTTCTGGTATTGCACCACCTGCGCGGACACGTTCAGCTTGATGTTCTTGATCTGGGTCAGGCCCGCGGGATTGTAATAGGTCGCCGTGGCATCGTCGGCCAGGCCGGTGAACGCCCCCCCGAGCGCGGCGCCCTTGTCCCCCACCAGGACGATCTTATGGTTGAACAGATCCGCGGCGGCGGGCAGGCAGAGCAGGGCCAGGCACAGGCTGGCATTCCGGAATGGGCGCATATCCCTTATTTTTCAATTGTTCCCGGACGCGCTTCCAGGATTATCTCCGGCAACCCCGGGCCGCGGGTCTTTTTGCCGGGAGCGGGACGGGAGCGATTATCTTATCGGTAGAGTTTAGAAAGGAATCCCATGCTGGCGAACAAGCTCGACCGGGCCCTGGTGGATGAGGTCCTCGCGCGCGCGCGCCTGTCGCCGCGCCGCCGCGCCAACCATTGCTTCCACCGTCCGGAGGATCGCCTACAGCGGATGGTGAACGCGGCCTTGCGCGGTTCCTATTTCGCGCCCCATCGGCACAAGGATCCGGACAAGCTCGAGATCTTCACCATCCTCTCAGGTAGAGTAATGGTGATCACCTTCGACGACCAAGGCGCGATCGCCGACCATGCCCTGTTGTCCCGGGACCCTTCCCCGGCGGATGGGATCGGTACGATGCAGGTGGAAATCCCTCCCGGAACCTGGCATACCTTGTTGGTCCTTTCGCCCGAGGCGGTACTCTACGAAGTCATCGATGGGCATTTCGACGCGGGGACGCACAAGCGATTCGCCCCCTGGGCCCCGTCGGAAGCGGATCCGGAGGCCGCGGCGGCCTATCTTGAGGAATTGGCGAAGCGGATGAAGACGATCGATTGATCCCTTGAGGGACGAGGGGGTGTGAGGCGCCCGACGATCCGGCGGCTCATGCCGCGGACGGCTCAAGCCGCGGCGTCATCCTCCGCGGGCGCCAGGCATAACCAGCCCCGCGCGACCCAATCCTGGAACCAGGCGGCGATCCCGCCCTCCAGTTCCGACTGTTGCTCCGGCGTAAGCCTCCCTTCCAGGTTCCCGAACGCCTCGCCCAGGGAAACCGGGCTCCGGAACTCCTTGAGCACGGCCAGGGCCGCGGGGGAAACCGGTTGCTTCATGACGTCCAGGTCCCCATCGCGGAAGATCACCAGGTCCGCCGACCCGGGCCGGGGCTCGAAGCGTTGCTCGAAGTCCCCGTCCGGTAGGCATTGCGCGCGGAACCCCGCGAAGTCCCAGTCCACGTGCAGGGGCGTCAGGTGCGGCGCGAGGCATAACCGGGCGGACATGAGATCCGCGGGCGCCTCCCGCCCCGCCGAAGCCAAGGGCATCCCTTCCCCGGCATCGAAGGCCCTGGACAAGGCCCGCTCGTAGGCGATGGCCTGCACCACCGCGTCCCGATCGGGGCCTTCGAATTCCTTTTCCAGGAAGGCGGGGAAGCCCGCGTCCAGCTCGGCCAGGAACGGCGATGAGGGCGGATGCGCCAGCAGGTAGCGGATGGCCCAGTCGTTGAAGGGGCGGAGGCCCATGATATGGATGGCGCAGGTATAGTCCGCTTGCATTACGGAAACCAGGCGGAACCAATATTGCTGGTTATAGATCCCCAACCGGCCGAAGCCTCCCAGCCCGCCCTTCGCGCGCACCAGGGCGTCCGCTTCGGGCTCGAGCTCCGGGGCCGAGACGGCCAGGGGATTGGCGGGATACTCGTCCGGAAGCCGTTTGCTGATGGCCTCGCCGAACCAGGCTTGCAGCTGGGCCAGGGTGGGCCCGGCGGCGGGTTCAGGGGAGGATCCGGCCTTGTCTTTCATGCAGTGCAAAATAGCAACCCGGCCTTCAAATGGACCGGTACCATTTCCTGTTGATGAGGAACAGGACCAACAGGGACGTGAACGAAAGGGCGCACAGGGCGGCCGAATAGACGTGCGCGGCGCCGAAGCGGAGCGCCTCCACCTCGTCGTAGACGACCATGGAAGCCATTACGGTCTTTCCCGGGATCTTGCCCCCGATCATCAGGGCCACGCCGAATTCCCCGACGGTATGCGCGAAGGTCAAGACGGCCGCGGCCAGCAAGGAGGGCTTGATATCCGGGAGGAGCACGTGGAATAGGGTCTGCCATTTCGACGCCCCGAGCATCCGGGCCTCTTCGGAAAGCGAGGGAGGCAGGCTCTCCAGGCCGGATACGATGGGATTGATCATGAAAGGCAGGCTGAAAACGACCGAGCCTATGATGAGGCCGGTCTGGGAAAAGGCCACCGTCAGGTGCAGGTATTCCTTGAGGAAATGGCCGGGGAATCCTCCCGGACTGAAGAGCAGCAACAGGTAGAACCCGATGACCGTGGGGGGCAGGGCCAGCGGCAGGTTCACCAACGCCTGGACGGGGAAGCGGAACAGGGAGCGGGTCCCCACAATCCAATACGCCAGCGGGATGCACAGGGCCATCAGGATGGGCGTGGTGATCAGGGAGACGCGCAGGGTAAGCCAGAACGGGCTGAAGTCGATTTCCATGGCGCCTTCCAGTCCATCCCCGGATCAGGGAAGGGCGTATCCGTATGCGGAAAGGATGGCGCGGGCGGGGGCGGAATGGAGATAAGCCAGGAACCTAGCCGAAAGGGCGGGATGGTTCGCGTTTCCGTAAGCGCAAACGACCGCGCCCTGGGCGATGCGGTCGTACAAGGCCGTGTCCACTTCCCGCCATGCCCCATTCCCCGCGGCATCCTGCGCAACCACCATGGACTTGGCCGTGAAGGCGGCGTCCACGTTCCCGGTCATGAGGTATTGGCCCACCTGGGAAAGGTCATCCCCGTAAACCAGCTTAGGCTGGATCGTTCCATGGAGTCCCGATCGCAGCAAGGCCTGGAGGGCCGCCCGTCCGTAAGGGGCCCGCTTCGGCTCGGCCAAGGCCACCGTGGAAACCCCTGGGTCCGTCAAAGCGGCCAGACCCTTGCCCGGGTCCAAGCCCTTACGCGTCCAAAGCACCAGGGTTCCGAAGGCGTATGGCGCGGGCTTGTCCGGAGCCAGGCCCCACCGGTACAGGGAATCGGGGAATCCCATGTCGGCGGAAAGGAACACGTCAAAGGGCGCGCCGCTCCGGATCTGGGCCGCCAGCCTTCCCGAAGATCCGTAGACGGCCTTGACGTCCGCGCCGTCCCTTTTCCGGAAATCCTCCCTGAGGGCTTCCATGGCGAAGCGCGCATTGGCCGCCGCCGCGATGGTGATCTGCGCGGAGACCCGGGCCCCGGTGAAAAGGGCCAGGGCGATGCAGAACCATGGTCGGAAAACCGGATTCATCGGGACGCTATTTCCGGAACACGAAATACACGGCGCCCACCAGGCAAAGGAAGGCGGCGCCGTAATTCCATCGGAAGGATTCCTTGAGGTAAAGGATCGAGAATCCCGAGAAGACCACCAGAGTGATCACCTCCTGGATGATCTTCAGCTGGGCGGTGGTGAACTGCTGCGAGCCGATGCGGTTGGCGGGAACCTGGAAGCAATATTCCAGGAACGCGATGAACCAGCTCGCCAGGATCACCTTCCAAAGCGCCACGCTCTTATAGTTGAGATGCCCGTACCAGGCGAAGGTCATGAAGACGTTGGAGATGGCGAGGAGGAGTACGGTCAGCATGGATGATCCGGAAAATTATAAAAGGATCCCGGACTGCGGAGGGCGACCTCGATCTCGCTCAAGCTCTGGATCGCCGTCGTCTTCCCCGCTCCCATGGGGCCCGTGAAAAGGATGACGTGTTCAGCCACGCGTCACCGCCCCAGCCGCTTGAGCAGTCGCCCGAAGAGGCTCTGCCGCTTCTCCTCAGGGGTCTCGGCTCCTACGGGTGCGGCGGGAGCGACCGACGAACGAGAAAGGATGCGCATCAGG
>JAQBPO010000056.1 GCA_028287465.1 Fibrobacterota bacterium
GGCCGCGTGCATATCGGATACCTGGCCGCCCTGGTCGCGGCGAGCAATGCGGGCGGCTCCGGCAGCGTGCTGGGGGACACCACCACCACCATGATGTGGATCGCGGGCGTCCCGGCCTGGCAGGTCCTGGACGCCTACATCGGCGCCGGCGCGGCCCTGTTATGCCTGAGCGTGCCCGCCTCCATGAGGCAACATCGCCACCAACCCATCCAGGCCGATGCGCAGGAAGGGGTGAAGGTGGACGCCAAAAGCGTCGCGGCCGTGGCCACCATCCTGGCAGGCGCGGTCGCGGCCAATATCCTCCTGGATTTCCCCGCCGCGGGGGTCTGGGGGGCGCTTCTCATCTGGTCGCCGTGGGCGAAAATCCCCTGGCGGGTATTGCCCCAGGCCATGCGTGGCGCGGTCTTCCTCGGCTCCCTGGTGCTCATCGCATCCCTGATGCCCGTGGAAAGGCTGCCCGCCGCATCCTGGCCGGTGGCCTTGGGGCTGGGATTCGTCTCGGCCTTTTTCGACAATATCCCCTTGACCAAGCTCGCGCTGGATCAAGGCGGATACGATTGGGGGGCCCTGGCCTATGCGGTGGGATTCGGGGGATCCATGCTCTGGTTCGGCTCTTCGGCCGGCGTGGCCTTGTCCGGGATGTTTCCGGAAATGCGTTCGGTGGGACGTTGGCTGCGCGAAGGCTGGTTCATCGTCCCGGCCTACCTGATCGGATTCTTCCTGCTCCTGGCCCTCGCGGGATGGAACCCAATCCCCATCCCCTAGCCGTCCAGCCTGGATCCCTATTCGGCCTTCAAGGATTCGCCCGCATAGACTTCCGCGGGCCAGACCTGATCCAGAGGGAACCCGGCCGACTCGTACGCGGTCCGGACCGCATCGACCCCGGACGCTTCGAATTCGCATACGATGCGCTTCCGGTCCTTGGAATAAAAGGACCGGATCCAATGTCCCCCGCTGGCCGTAAGGCTGCGGTCGATTGCCTGCGCCCCTTCGTGTTCGGCTTCTTCGCTGAGCGGCATATCGAAATTGCTTTCGGCGATGATATGTTCCATGTTCCACTCCGGTTTTCCGGATCCATGGCGGATCGCGGACGTATTCACGGGCCTTTCGGAACGGCCTTTAATAGAAAATAGAATCCGCGCGGAGCGGGTCCGGTTTATTCTGGAGCGTGACATTTTGGACATGGGAACGGGGCGGTCCCGAACCATGCGGGCGCGCCCCCGGGAAGGGGAAGCGCCCGCATGCCGCCGGGGTCGAAGCGGATCCGGGGCTTGCGGAAAAGGGCTCAGCCTTCTTCCAGCTCCGACGCTTCTTCCTTGAAGGCCTCGATCTCGGCCGCGATGGATTCGGCGTCCTCGGCCGAAAGGACCTTGCGGGCCTTCTTGAACATCTCGCCTTCTTCCTCTTCCACGTGGTGCTCCACGTTTTCCTTCAGCACCTTGAGCTTGGCGGTCCACTCTTCGGTGTTTTTCGGATCGGCTTCCAGTTCCGACAAAAGGGTTTTCACCACGGCATGCTCTTCGATGGCTTCCAGGGTGATGTCCCGGGTCTCTTCCGGTTCGACGATGCGGGGATAGAAGAATTTCTCTTCGGCCTCCGAATGGACGGTCAGTTCCGCCTTGAGGTTCACGAACAGGTGTTCGCGGGTCTTCAAGGCCCTTTCGGTGGTGTCCTCGAGTTCGGCGAAAATGGATTTGACCTTCTGGTGGTCTTCCTTGAGCAGCTTGTAGACGTCCATGGCATGTCCTCCTTGTCCCTTCAAATAACGTTTTGAAAAGCGGGAGGAAAGCCAATCTAGGCGGTGTCGGGGCCCCTTACCCTATAACGGATCGGCACTAATAGATTGCCGCAATGCGGACAGGCCTTGTCGGCCCGGCCGACGCTTTTGGAACAGCGCGGACAGGCCTTTCCGCTCCGGGGGGCGCCTCCGCCACCGGATTGGGGCCTTTGGAATCCGCGCGCCGGCATCAGCAAAACGAAGGCGAGCCCCAGGGGGCCGAAGAACAAGCCGAGCAGGAAGCCCCATCCGGGGCGTCCCTTCATGCGTCCGAAAAGGACGCCCAAGCAGGCCGTCATGAAAATGAGCCAGAAGGGTTCTCGCAACAGGAACATAAGCCGCCCAGGGGGTTCTCCTAGGACCCCGAAACCGGGTTTTCCAGGGAGCCTATTCCTCGGATATCGATGCGCACCTTGTCTCCGGCCTTGAGCCAGACCGGTGGCGTGCGCGCGAAGCCGACGCCGGCGGGAGTGCCGGTCAGAATGACGGCGCCGGGCCGCAAGGTCATGGTCGAGCTCAGGGATTCGATCAGGGCGGGCACATCGAAGATCATGTCCGCGGTCCCCTGATCCTGCATCAGCTGCCCGTTCACCCAGGTCTTGATCCAGAGGGCGTTGGGATCCGGGACTTCGTCGGCGGTGACGATCCAGGGGCCCAGGGGGCAGAAGCCGTCGAAGCTTTTGCCGCGCGCGAACTGCCCGCCGCCCAGGTTCCTGTCCCGTTGCCAATCCCGCGCGGTCACGTCGTTGGCGCAGGCGTAGCCGAACACGTATTCCAGGGCCCGGTCGCGCCGCACGTCTTTCGCGGTCCGTCCTATGATGACGGCGAGTTCGCCTTCGAAGTCCACCTGGGAGCTCAGCCTGGGGACGGGAATGGGGTCCCCGGGATTGGCGAGGCTGTTCCCGGCCTTGATGAACAGCATGGGCACGGGCGGGCTTTCCGACTTGCCTTCCTTGGCGTGCTCCTTGTAATTGAGACCGATCCCCAGGATATCCACGGGCAGGATGGGCGCCAGCAACCGATCCACCGGCAACCGCTCCTCGGCGAAGGCCAATTCCAGGGGGAAAAAGGGATCGTCCGGATGGGAGTTCAGCAGCTGGGACGCGGTCCCGTCCGCATTGAGGCGGCCGCGCAAGGTTTTGCCGCCGAAGCGGAAGCGTATGAGTTTCATGACTCTAAATTAGTAGTAATCGGCCGGGCAATCACCTCGCGCGGTACTGACGGATGCCAGGGACCTTTATTACCTTGGATTGGCCTCGCATTCCCACGGGAGGGAAAGGGTTCCATGACCAAACGCTTTTTCGCGCTTTCCGCTTTCGCCTTCGGTTTAGGGATCGCCGCCGCTACGCCCATCGATGAAATGGAGCCCTCCGCCAACGTGAACGGTACCCTGGGCCTTGGGCAAATCGTCTCCGCCGAGGCCATGGGCCAGGGCCGCTTCACCGTCACCGCGCGCGGCAACCTCTACCAGCAGGTTTTGGAATTCCCCGGCGGCCCCAAGAAGGACGCCCAGATCACCACCGGTACCCTGGGGCTCGGCTTCGGCGTCAATCCGTACGTGGATGCGTTCGCGGGCGTGGCCATGTACAACCTGAGCGGATCGGATCCGGACAACGGCGCCGGGCTCGGGACGGTGACGGGGGGCTTCCAGGGAAGCATTCCCTTCTCGGACAAGATCCCGGGCCGCGTGGGGTTCCAATTGGCCGTGCTGGCCGGGACCGCCTCCAACCAGATCAACAACAACTACGCGGACGGGTACAATTATTTCGAAACCCGCAAGGGCACGGACTTCTCCTTCAAGCTGACCCAAACCATCGTCTTCAAGAGCCTGCTTTCCTTCCGCCTGCATTTCAACGAAGGCCTCGTCACCTCGCTCCAGAACGACAAGTCGGCCCTGCTCCTGCAGGGAGCCGGCATCGAATTCGCCCCCGCCCCGTCCTTCGTCCTGGGAACGGAATTCCATTCCCGCACCGTCTTGAAGGACAATCGCGACAGCGATCCCATGTGGTTCGTCCCGTCGGTGGAATTCCGCAGCGCGGCCAACCATCTGAACGCGCAATTCGGCACGGAACTCTCCCTCATCCAGGAGCGCAAGGACGCCCTGGACCGCTCCCTGGAACCCTGGCGCGTCTTCGGGGCCGTCACCTGGTCGTTCAATCCCAATCCGGGCCGGAACCTGGACGCTGAAAAGGCCCGCCAGGATTCCCTTTCGCGCGCCGCCCTGGTAGAGCAGGCCCGCCGGTCCCAGGCTCTGGCGGACAGCCTGGCGCGCAAGTCCCGGGAGGATTCCCTGATGCGCGCCGGATCGGACGATGCCGCCCGGCGCCGAGCGGATTCCCTCGCCGCCCGGGCGCGCCAGGACTCCCTGGCCCTCGCCGAAGCCCGCCGCAACCTGGATGCCGAGCGCAACCGCCGTACCGACTGGGAGAAGGAATTCCTCAAAACGGGCCTGCTCAACCTGGAGGCCTTGTATTTCGAAACCGGCCGCGCGGAGATTTCCATCAACTCCAAGGCCTACCTGAACCTGGTAGGCAGGATGTTGAGCAAGTATCCCAAGCTCCAGATGGAAATCGCCGGACATACGGACAACGTGGGCGGCGCCGCCAAGAACGAGAAGCTGAGCCAGGATCGCGCCGATGCCGTTCGGCTCTACCTGAGCGCGGCGTATGCGGAATTGTCCGGGCACCTTTCCGCCAAGGGCTACGGCAGCGCGGTCCCCAAGACCACCAACGCCACCGCCGAAGGCCGCCAGATCAACCGCCGCGTGGAAATCGCGGTGCTGAACAAGGAAGTCCTGAAGGAATACGAGTAGCCCGGCCTCAGGGGACGGGCGGAAGGCCGACGGGATAGAAGCAGGCGGCGCTGGAACGATCGGCCGGGAACAGGACCGGCGTCTCTTTCCGGCAACGATCCTGGACCCGCGGGCAGCGGCCCGCGAAGGCGCATCCCGGGGGCAGGTTGACCGGCGACGGGATCTCCCCGCCCAGCAGCTTGGGCCGCCGGCCGCGATCGAGGGTGGGAATGGACTCCAGCAAAGCCGCCGTATAGGGATGGCGCGGCTGCACGAAGAGATCGGAGGCATGGGCCTCTTCCACGATCTTGCCCAGGTACATCACCAATACGCGATCGCTGATGGCCTTGACCAGGGAAAGGTCATGGGAGATGAAGAGCAGGGAAAGCCCCAGCTCGCTTTTCAGGTCCAATAGAAGCTGGATGATCTGCGCCTGCACGGACACGTCCAGGGCCGCCACCACCTCGTCGCATACGATGAGCTTGGGACGGAGGCCGATGGCGCGCGCGATGCCGATGCGCTGCCTTTGCCCGCCCGAGAAGGCGTGCGGGAACCGGTGCATGTAGTCCGGGGACAACCCCACCTTCCGCAGCAGGCCCGCCACCATCTCGGGAAGATCCCGGGAAGCGCAGACGCCATGCACGCGCATGGGCTCCGCGATCATCTCGAAAACCGTATGGCGCGGATTCAGGGACGTGTACGGATCCTGGAAGATGATCTGGAAATCCTTGCGGAACGGATTCCACGCGGACGGCGAGCGGATATCGATCGGATGTCCCGCCAGGGAAAGCCTTCCTTCCGTGGGCGGGGTCAGGCCCAGGATGGAGAATCCCAGGGTGCTCTTGCCGCAACCGGATTCCCCCACCACCGAGAGGACTTCGCCCTTGCCCATGGAAAGGGATACGTCGTTGACGGCCTTGACATGGCCCATGGTCTTGCGGAACACGCCGCCCATCACCGGGAACCAGGTCTTGAGGCCTTGGACGTCCAGCAAGGTCCCGGGCGCGGAAGGGGCGGGCGCGGCTTCGGCGCGGGCGGATGCCGCGGCGGTCATGGCGCTGGCCTCCGGGCGCCGGATCGGCGATCAGGACCACCGGTCCCGGTAGAAGCGGGATCCAGGGATTCGCGGCCCGTGCGGGAACCGCCGGGTCCATAGAGGAAGCACGCCACGGTATGCGATGAGCCCATCGGGAAGAGATCGGGCTTGGCGACGCAGGCCTCGAAGGCATGCGGGCAGCGGTCCCGGAAGCGGCAGCCCTCGAGGTAATCCGCGGGTCGGGGAACCTGGCCGGGTATGGGCCGCAGGCTGGCGGCGCCGGATTCCCGGTCCAGGCGCGGCAAGGCCGCGAGCAGGCCGGCGGAATAGGGATGCAGGGTACGATCCAGGAAATCCTCCACGGGGCTTTCCTCGACCAGGCGGCCGGCGTACATGACCCCCACCCGATCGGCGTATTGGGCTATCAGGTTGAGGTTATGCGTGACCATGAGGACCGAAGCGTTGAACTCCCGGCGCAGATCCTCGATCAGTTCCATGATCTGGGCCTGCACCGTAACGTCCAGGGCGGTGGTGGGTTCGTCCGCGATGAGCAGGGCGGGATTGAGCGATAGGGCCATGGCTATCATGACGCGCTGGAGCATGCCGCCGGAGAGCTGATGGGGATAGGCCGACAGGATGCGATCCGGATCCGCGATGCCGACCCGGTCGAGCAGGGTGCGGATGCGTTGCTGCGGATCGCCCTTGTAGTCGTGGTAGTGGAAAGCCTCGAGCAATTGGCGGCGGATGGGCCAGAGGGGATTGAGCGCCGCGCCGGGCTCCTGGAAGATCATTCCGATCTCGCCGCCCCGGAGGTTGCGCAACTCCTCCGGATTCATCTTGAGGATGTCCCTGCCCCGGAACAGGATCCGGCCCGATAGGACGCGGCCGCCGGGGACCGGCAGGAGCTTGAGCAGGGAAAGGCAGGTGACGGATTTGCCGCATCCGGATTCCCCCACCAGGCCATAGGCTTCGCCGGGGCGGATGGTGAAACTCACCTTGTCGGTGATGGCCGTTACGCCTTGGTCGCCCTCGAACCCGATGGAGAGCTCCTCCACTTCGAGCAAGGGCTGGTTGGCGCCGTCCATTCCTGAAATGTACATATCCTCTCGCCTGCACTTTCCAAAACTTCTATATAAAGGACAAAATCATTTGCCGTAAATCGAGGCCGCCACCGGCATAATCCACCCGGCGGCGGGGTCGCGGATCATTCCGCCCAGATGGGGATTTACCTGGCCGGATCGGGATGAAATGCCGAATTTATACATGGAAATGCGGGCATTTCCGCCGAGCGGGGGGATATTCATTCCCCGGAAAACCGGGTTTGACGGTATATTCCAGCAGCATGCCTGGGGTGGTTCACGCGTATGCCTTGTGGGGGTCTGATGAAGTTCTCTAAATCGTGCCTGATGGCCGTTTCCGCCTTTTACGCCTTCGCCGGGACCGCCTGGAGCGCCCAGGTATGCAACCTGGTCCTGAACCGATGCCCCAGCGCCTTCCCCGGCACCATCACGGTTCCCGAAAACGTGATCTGGCTGGATCCGATCGTCCCCGTCTGCTCCGATACGGTTCAGGTGGTTACGGGCAATACCTCTCCCCCGCCCTCCATCGTTTTCATCATCGACAATTCCGGCAGCATGAGCTCCGGGAACGACGGCGACGCGGTGAATAACGGCTGGAACGATCCCACCGAAGCCCGCTTCCGCGTGGTCAAGACCTTGCTTGATACCATCTACAAGGCATCCCCGAAAGCCGAGGTGGGCATGGTCATCTTCACCCGCCGCCTTTCCTTCGATCATCGCGACAATCCCTTCTTCAAGCCCGCCTTCCCGGCCGATACCTCCCAGCATGATTCCTTCGTCCCCCTGACCCCGCTCGACAAGCCTTTCGGCGGCGGAGTCCTGGGCATCGATACCTTGAAGGCCTTGTTGACCTATTCCGGGCACGGAAACCTGAAATACGCCACCGCCCAGGCGAACTCCCGCCCGAGCAGCAACGGTCTCGATCCGAAAAACGTCCGCGATGGAACGGACATCACCTTGGGGTTCGACGGCGCCAAGGAGGCCATGAAGGATTCCAAGGCCGCCAAGGGAGATCAGTATTTCATCTTCCTTTCGGACGGCGAACCCAGCGGCGTGGACACTCCCCGGAACTCCGTCATGTACGATTTCGAGAAAGGCGTCGGCGCGGCCACGACCTTCACCGTCTTCTTCAAGGCCAATACCAGCGATCCCACCCCGCCCGACCGGATCAAGAACATGACCGAGGCCATAAAGACCAACGGGTATTCCACCAGCAATCCCAAGAGCGCCGCCTTCGCCATCAGCCTCCCGGGCAGCCAATTGCTCGCCTTGCTGCAGAGCAACGTGCTCAATCCCATCTTCGCCAATACCAACGCCAAGCCGGCCAGCGCCGTCCTGGACGTGGGCGGGACCAAATACAACAGCACTTCCGTGGACGCCAAGGTCTTCACCTTCCCCAAGCGCGTTCCCCTGAGCCCCGCCCAGACCGCGGTGAACCTCACCTACACCTTCCAGTATACGGACTCGGGGCAGATCAAGACTTCGACCCGGAACTATACCCTGAACCTGAACCGGACCGGAAGCGCCCCCCTGGCCGACGGCCTATCCACATCCTGCCAGGAGCAGGGCAACATCACCCTGTTCAACAAGGGCAATCCCATCACCGTCGTCACCGCCGATCACAACGATTTGGACGTGCACCTGACCCTCGGCTCCGGGGAGGTCTGCAACGGATGCAAGGTCGAGGTGAAGCCCAACAAGAGCGCGGACAAGGAGACCGTTGCCTTGACGCCCGCGTCGGGATTCCAGACGGGCAACTTCGGCCGCGAAACCAGCAATACCGTGGCGGTGGGCGACGGCAAGCTGCAGCACCTGCCCACGGACAGCATCATCGTCATCTACGTGAATCCGGACAACAGCCTGGACGTCATCCGCAAGGCCTTCCCCTATTCGGACGTATCCACCGTGCTGGTGGTGCTGCGGCATAACACCTTCTCCCAGGGCGGGGATCTGGTGCCGCCCAAACCCGGAGAGCATTTCGTGCTGGTCACCCCGGGCTCCATCAGCCCTACGCCCGAGGACAAAGCCAAGAACTGGATCATCCTCCCCAACCTGGCCACGGAAAAGGATTCCGTCCGGTACGTGGGAGACGTCATCCAGGCCTCGCGCGCCTTCAAGGTGGAGATCGTCATCTTCACCAACCTGGGCCAGTTCGTGAACAAGATCGCCTTCACCGTGCCTCCGGCCGAGTTCTCCAAGCTGGCCAAATCCGCCAAGGGGAATACCCGCCAGCTCAAGGTGCTCTGGGACAATATGTCCGCGGACGGCACCAAGGCGGGAACCGGCGGCTACATCCTGAAGACCACGGTGACCCTGCTGAAGATCCCCGGCGTGGCCGAGGACGAAGCCGTTAGCACCGATTACCGCCGCGTAGGCGTGCTCCGCGGCCGGTAATCCCCTCCTATTTCCGGTTCCGCTTACTCCGCCTACCGAGTAGTGGGACCGTGTAACCGGAGCCCTGCCGGTAATCAAACGGGTAAACAGGGAACCGGGTTTCGGGCCCATCCCCTTTTTTTTGGGAATATGGGGCTTACCCCCGGTTCCTGAGCGCCCATATTCCAAATTCCCCTGCGATTTTGCCCGCCTCCCGGTATATTCAAAACGTTGCGTGAGGGGAAGTTAAAGTGATACGACGCAGGTGGATATTCGCCGCCGTCGTGGGCGTCTCGATCGGCTTCGGCAAGGCTGGTCGCGTCTGCGACCTGGCTTTCTCGGATTGCCCGGGCAGGTTCTCGTCGGGCACCGTGAAGGTCCCGAACGAGATGATCTGGCTGGACTCGAAAATCCCGTTCTGCAATGAATTCGTCCAGATCACCAACGGCAACGTAAAGCCGCCCTCCGTCATCTTCATCATCGACAATTCCGGCAGCATGGACGAGAACGACCCCCTGGTCGCGCGCTTCGACGTGGTGGCGACCCTGCTGGACAATATCTACACCTTCGCGCCTTCGGCCGAGGTGGGCCTGGTGGTCTTCACCCGCCGCCTCTCCTTCGATCATCGCGAGAATCCCTTCTTCAAGACCGCCTTCCCCGCGGACACGGCCCAGCACGATTCCTTCGTGCCCTTGACCGCGCTCAACAAGATCTTCGCGGACGGACGGACCGGGCTGGATACCCTGAAGGCGATGCTCAAGCACGACGACAAAGGCAATCTCACCTACGTCACCAAGCTTCCCGCGTCGCGGAACAATTCCGGCATGGGCCGTTCCAATACCCGCGACGGTACGGACATCTCCCTGGGTTTCATGGCCGGCAAGGTGGCCATGAAGGACTCCAAGTCCGATAAGGCGAACCAGTACTTCGTCTTCCTGTCGGACGGCACCCCTTCCACCCCGGACAACGGCCGCGAGGGCATGATCAACGAATTCATCGCCGGCACCGGCGTCCCCACCACCTTCACCGTCTTCTTCGACACCCAGAACAACACGCCCGTCGCGCCCAGCACCATCGTGGAGATGACGGGAAAGATCAAGCTCAACGGCTATTCGCTCAGCAATGCGAAGAGCGCCTTCTGGGCCATCGACATGCCCGGCAGCCAATTGCAGAACCTCCTGCAGACCCAGGTGATCGGGAACGTCCTCTCCGTGCCGGCCAAACCCAAGGCCGCCAGCCTGGCCATGGGGGATACCACCTTCCGCACCGTCGGGCTCGACGCCAAGAATTACCTCTTCCCGCGCCACGTGGCCCTCCAGGAGGACACCACCCGGCTGCAGCTCGATTACACCTACTCCTATATCGACACCACCGGCGGCCTCCAGGTGCCGAAGGAAAAGATCGTCCCTTACGCCCTGACCATCGTGCGATCCCCGAACGCGCCCCTTCCGGTCGGCATGGCGCAATCCTGCAAGGAGCAGGCGGACATCTCCCTGTTCCATGACGGGCAACCCATCACCCGGGTCACGGCGGACGATGGGGTTCTTGAAGCGCGCCTCACCATGCCGGACGGCTCCCTCTGCCAGGGCTGCAAGATGCAAGTGCTGCCGTCCTCGTCCAAAAGCAAGGACCATGAGGACCTGATGGTCGCTCCGGCGGGCGGGTACCTGACCGGCACCTTCCAGCGTGAAATCAGCGCCTCTCCCACCTTGGGCGACGGCCGGCTGCAGCATCTGCCCCTGGACAGCATCGTGGTGCTTTTCGTGAGCCCGGAGAATGCCCTGGACCGGGTGCGGAAGGCCTTCCCCTATACGGACATGGCCACGGTCCTCAATCTCGGACGCCAGAACGACCTGGCGAAGTCGCGCTATATCCCGACTTCGCCCTTCGAGCCGCAATGGATTCTGGAAGGCGCGCCGACCCTTCAGGCCACCGCCTTCTCGGCCACCGATGTCTGGCGCGTACTTCAGGCCCCCCTGGCGCCCCAGGATTCGGAACGCTTCATCGGCGTCACGGTGGAAGCCTCCCGGGCCTTCATGGTGGACATCCACGTATTCACCAACCTGGGCCAGTTCGTGAACAAGCTCACCTTCGTGATCAACCAGGACGAGTTCCAGAAGCTGGCGAAGGGGGTCAAGGGCAATACCCGCGTGCTCAAGATCCTTTGGGACAGCCGGTCCCGGGCGGGTTCCCTGGTTGGCACGGGCGCCTACGTCATGAAGACAACGGTGACCTTGATAAAGATTCCCGGCATCGCCGAAGACAACGCCATCCGCACGGATTACCGGCGCGTCGGCGTTCTGCGCAGACTCTAGTCCGCGCTCCCGTTCCCGACCTTATTCGATGTGGTGTCCCGACCTGGGGTCGAAGGCTTCGCGCACGCCTTCGCCGATGAAGGTGGCGAGCATCAGGGTCACGAACAGGGCCGTAGTGGAGGAGATGGCGAGCCAGGGCTTATCGATGTTCTCGAGGCCCTGCTTGAGGATCTCGCCCCATGAAGGCGTCGGCGGCATCAGGCCGAAACCCAGGAAGTCCAGGGCGGTCAGCGCGGATATCCCGGCGACCACGGTGAACGGCATCAAGGTGATGACCGGCGTAAGCGCATTGGGCAGGATCTGGTTGAAGAAGATGCGGATGGGGCCGAAGCCCAGGGCCCGCGCCGCCTTGACGTAGGTCTGGCCCTTCAGCCTCAGGAATTCCCCGCGCATGAAATAGGACAGACTCACCCATTCGAACAGGGCGGTGATGAAGAGCAGGATCCCGAAGGTGCGCCCGTAGATGGAGCCCAGCAGGATCACGACGTACAGGAAGGGCAGGGCGCTCCAGATTTCGATCAGCCGCTGCACGGTGATGTCCACCTTTCCGCCCAGGTATCCCTGGATCCCGCCGATGGTGATCCCCAGGAGGGCGTCGAAAAAGGCGAGCAGCAGGGCGAAGGCCATGCAGATGCGGAAGCCGTAGATGAGGCGCGAGAGCACGTCCCGGGCGGAGTTGTCCGTGCCCAGCAGGTGCCGGCGCGATGGGGCATGCGGAGGGTTGTCCTGCAGCTCCAAGTGGGTGCGCAGGGGGCTGTCGGCGATGATGGGGAAAACCATGCTCCCGCCGGCGGCCTTGAAACCTTCTTCGTCCCGGAGCTTCAGGTAGTCCGGTTCGGTACCGTATTCCCCGCCGAAACCCGAGGCCGGATAGAACTTCACCACGGGGAAATAGGTCCGGCCCCGGTAGCGCAAAAGCAGGGGCTTATCATTAGCGATGAACTCCGAGAACAGGGAGAGCAGGAAGGCGGTCCCGAGGATCAGGAGCGAATACCAGGCGCGTTTGATCTTCCGGAAGCGCCGGAGGCGATCGCGGGTCAGGTCGGAAATCATGATCGCCCCGCCGCCATCAATCCAACCGGATCCGCGGGTCCACGGACACGTACAGGAGATCGGAGAACAGGCGCCCTATCATGGCCATGAAGCTGGACAGCATGATGATGCCCATCACCACGTTGTAGTCGCGGTTCACCATGGAGGTGTATACCAGCAGGCCCATTCCGTCGATGTCGAAGACGCGCTCGATGAGGATGGACCCGGCGAACATCAGGGTGAAGATCTCGCCGGCGCGCGTGGCCAGGGGGATCAGGGCGTTGCGGAAGGCATGCCGCCAGACCGCTTTCCTGAAGGTGGAGCCTTTGACCACGGCCGTGCGCATGTAGTCCTTGCCCATCTCGTCCATCAGGCTGTTCTTGAGCATCATGGTGAGCACGGCGAACTCCCCGATCATGTAGCAGAAGAGCGGCAGGACCATGTGGTGTAGGAAGTCCAGGATCTGCCCCCCGACCGGCAGGCTCTCGAAATCGTCCGAGATGATGCCGCTGATGGGGAACCAGTCGAGGAAGCGGCCGCCCCCCAGGAAGATGATCAGGATGATGCCGAGCGCGTAGCCCGGGATCACGAAGCCGGTGAAGATCAGGGCCGAGGAGATGGAGTCGAACCAGGTGCCGTTGCGAAGGGCCTTGGCCACGCCCAGGGGGATGCTGATCAGGTAGGAGACGATGAAGGACGAGATCCCGAAGAAGAGGGAGATGGGGAACTTGGACTTGATGACGTCCCAGACCGGCTCCTGGTAGGTGTAGGATTTGCCCAGGTCCAGGCGCGCCACCTTGCCCAGCCAGATGGCGTAGCGCACCGGGGCGGGTTTGTCGAATCCGAAATAGGCCTTTATGTTCGCCACTTCCTGCGGCGAGATCTGGGCGCCGGGCCGCTTCTCGCTGGCCGCCTGGTGGACCTTGGAGATGAGCTCCTCCACGGGTCCGCCGGGGACGAATTGGATCAAGGCGAAGACGATCAGGCTGATGCCGATCAGGGTCGGGAACATCAGCAGCACCCTGCGGATGACGTAGGCTTTCATCGTCTATCCCCCGCCCGCTCCGCCTTCACTCCTCCCTTACTCCTCCCAAGACACCTTCAAAGGGGGAACGGGCAGGCTCTTGCCCGACTTCACGGCATCCGCCACTTCCTTCTCCTTGGCCGGATCCGCCGACCAATAAGTGGTGATGCAGTCCTCGTCGTCGTATTTCGAATAGACGGTCTTCGGCGTCGCGAACTTGTTCCAGTACAGCACCCAGCGCGAGTCCTGATCCCACATGAGAAGATAGGGCATGATGTCCACGAGGCGATTGTCGATCTGCTTGAGGATCGCGTTTCGCTTGTCCAGATCCATCTCCGTCTTCTGCAGTTCGATCAGGCTGTCCACGGTCTTGTCCTTGACGCCCGCCACGTTGTTGGAAGAGGGTTGGTCCGCGGTGCGGGAATGCCACATGCCTTCCGGATCGCGGAGCCGGCTTGCGCCCCAGGCGGCCCAGCCCATGTCGAACTCGTAGGTGTCCATCCGTTTGAGCCATGTGGACCAGGACATCTGGTCCACCTTGACCCCGATGCCGACCTTCTTGAGGTCCTCCACATATACGTTGACCGGGCGCAGATCCACGAAGCTGTGCAGGGAGATGGTGATTTCGAGCTTCTTGCCGTCCTTGGCCAGGATGCCGTCCGCCCCGGGCTTATAGCCGGCCTCGGCGAAGAGGGCCCGGGCCTTGGCGGGGTCGTAGCCCATCAGGGGCTTGTCCGGATTGCGGTTGCCGGGATACAGGTCGGCGAAATAGGTATTGAGCAGGGTATTGAGGTTGTACAGGAGCTTCTCGTTCATCAGCTGGCGGTTGGCCAGGTAGCCCATGGCCTGGCGGATGCGGATGTCCTGGAACAGGGGGCGGCGCAGGTTGAACACGAATCCGCGGAAGCTCATGGGGTACTTGTTGTAGATCATGCGCTTGGCGATGAGGCCCTTCTTGACCTGATCGAAGTCCGTCTGGGTGGCCCAGAGCTGCGCGCGCGAGACGGGATACACGTCCACGTCCCCTTTCTTGAGGGATTCCAGCACCTTGAGCGGATCGTCCATGAACTTCCAGCGGATGCGATCGAAGTTGTACTTGTGCTGGTTGATCTTCTTGGCGAAGCCCCAGTAATCCGCCCTGCGCTTGATCGAGACCGAGCGTTCCTTCTTGACCTCGTCCAGGGCGTAGGCGCCGCTCACGACCGGGAAGTCCCAGTTCAGTTCGTTGAAATCCTTCCCTTCCATGACGTGCTTGGGCAAGGGGGTCAGGCCGGAGGCCTCCCAGAAGTTCATCCAATGCTTTTCCTTGGCGGTGATGCTGATGGTCAGGCTGTCGACCACCACCGGGCGCGAAAAGCGGTCCAGGCCCACCCGGAACAGGGAGGTCAGGTTCTTGGGATTCATGATCACGTCGTAATAGTATTGGACGTCCTCGGCGGTGATGGGCTTGCCGTCGCTCCACTTGGCCAGGGGATTGAGCTTGAAGGTATAGGTCATGCCGTCCGGGGAGGTGGTCCAGGACTCGGCCAGGATGCCCACGGGGCGGTTTTCCGTGGGATGGAGGCCGGCCAGGCCGTCGAACATGAGCCCGAACAGTTCCTTGGTGAAGAAGTTGTAATCCAGATAGGCGTTCAGGGTCTTGGGCGCGGGCCCGCCCCAGAGGTTGAGGGTGCCCCCCGGAACCGCGTCCGGATTGGCGATGGGATCCACGTCCCCGCCCGCTTCCACCGCGATGGGGGCCTTGGCCTCGGCGGCAGGGCCCTGGGCCCGGCCGGAGTCCTTCTTATTGCAGCCCGTGAAACAGGCCACCAGGATCGAAAGGGAAAAGAGCGAAATCTTGTTCATTACCGTCCACCTCTTCAGGAAAGCCATGATTCCGCAATGAATTTAGAATATTACGGGCGGCGATGCTGCCATGCCCGCCCCGTCCGGGTCCGGCCTCGGGCGCGGAGGACCCCCGTTCAGACCCCGAGTTCCTTCCGGATGCGGGCGACGATGGAATCCGGCGGGCAGTCCACATGGACCGTCAGGGCGTCTTCCGGCTCTTCCAGGATCTCGAACTGGCTGTCCAGCATGGCCGCCTTGAAGAAATGCCCCTTCCTGTTCTTGAGGCGCGCTTCCAGGATGCGGTAGTCGCACTTGAGGTAGACCCATTTGATCCCGTCCATCCCGCTGACGAGCAGATCCCGGTAGTCCTGTTTGAGGGCCGAGCACGCGAGTACGGCGCAGCTGCGTTTGGCGGTGAGGCCGACGAGAAGGTTGTGCAGGGCGAGCAACCATGGGCGGCGATCCCGGTCGTTCAAGGGGACGCCCTGGGACATCTTGGCCACGTTGTCCTTGGGCTGGAAATCGTCGCCGTCATAAAAGGGCCAGCCCAATTGGTCGGCGAGCAATTTGCCCACCATGGTCTTGCCGGATCCGGATACGCCCATGAGAACGATGACGCAGGCGGGGCCCGCTTTAGGGGTTTTCACGAAATACCTACTCCTGGATGCACCCGAAAAATAGCTTTGCCTCTGGGAAGCCGGAAGGGACGAAAGCCGGCTATCGACCGAGGGTGGAGAGGTTCTCCCTCGCGAGGCCGTAAGCGGAATCCAACTCCAGGGACCTGCCGTAGCATTCCCGTGCCTTGGCGGGATTCCCCGTTGCCTGCTCGATCATGCCCAGGTAGTTCCAGGCTTCCGCGCGGCCGGGATCGAGGGCCAGGGACCGCTCGAGATGGGGTTTCGCCTCCAGGCCCTTCTTGGCTTGCAACAAGGAGAACGCCACGCGGAAGGCCGACTCCGCCAGGTTGCCGCGGACCACGGAATCCCGCGGGTCCCGCCGGTAGGCCTCCTCATACGCGGCTTCGGCCGCTCGCATATCCCCAGCCTGGAAACGCAACTCCCCGATGTAGACCTGGGCGAAAGCGTACTCGGTGTCCACGCCCATCGCGCGTTCGTAATACGCGATGGCGGAATCCCCTTTGCCTTCCGCCCGCAGACGCGTGGCCCGCATGAAATTGGCGTACCCGCTTCCGGGGACCAGGTCCGCCAGGTTGTCCGCCCTGGCCCCATCCGCGCCCTCTCCGTCCGCGGCGCGCGCGCGATGCTCCGCCGCGCCCAGGCCCGCGCAGGCCGCGAAGAACAGGGTCACGTAGATCCAATGCCCCAGGGGGCGCCGTTCGCGGTAGCCATCGCCTTCCGCCCCGTCCCCTTTTCCCGGAGTCCGGGCCGCAGGAACGGCGACGACGCCCAGGTCCCGCCGGACCTTGCCGTCCCGGACCTTCCAGATGAAGCCGTCCAGGTAGAAATGGATCAGGGCCGAAGCCGCGAAGACATTACCGATCTGAAGGAGCAGGCTGCCGTAGGGCGTTCCGTTCCCGTAGACGTTCAACAGATCCTGGGCGAGCAGGCCGATGCACCCATAGGCCAGGATGCAGGCGGCGTAGATCGCCAGCCTTCGGGGATCCATCCGGAAGAGGAAGCGCTCCAGGGGGCTTTGCGACAGGTCCCGCTCCACGCGGCGGCGGTTGTAGTTCCAGACGAAGGCGTTGTATTGCAGGTCGTGGAAGATTTCCCAGAGGATGAGCCCGACCACCAGGTTGTCGACCGCCAGCATGCAGTAGGCCCAGAACCCCAGGCCCGAGGCCATGCAGAGCAGCTTGGGCGGGTTCACGTAGCCGAGCCGGAGATAATCGATCCCCAGGCGGACCAGGTAGGCGCCGGTGACCGCCGCGGTCAGGGCCAGCCAACCCGTTCCGAAAAGGCGCGCGGCCCCGGCCGGGATGATCGGGCCGCCCGCGAGGTAGAAGGAGCTGATGACCGAGGTCTTCTTGGGGACGGACCACAGCACCGCCTGGACGAACCAGGACAGGCACATCCACCAATCCAGGCGGGCCGTCCAGGGCGAGGCGAAACCGGCCTTCGCATCGTAGATGCGCAGGAAGCCCAGGATCTGCATGCTGCCGTGCCAGGTGCTCCAAACGATGAGGATGAAGAAGACCACGCTGAGCCTGAACCAAGCGGCCGCCAAGGTGAGCAGCACGAACAGGGCCGGGACGATCAGCAGGCGCGAACGGAATTGCGCGAAGATCTTCCGGTCGGTATAGGCGCGGATGAATCCGGGGAGATGGTGGCCGGTGGCGCTGATGGACAGTATCCCCAGCTTGAAGACGGACAAGGACAGGAACCCGGCCAGGAACAGGTAGGCCGGTACGATGGCCAAGGGCGCGGCGATGAAGAAGGCGGAATCCGCGTAGGGGCCGATCAGCCAGGAGATTCTCGGCGCTTTCATGCCGGGTCCGTTCCCGCGGGGATCACGTGGTTTAATGCGAACATGCTCCCATTCTACAACGGAAAGCGACCCCTGGGTCGCCCGACCCTCGAGGGGCCGCCGGGAAAGGGATGTCGGGAATTCCGGGGGAAGGCCTCCCCCGTACGCGATTGGATGGGGGGTCAGGCCCCGGTGGCCGGGGCGAAGGCGTACCGCCGGACCTTGGCGGGCGCCGAACCGATCTTCACGCTCAGGAAATAGATGCCGGCCTTCAGCTTGGAACGGTCGAATTCGTAGGTGACCCTGCCGAAGCCGCGCTTCACGTCCACGATGCGGCCGGAGACGTCCGTGACCTTGGCCTCGTACTTCTTGTCGAAGAGGGAGGTGAAGGCCGGCTTGTCCGGATCGAACAGCGCGGTGGTGCTTTGGTAGGTCTGGCCCGTCAACTGGTCCTTGGTGTCGACGATGGGCAGGCCGTTGCAAACCGTGCCGGCGCAGACTTCCGTCTTGTACCCGGCCAGGTAGAACAGGGTCTGGGCCACGTAACGATCGTAATCGCCGGTCCCGCCGTCGAAGGTGGTGCCGGGCAGGGTCAGTTCGTCGTCTTCATGGCCGGCGGGGACATAGGAGACCTTGCCCTGACCGACCTGCAGCAGGAAGGTGTAGAGGTTCCCGCCCGCGTAACGGTATTGGGCCGGAAGGGCGTCCCCGAGGTTGCGCGGGTCGTACTTCAGGAGGGGCGTCACCAGGGACTTGTATTTCACGTCCGTGGTCAGGTTGCGTCCGAACTGGTACCACTCGTTCTTCATTTGCCGGGTCTTCACGTTCGTCGCGAGCTTTTCGGTCCCGACCGCATCCACGCCGTCGGGGACCGTGGCCAGGGTGGTGCCGGTTTCCAGGACCCCTTGCAGGACGATGTGCTTGGACAAGGCGACATCCTTATAGACCGGACCGGGGGTCCGCGTCAGATGGCCATGGTAACCCACCGGATGCAATTCATCGGTGTAGAACTTCCACTCGCCGCCGCCGTCGCCGCTGCCGTGGAAGCCGAGGACGCCCCGCCCTTCGGTCTTGACCGCGGTTTCGAAGGCGGCCGCCTCCTGGGGATTCTTGGTCTGCAATTGCGGGAAGTAGCTGATGTTGTTGGTCACGATGACTTCGCCGGAAAGCAGATCCGCCAAGGTGAATTGGACGATTTCCCCGATGGCGGCGCCGTCGTTGGAGCTGGCGAACTTCTTCACGATGAAGGCATCCTTGCCGCCCGTTCCGTAGTTCTTGGCGATGCGGCCCAGGGAGGCGTCGATCACCTGCTTGCCCGGGAGATGGCCGTTCCCGAAGGTGAAGTTCAGCTCCACGACCTGGGTCAGCTTGGAGGTGTACTTGACCGCGTTCCCGTTGACCATCCTGACATGGGCGCGCGCCGCCGGCATGGTGGCGGTCTGGGCGAATACGTTCGCGATGAGCAGGGCGCAAGGCGCCCAGATTGGCATTCTCAGATTC
The DNA here is from genome assembly GCA_028287465.1 of Fibrobacterota bacterium. GTDB lineage: Bacteria > Fibrobacterota > Fibrobacteria > UBA11236 > UBA11236 > Chersky-265. The sequence goes on from JAQBPO010000056.1 coordinate 19,182, forward strand.
ATACACCCTCCTTGGGAATCAGGCTCCGCGCCTGATGGAATGATAGCGGCGGAAGCCGGGGCCCGCATGGGGCCGGGGGAAATAGCGTTTACCGCAGGTGGACATCAGATCATCCACTGGATGCGGGTCAGCCAGTACCAATGGCTGGGCTCGTTGGTGACCGGGATGTACTCGGGCCGCGCGAAGCCGTCCTTGAGGCGCATATGGTCGTTGGCGACCTGCACGTGGAAGGACAGGAACTTGTTCAGGCCGCGCGAGGCGTGCACGGACCATTTGTAATCGTCCCGGGAATAGCTCTTATAGCGGAATTCGGGGTCGGGAGGCAGATCCAGCTTGTCGTAGGTGCTGGCGATGCTTTCCATGACCGGATTCTTGAGGTATTCCATCTCGACGGAAAGGTTTTCCAGCAGGCCGAAGGTGGGGATGTTGGCGCCCAGCATGATCGGGCGGCGTTGGGAAGTTTCGGTATAGAAGATGGGGTAGTTCTTAAGGCCCAATTGCGCGATTTCGCCGTAGATGCCGAAGTCCCCCAGGCTTTCGGCGCTGGTGCCGAACAGGGCGTTGAAATCCAATTCGAAAAAGGCGACCAGCTTGACGGCGGCATTGTCGAAGGAAACGCTTTGCGCGGCCACGTCCGCATTGTTCGGATCGCTGAAGAATTTCGAGGAATCGCTGCCTTCGTTTCCCGCCAGGGTGATGATATCGTCCCTGAGCATGGTGGCCCGGCGGGCCGAACGCCCCTCGACCGTGGCCGCCGGATTGGGATCCTTCACGATGGGTATGGCCGCCGGCGAGGTGATGCCGTAAAGGGAGGAGAGGGTGGTGGAATCGGATGCCCATACCTGGGCCCGCACCAGGTCCGGATCGGGTTGCTGTCCGGCGGCGTACTTGATCTCATGGGAGGATTGGCCGGCATAATCCTGGATGTCCACGTTGAACTTGGACTTGGACTGGACTTCCGGCAGGTAGAAGTTCTGGTAGTAGGTATACGGCTGGGTCAGGACCTTACGGGTCTTGGGGCTCGGATTGATGAACCGGTGCAGGGACGCGGCGCCGCCCAGGGTCAGGCCAGACGCGCCTTTCCACGTGGCGATATAGGCCGGGGTGATGTCATAGATGGGGGCGTTGAAATATTCCCCGAACAATCCGAGGTCATGCTTGAAGGAGCCCGATTCCCAGGTCAGCTTGGCGCCGACCGTGCGGTATTGCGCATCGTTGATCCAGCTCCACCCGCCGGTATAGATGATGGTGGGATAGGCCTCGGTGCGGAACAGGTACTCCCCCAGGTTCCTGGCGGAGGCGTTGTATTTGTAGGGGAAGTAGCCGAAGGTGAGGTTCAGCTTTTCCGAGGGCGACCACTTCATGTACGCGCTGGAAATGCCCGGGCCGAATTTGATGACCTTGCTTTCGGGGCTGCCCGTGCCGGCCTCGAAGGCCTTCCAGAATATGCCGCCGACGCCGATGTTCAGGAAATAGTTCGCGTCCAACTGTTGCGCGAAACCCACATCCACGTAGGTCCGGTTCAGGGCCAGTCCGGAGGGATTGTAATCCCGGATCTTCAAATCGTTGCCTTCCTGCAACAGGCCCAGGTCGAGGGCCGTGAAAAGGCTTAGCTTCGATTCCCCGAACGCGAGGCAGAGGGGAATCAAGCAGAACGCGGCGAGCGCAGGTTTCATGTGTCGGCTCTTTCCCTTAATTATGGTATTCGATGCGGGCCAGGAAATACCAGTCCCCGGTCTTCCTGGTCAGGGCTTCCCCCGTGGCATAGTCCCCGTCCCAGGCGAGCAGGCGCAGATGGTCGCTCGCGAACCGGGCCTTCAAATCGATCCAGCGGTTCAGGGATTTATGCAGGAACAGGCTCCACTTCAGGTCGTCCTTGGTATAGTCCGGGATCCTGCCCCCGCCGTATTCGTCCTGGTTCAGGTTCGGAAGGGGCGAGAAGTTGCTGCCCGTGGCGTCCCCGACGGAATATTTGCGCCCGTAATACGGGTTCTTGAGGTATTCCACTTCCATGGAAAGCGCGGTCAGGAACCCGAAGGTGGGAAGATCCATTCCGGCCATCAACGGCACCCGCTCCATGGGGTGCTTGTAGAACAGGGAATCGTTCCTGAGGCCCAGCATGGCGGCTTCGCCGTAAAGGGTGAAGCCGGGAGAGCCGTTCCGGATCATGCCGAGATCGAGCCGCCCGCGGAGCATCAATTTTACGGCTTGGGTCGTGAGCCCCTGGCCGGCCACGTAGTCCTTGAGGCTTTGTTCCAGGTTGGTGGTCCTGGTCGCCTTGCCGAACCTGAACCGCCTGTGCAACGCCCCGCCGACCTGCAGCTCCGCATAGGTGGGCCCACCCGACGCGAAATAGGCGAAGCTCACGTCATTGACCGGGATATTGTATTGCTCGGCATAGACCAGGGCCGTCTGGCGGATGAGCGGGAAGTCCAGCCCATACTCCATCCCTGAAACCCGGGAAAAGGAATAGGAGAGCAGGTCCTTCCCTTGCGAGTTTTCGATGATGGTAGGGTACGCCTCGGACCTCAACAGGTATTCGCCCAGGTTCTTCGAATCGGGGTTGTACTTGAATTCGTAGAGCCCCATCCGGAACCGGTTGGCTCCGGATCGATAGGACAGGGACCCCTGCAGATCGGAGTCGAATTTCAACCCTGCGATGTGGAAGAGGGCGAGATCCGTGGCCTGGTTCCTCCAGAACATCCAATGGAGGCTGGCCATGAAAGCCCAATTATCGTCGATCTCCTTGTCCAACGCCCACTTCGCGCCCATGCGGTTCAGGATTTCGCCGTTGCTGGAGCTGTCCGCGAGCTGGAACCGTCCGCCATCGACGTAGCCGCCCACCTTCAGGTCCTGCGCGCCCAGTTCGAAGGCCCGGGCCGGGGCCGCCGCCATCAGGCACGTTACAAGCAGGCTTCCGAATCTCATTCCACGTCTCCGGTTTTCCTCAAGGTAATCGCCGCCTTCCGTTCCCGGTTTGCGTCCCGTATTTCCGGCGTTTCCGCGGGAACTATCCGTTTACCCGGGGGAAACGGATCCGGGCGGATCCGGAGGTAACCCGCAGGATACTCTGGGTCCTCCGGAGACGCGCTTAATGCATGGGAATGTAGCGATGCGGGGCGGGGCGCACGCCTCCCGGAGGCGGGCAAGGTGTTGCCCAATAGTCCCTGGATGTTTCCGGTGTTTTCGGCCGCCGTGGGCGGCGGCATGCCCAGGCGTCAATCCGCGCGCGCGGACGTGATCAAGGTCGCAGATCCATCCAATCCAGATTGAAGCTGCCGCCGATGCCGGTGACCCTCAAGGTGAGGGGTCCGGCCTCAAGGGGAAGGGAATCGAGGACCGCTTCCGCCCAGGCATACGAAGCGGGCAAAGGCAATTCACCCAGGACCGCTCCGCCCGCGGCGGAAATGGCGATGCGCGCCCCTCCTCCAGTCCGGTAACGCACGGTCATCCGGTACGCGCCGGCCTTGGATACCGTCAGTTTGTAGTCGGCGGAACCGTTCGCGGAAAATCCGATCCCATCGACCCCGGCGGTCACCGAATCCACCGGCAGGCCGCCCACTGCGGCGCCGCCGCTCAATCCCTCCGCCTCGAACCGGCCCGGCGCCTCCGCGATGGGATGATAGGCCGCCGGATCGGAAAGGGCGCGGTAGAACTCCTCCTCGTACGCCGGCCAATCGTTCGCGCCGAACGGGATGTCCAGGAAGTCGAAGGTGATGTCCGACGCGGGCTGCACCTCCAGGGTGGACGAGACCTTGACCATGTTCGCGCCCATCCACGCTCCGCGCCGGAACAGGAAGGCCACCGGGGCCAGGTCGCCGAAAGACATCCGATCCTTGTTCCCGGAGAGGTATGCCCGGACGCGCTCGCCCATGCGGCTCAGGGGAACCTGGGCGATGCGGGCGGTATCGGGCTTGCCGCCCCAGGTATAGGTGCGGCCCCATTGCACGAAACGGCAATTCTTGGCGACCAGGTAATTGGCGATGCTGTCGTTGTTCTGGAGGCTGTAGCTGAAGACGCCGGCCACCACCATGCGCGGGGCGATGGTCGGATCGGTAAGCCAGGCCTGGGCTACCGTGGTGAGCGGCCCTCCGACCACGACGACCAAGGGCTTTTCCGGCGTGGCCTTGCGCGCTTCCGCCACGATCAGGTCGCTGCCCGGGCTGGGCGAAGCCTTGATATCCTCGAGGCGGCCCGAGGCAGGCGACACGAGGCGCGCCGAGGCGCCTCCCACCAGGTCCGGGATGCCCTGCAGGCCGGCGTTCCGCGCCCCCCGCAATTCCGCCTGGCCGCGCGCGACCTGATCGGGAACGGTGTTTACCGCGGATTTGAGATCCGCGGTGACGATGTTGCCGCGCAAGTCCAGGGAGCCCGCGCTGGCCTTGGCCCACACGTATTCGTTCTCGACGCCGTTGTCCCACCTCTCATTGTCCAGGATCACGGGATTGGTGGAGTCGAGTCCTTCGATGCGCAGGCCCCCACCGTCCACGGTAAAGGCCAGCTTGGCCTCCTTTTCCAGTTGCACCGCCGTGATGGTCGTCTGCTCGCCGGATTTCACGGAAATGCCGCGCCGGACCGCGTCCCGCCGGAAGGGTTGCAGGCTGCTGCAGCGGATGGCGTATTCGCCTTCCGGCAGGTTGTAGAGGATGAACCCGCCCGAGGGATCGGCTTTCACCAGGCGCTCCATGCCGAACACCTGGATGAAGCGCGCCAGCTGGGCTTCGCTGTCCGGGGCGAAGGCCCCCTTGATGCTGCCGCGCGGCTTGACCGTATCCGCGGGCAATCGCATGCCCTGACCGTCCGCCCTCAGGCTGAAGTCGCGGATGGATCCGCCGGATTCGGAGCCGGCGATCTCGATGCGGTAGTCCCCGGCCGGCAATTCCCGCAGCTTGAAACGGCCATGGGAATCCGTGACGGTTTCCTGGCGGCGGCTGCCCGTGTCCTCGGCGGAGACGGGATCGGCGAGGTAATCGGCGGGGCGGAGGATCACGCGCGCGCCCACGGAAGGGCTCCCATCCGGATTCACGGCCAGGCCGGCGACGTTGGATTCCGTCTCCGTGCCCCCGCCCTTTCCGGCCACGCGTTCCACGCAGGCGCAAAGGCAGACGGCAAGCAGGGCGGTAAACGCGAAGGCGGCGAACGCGAAGCCCGGGAACGCCGAAAACCCGGGCCATCCCATGAGGAGGCCGGTTCGGCGGATAGCTTGCCTGTGCGGTACGGGCCGCTTGGGCGGCATCACGGCTTCTTCCTTCCGGGAGGCATTTGCAGGACCCTACGGGGCGGCTCACCGTCCTTTTTGGACGGTTCAACGGTGCGCAAGGCGGCGCGCGGGGCCGCGGGAGCCGGGGTCGGCAGGGACGTGATCGGGAAGACGTGGAAATTCATCTGGTAGACGCGATCCACGTCTTCGGAGTTCTGGGCCATTTCCAGGAGGCGGCGGCGGAAGCCGCGCAACTCTTCGATCATGGCGTCATAGGTAGACCCGGAAACGCTCAGGGTCAAGGTGGAAAAGTTGCGGGTGCCGCTGGGCAGGTGATCCAATGCGTATTTCGCCAGCTCCATGGCCTCCACCTGGTAGCCGCTGATGAGGGCCTGGCTGATGGCGTCCCCGGCGGAAATGGCGGCGTCCGTGCGTTCATAGACGCCGTCCATGCCCTTGCGGATGAGGCCCAGGCGCTCGAGCAGTTCGATGGACTTCTTGGCTTCCTGCACGGTTATGGGAGGAATGACCATGCCCGCCAGGGCGCGGAAATCCCCGCGGAACGGGCGCAGGGCGATGAGCTCCCGCACCGCGGTATGGTGCCATTTCTCGAAGTACTCCCATTGGTGGGCTTCGACCTTCTTCACGCCCGAACCGCGCATGGACAGGAGACGGTCCAGGTATTCCTTCTTCTCCGAGGTCCCGGTGGCCTTGTTGAACAGGACCAGGGTTTCGAAGTACTCCTTCTCCTTGCGGCCCAGGCGGAACAGTTCCGCGAACTTGAGGACCAGCTTCAGGGAGATGTCCTTCTTGCCGGAGAGCACGTTGGCGAAGAACCCGGGCGAGGCGAACCCCACCTTACCCGCGATGAAACGGTAGGAGAACTTCGCGCTCTCCTGGCGCCGCTCGGCATAGGCATCGCGGAGGTATTGCCGGTAATCGATATAGTCGAAGATGTTTACCACGGTCCGCCTTTGCCTTATCCAAGGTACCGCCCGGAAGACCCGGTAACAATCGGATTTTGGAGGTCGTAGGGGGGAAATCGTTTACCTGGGGTGAACGTGGGGACCCGGGTTCAGGCGGCAGACTCCTGAGGGCCGGAAAAGCCTTGGTCGGCTGGGCAAAGGATCCCAACAATCCCAAGAAAGGATCCGTGACGGAAGGAATCAGGTCCGCTCCTCTTCCTCCTCCGTCTCCAATTCCACCTCGTCCACAAAGCACCAGGCCCAGGTTTCCCCGGGTTCGATGGAACGGATCAGGGGATGGCCGGTTCCCTTGAAATGCCCGGTGGCGTGGCGGTTCTTGCTGTCATCGCAACATCCCACCTTCCCGCAGACCAGGCAAAGGCGGAGGTGGACCCAGGTATCGCCCGCCTTGACGCATTCCTCGCAGACTTGGATGTCGGTGTCCATGATCTTGACTTGATCGAGATGGGTGCAGACGGGTTCCATGGGGACCTCCGGATGAGGCGGTGGCGGGAAACCCGGCATGGATGGACCTGGGCTCCTCGTCCCATTAAAATAAACTTTCGAGGCGAGGGGATTCCGAAAAGGGGCCGGGTTAAGGCTAATGCCGCCCCTGCGCATCGATGGCCGACCCGCTCCCCCCGGGAACCCTCCACATCAGCCGCCCCTCGTCCAACCGAGCCTCCAGGCGCCCTCCGCTCCTTCCGGCCGTTCCGGACCGCAGGCCCTCCCCCATCGCAAGCCCCGTGCTCCACTCGGTCGGAAGGCATGACCCGGTATATTCCACTCGCGAAATCTTCTGGGTCGAAGGCGCGGAAAAATAAGCGTTCCCATACTCGATCACGTACAGGGCTCCCTCCGGCCCGATGGTCATGGCGATGGGATTGTTGAACGCCATCCCTCCGAACGGCTTCTTCACTTCCGATACTGCCTTGCCTTCCGCGTCCACGTCCGCGGCCAGCATCCAGCTCAGCTCCCAATCCGAGAAAAGCAGGGTGCCGTCGAAATGGGGAGGAAGCTTCACCTTGGAGGCGAGCGCGGGATCGTAGCGGTATAAGGGCCCGGACATGGCGGTCCCGTCGTTGCCGCCCATTACGGGCCATCTCGCCTGGTCCGCGGACTTGCCGTCATGGCCCCAGGCCAACAGGGCGGACCGGGCCGGCGGAAGATTCTTCATCCCCGTATTGAAAGGCGATGCATTGACCAGGTTTTCCGGATCGAAGGTGGCGCCTTCGAACTTATAGGCCAGGTTGTGCCCTCCCAGGAACGGCCATCCGTAATTGCCCGGGGTCTTGACGATGTTGATCTCGTCCTGGGCCGCAGGCCCTTGGTTGGCGTCGGCGCTGCCCCCGTCGGGACCCACCTCGCCCTCGAAAAGCCAACCCTTCCGCTTATCGAACCAAAGGGTCCAGGGATTGCGGAAGCCCATGGCGTAGATTTCCGGCCGGGTAAGGGCGGTTCCCGGGGGGAACAGGTTGCCGCCCGGGATGGTATAGGTGCCGTTGGCCTCCGGATGGATGCGGAGGATCTTGCCCAGCAGGCTGTTGCTGCTGCCGGAGCTGCGCCGGGAATCCTCGCCAGCGACGCTGTTGGACAGGGCCGCGTAATTGGTCGGCTTGGAATTGTCGCCGAGCCCCCAGAACAGGTTGCCCTCATTGTCCCAGGCCATCGCGCCGCTGGCATGCTGGCCGTAGCCGACCGTGATGGCCACGTCGAGAACGATTTTCTCGTCCTGCAGCTTGTCGCCCGCCAGGGTGTACCGGGAAAGGCGGAACAGTCCGTAAGGCGGGATGTTCGGGAAGTAGACGACGTAGACGAACCCGTTGCTCTGGAAGGCCGGGTCAAGGGTGATGCCCATGCCCCCGCGGGTATTGTCCACGCGGACGTTGATCTGGACCAAGGTGGCCGCGGTCCTTGTGGCGGGGTCCCAGCGCTTGACCGCTCCGGTCCTTTCGATCCAGTAGAACCGGCCCTCCTTGTCGAACGTCATCTTGATCGGTTCATTCAGCCCGGGGAGGATGGTCTTGTCCAGGAAGGCGACCTTGCGGAATTCGCCCGCCGTGACATCCGCGCATCCGGGCACGGAATGCTGGGAGAAGGCGGGGCCGGCCCCGAGGCATAAAGTCAAGACGGCGACGGGAAGGAGGGATCGGAACAGGGAGAAGGGATTTTGCATCGGTCGTTCCTCTTGGGATGTCTTGAAATGTCTTTGAACCGGTTGGTTACACCGGGGATACGCGGCTTGGTCGTAACCGCAATCCCGGGCCCGTTCCCGCGGGCCTGGCGCAGGAAGCGGTTTTCCCCGCAAAGGCCGTAACCATGAATCCCGAACCGCTCCGATCGGGCCTCGGCGCTCCCGGTAGCCGGCGTATTTTTCTTCCCATGTTACCGGCGGGACCGCCGAAACGATCAACCGGATCCGATCCGTCCGAACCCTCAGGAGCTTTTCCATGCGCAGACCCATCACCTCCCACGCGGCCATCAAAGCGTTCACGGGCCTGGCGGCCTTGGCGGTCCTGTCGACCTTCACGGCCTGCAGCCATAATGCCATCATGAAACCCAAGGCGGATATCCTGCAGTACGGCAATTACCGTTCCCGCGTGGAGGCCGCGCCGGGCGCCATGACGGGACTTTCCCTGAACCTGAACGGGAACGGCCGCTTCAGCCTGGCCACCATGGACGGCGGCTGCTTCGTGGCGGAGGATTGGGGCGCCTGGAGCAGCACCCAGGAGGAACTCAGCCTGCGCGTGCAGAAATCCATGCGGCGCGCTTCCTGCTCTTCCGCCTGGCAGACCGTCCGGCGCGATACCGCCTTCATCTGCCCCATGCGCAGCGTGACCGATCGGTCCTTCCAGATGCTGCACGACGAAATCCGCCAGGGCACGGTCTGGACCGAATGGGAGCGCGAAGCCTCCCAAGGGTACGCGGAACTCGAACGCCTGAGGATGGAGCCGGAAGCCGATGCCGTCACCTTGAACTCGGAGAGCGATGGGGGCAAATCGTCCCCGGAGAAGGCCCGCGCGGGCGCTACCCGGAGGCGTTGAAAGGGAATCCGGCATTCCCGCCTACTTGGCCTTGTATTTGTTGATGAAGGCCAGGAACTTGTCCCTCTTGATGCTTGTCGCGGCAGCCATATCGCCTACGGTATGGGGTTGGTTCGGGATGACGTCGAAATAGAGATCGGTGCTGCCGGCCTTGATCAAGGCATCGTACATGGCCTTGTTGTCCGTTACCGTGCCCCCTTCGTTGCCGCCCACGAAGATCTGCCAGGGGATGACGGTCTTGCGGATATGCCCCATGGGCATGGCATAGGGCTTCTCCGCCATGATGTCCTTCACCTTCAGATCGTTGCGGATATTCTCGTGCTGCCGGGTCTGCCCGCTCAGGGAGACGAAGCCCGCGAAATTGGCGGGATCGAATTTCGCCTCGCCGAACCAGGTGGTGTCGATGGCCATCATATGGGTCAGATAGGCCCCGGCGGAAAAACCGGTGATGAAAACGCTGTTCGGGTCCCCGCCGTAAGGTTCGATGTTCTTGCGGATCCAGATGGAAGCGGCCACCGCGTCCCGGATATAATCGGGCCAGGTTCCGGCCCCGATCAGCCGGTAACCCGGAGCGATTTCCATGACCCCGGCATCCAGGAACTTCTGCCCGAAATTGTTGTAGTCGCTCCCGAAAGCCTCATTACGGTCCCCGCCCGTCATGCCGCCGCCGTGGAAGTGGAGGACTACGGGCCAGCCCCTCGCCCCTCCCGTGCCCGGCTTGGGCATATGGATGTCCAGGATGCACGAATATTTCTCGGCCGCGTTGAGGGTGCCCGATTTGTACTGGATATTGGTGAACCTGAGGGCATTGAGCTTGAAATCCTGGGTGCCGCCGAACGATTCCACCAGGCGCTCGGCCCGCTCGAAACCCATGGCCACCACGGAGATCGTGTCGGCCGCCGCCGCCGTCTTGCGCAACGCCATGGATATCCCCGGCTCCCCGATCCTGCGCGCTTGCGGCGCGGCGGTGGCCAATCCGTCCACGTAAGGAAGGGTCAGGGTATGCCGCTCGGCGCCGATTTGCAAGCGCACCAGATAGGACCCCGGCGCCAGGCCCGGACGGAAGGGATTGATCCGGTATTCGCCGTCGCCGAGCCGTTCGTCCGCCGCCTGCAGGACGAGCCCCCCGGCCATGGTGAAGACGGAAACGCGGACGTTCCGCGCCGCCCCGTCGATCCGGAACCGGAGTTCGCCGCCCTCGGCCGCGGGAGCCGTCTGCCGCGATGGCCGGCCTTGGCCGCCGATGCCCGTGGGAATGCCCGCGAAGGTATAGACGCCGTTCGCATCCGTACGGACGGTCAGCTTACGGCCGAGCAGGATAACCTTCGCGTCCTTCAGACGGGCGCCGTTGGGATCGGTCACCGTACCCGTTATCGTAATCCCGGAACCTTGGGCCCGCAGCGGCGCGGGAAGGAAGGACAGGACCGCCAAAGCGGCCAGGGCGGCCAGCGTGCCCTGAGCGGACCTATGGACGATGGCCAGGGGTCCATGGGTCCGGTTTACTTTACGCATCGGATTTTGGGTTCGCATGTGATACTCTCCGCTCCTTCGGTTACCGCTTAATAGATCAGGATCCGCCGGGAAACCGATCCGCCCACCGCTTCCAGGGTGACGGAATACATGCCCGCCCGCGCGAGCACCGGCGGGAAAAGGGCCATGCGGCCTCGGCCGGAAAAGGAATAGAGGGTCTCGCCCTTGGCCGATCGGACGATCAGGCGGAACGCCCCGGCGGCATGGACCTGGACCTCCCGGCTGGACGTGGCGAAGGCGGGTCCCGCCCCGCCGGCGACGGGCGCCCCGCCCATGGAAACCGGGTCCCGGTAGCCCGCGGCGAATTCCAGGGCGCGCAGGATTAGGCTGTGGTAGAAATCCGAATCCGCGCCCGCATCGGAATGGATGAGGGTGGTATAGAAGAATCGGTTCCCGAGGGCGTCCTCCCGGGTCCAGGCCACGGGGTGGTTGGCGCCCATTTTGTCGGTGAGCTTGGCCACCGAATTCTCGTCCAGGGTGTACAGGACCCGGCAATCCTTCCAAGTGGGCGCTTCCGCCGCATGCCACGGTTTCATGTCGAAGGAATACCATTCGTCCGATCCCGTGAACCTGGCGTCCATCCCTTCCAGGATCGGCGATTTCGCGACCGCGGGATCGGTCGTGACATGGATGGTGCCGGGTTGGGACTGATCCTTATGATCGATGTACCACATCGAAGTGACGGAATCCCGGAACCAGTCCCATTCCCCCTTGGAATTGGCGCCGGTATTGTGGTTGCCGACTATGCCCTTGTTCCCCGCGGCCACCCATTGCCGGAAGGCCTTCTCGAACGGCTTGCCCAGGCAATATTCCACCCGGGAGAAATAATTGAAAACGACCACGTCGTAGTTCTTCAAGGTGGCATAGGTCATGGTGTCCACGTTGCCGGCCACCTTGAGGGTGGCGAAGCCGACGGCATCCTTCATCTTGGCGATCTTGCCGGCCAGGATATCGCGCGGGCCCTTATGGTATTCCGGCTGGTTGTCGCCGTTGATGACCAGCACCCGCTTGTCCTTGAGAAGGCTCAACGGATTGGGCGCCACGGGAGCGGCATGGGCGAATGCCATGCCGAGGATCGCGAGGATACAGGGAACGGCCGGGCAATGGAGGGAGCGCATGGGACAAACCTAGCCGTCCCGGCTTTATCGGGAAGACCGGGAAAGCCAGGCCCGGAATTCAGCGATTACGGAAAAAAAGCGGCAGGGTAAGCGGCGAAAATGGACCGCTTTGAGGAAAGGGTGCCGGGTTCCCGGGCGGCTCCGGCCGCCATCCGGTTCACAGGTGTGAATGGCGCGGGCGCAATGCGCGTCCGCGGAGATCGAAATCCCTGCCGGGCAGGACCCTGGGCGCGGCGGCTTCGGTCACGGGACCAAGAGCCGGTCCCAAGGCCGTGGGCGCGGCCTTGGCGATCCGGATGGGTATCGTACCCGTTACCTTGCCCCCTGCGGCGTCGCGCACCTCCACGGTCAGGGTATCCTCGTACGCCCCCTTGAGCGGGGCGCGATAGACGAGTTCCGGCAGGGTCCCCAAGGTGTCCCCGTTGCGCCGGGTCCAGAGGTAGGTCAGGGATTCGCCTTCCGGGTCCGAAGCATAAGCGCGCAGGCGGACGGAGTCGCCTTCCGTGATCGTCGCCGCGGAGGATCCCAGGGAATCCAGCACCGGGGGAGGATTCGGATCCACGCATTCCCCGCCGGCATGGCTGGCCGTCCAGTAGGCCCGTCCCACGGCGTTGAGTTTGGCGCAGGGGAAGTTCCCGGAGGCCGGGGAGAAGCCGGCATCGGCGGCCAGGCGCGTGAGCGGGGCCGGTCCGGAGGAGAACAGGGAGAACTGGTCGTCGCTGCCCGTGGATTTGTAATGGAACCACATGGCGAGGGCGCCGCCCGCGGAGAATGCGTCCACCAGGCGCCGGGATCGCTCGGCCACCTGGCCTTCGGAAAGGCCTTGTTCGATGTTTCCGAACTCCGTGACCCACAGGGGCGCGGGGTTCCCTCCGGCCGAGAGCATGGCTTTCACGCCCGCCATGGTGGTGTCGAGGACGGCGCGCAGGGCCGCCGAATCCAGGAACGGCGCCCGATCATCGTAAGGGTAGACATGCAGGGTGACGATGTCCGGGCGGGCCGCGGCCGAAACCGCGGCGGCGGCGGCGAGCGCCTGGCGCAGGTATTCCCGGGCGGGAAGGGCCAGCATGCGCGAAAGCAAGGTGGTCTTCATGTCGTTCACCAGGTTCGGGAACACGCCCATGGAATTCAGGGTGTTGTAGTATCCGGCGGCCTGGAGTTCCAGGCGCATCTTGGTTTCCAGCTCTTCCCCCAGCTTGGCCTTGAGGTCCTCGCAATCCTCGGGGATGAAAAGGGATCCCAGGGCCACCACGGCATCGGGATCCTCGTTCTTGATCACGCGGCGGTAGGCGGCGAAGATGGCCCCGTATTCGGCGGGGGTGATGGCCGGGAACAGGTTGGGCTCGTTGCCGATTTCCCAGACCGTTCCCGTAACCGCAGGGATACGGGCCTTCTCGCGCCGGAGGGTCTCCACGATCTGCAGGCTCTCGGCCTGGATCAAGGCGTTCGCGTTGGGGCTGTACCAGACGAAGGCGGGTTTGGAACCGCGGGCCCAGGAGGGCGTGACGTACCAGGTGGCCAGATCCTTGCCGTACTGGCTGAGCTTGGCCTGGAATTGGGCATTGGTCTGCCCCAAGGCGTCCGTGCGGACATTCAGCTTGGCGGCCTCGCGCACCACGCTGAATCCCGCGGCGGGATCATTGACCGGATCCACCGAAGAGAATACCGCCCCTTTGCCTTCCGCGTAATTGCCCTCGAGGGTATAGTACCGGAAACCGAATTTCGCCGCGAAGGCCGCGCCTCCCGTGCCGACCAGGCCGAAGCGGCTATCCGCGGTTGTCGCCGCCGTCCCGGCCCGCGCAGGGGTCTGGGTCGCGGCTATCGCCATCGCCGCGCCGAAAAGGAAGTTACCGAAGGACTTGGAGGGGAACTTGAAGAAGGACTTCATCTTCCCAGTCTACGGGCCGGGGGGATGTCCAGACAAGCTCATGGGCCGGGCTTAAGCGGGGACGCCGTGTCCCTGGGGTGTCGCCCCCAGGGCCTTTGCCGGGGCGCTCTGGGGCTTTTTACCCGATTAGGGGACGAAAAACGGCACCGGAGAGGTCCGTTCCCGGCTTCTCCGGGGCGAAGGCAAGGAACGGCCATTCGGAAGAAAGGCGGGGAACAGGAATGGCTTTACCGCGCTCGAACCTTCCGCAAGGGGATTCCTCAGGGCGGCCGGCAAGGCTCCCGTGGTCTTGATCGTGAAATGGTACGCGGAGAGGGGCGGCAGCGAATAGGCGAAGACGTTGCCGGTTACCGAAGCGATGGCGGCTTTCTCCGTGAGCGCGGCTCCTCCCTTATCGAACCCGAAAGCCTTGCCCTGCGCCAGAGGCACCGGCGAGGAAACCGTGAAGGTCCCGCGCACCGTCTCGGTCGCGTTCTTGTTGATGGCGATGATATGCACCTCGTCCCCGGCGGGATTGTAGGAAGCGTACACCGAGGCGTTCTCCTTGTCGGACGGGACCGCCGCCGCGGACATGGATCCGAAGCTGCCGCCCTTGCCATCGTAATTCCTGAAAAGCCGGAAGGCGGAGGCCACGAATACGGGCTTCTCGGCCAGCTGCCAGAAGTTGGCCGCATACACTCCCGTCGCCGCCAGCACCCCGAGGAAATCCGCCTCCGCCAGACCGCCGCTTATCTGGTCGGCGGCGCCGTAATTGTATTCCGTGATCGCCAGGCGCGTGCCCGGATTCCATTTCCGGATGGACTCGAGGATGCGGGGGAGGAGATTGACGGGGCCTGGAGCGGGGTCGCCGGGATTGGTCACCGGCTGTTTGGGCGTGGCCCACTTGCTGATCCAGCTGGATTCGACATAGGTCGAGTCCCAGAGGGATCGGGGCGCCTGGAGGCGGGCCGCGCGATCCTTATCGGTAATCGCATCGGCGCCGTTGATACGATGGTCGCCCATGGCCTCGGGATACCAATGGATGTCGAGCACGTCCATGAGGCGCTTGCCCGCCTTGTCGGAAGCCTTCTTCATCTCGTCGAGGAAGTAATCGATGTACCAGCCGTATTTTCCGCCCGCATTGACCGCCTTCCAGTCCGGCGCCCCCTGGAGATCCGCGAAGTCCCCGTACCCGTAGAATACCCCGCCGAAGACCAGGGCCTGGGGATCCACCTTCTTCACCGCGATGGAAATCCCCGTGGTCCTGGCGACGAGTTCCACGCAGGTGGGTTTGGCCGGGTGGATGCGCGGATGGGTGGAAGGCCACAGGCCCGGTTCATTGTCCACTTCGAAATGCTTCACGCCGCCGGCCGCCGCAGCGCCCCCGTATTTCCGCACCAGGAAGTCGACGAACTCGTCCGTATACACTTCCCCGTCGGCGACGTCCGGCGCCGCCGTGAAGGGCTTGCCTTTTTCGAATACGACCTTGGCCCAGCGCGCCGATGGGGCCGTCTCCGCTTCCGAAACCGTGCCCTTCTTGTCCTTGGAGACGTAACCCGCGGCCGGCAAGGTCATCACCGTGGACGCGCCCTGGGCCACCGCCTTGTCGTGGAAATCCGTCATGGCCTTGCCCGGGACCTCGCCGCCCCCCAGGAACGAGTCGCTCGAGTTCTGGTAATCGGTGCCGGCATGGGAAGCGTTGTTCTCCCAGTTGTATCCCGTGAGGCGGTTGCCGCCGGACCTGCGGAAGGTGACGCCGTCCGCGGCGGTGAGTTCATCCGAATTGGATCCGAAGATGAGCGGGCTGATGGGGCGGTTTTCCCCGGCCAGATCGATCTGGAAGGAGACCGGGATCTCGGCCGCGGCCCTTGCGGCCGCTCCGGCAAGGACGGTCCCGATCAGGATGCGGGAAAAAAGCGAACCGGATTGCGCGTGTCCCCGCATGTCGACCTCCCGAGGCGGCCACCCGGCCGCGTCGCCTAATTGTAGCGGAAAAGGCCATGGATTGCCCGCGGATTATCGCCTGCGGAGGATGCCCCAGACCTGGTCGAGGCTGCCGCTTTCCACCACCTTGCCAGCCACTTTCACCTGGTAGCGCAGGCGCGCCACATAAGCACCGGTCGCTACCTTGGCGCCGTCCTTGGCTGTGTAGTTCCACCCCACGAACACGTACCCCCGGTTGGCCAGGCAGTCGCCCTTGAAAAGCGCGTCCGTGCATGGGATGGTCCTCTTGTCCGCCGCTACCGGCGCCCCGAAATTCGTGAAGTAGGAGGCTTGGTACTCGAGCGCCACCTGGGAAGGTTCCACGTCGGAGAAATCGTCCTTCACCGCATAACCGCCCAGATCGGTCTTGATCAGATGGCCCATCCGGCCGGTGCGCTCCACCACCTCGCCCACCACGGAATTGGCCGGTTCGAGGGACGGGACCACCACGGTGGCCCGCAACAGATCCTGCCCCGGCGCGATTTCCCGATAGGTCACGGTCTGGATCTCGGAACGCTTGCCGCCCGTGATCACCCTGAAGCGCGAGGCCGGTCCCGAGCCGTTGCCGGACTCGTCCGCGATTCGGCCCGTGCCGTCGGGAATGCCCACGAGGTTCCCCGCTCGCGGTGCGTTCGCGGAAGCCGTCGCGAAGACGAGGGAAACCTCCATCCCGTCATCCTTCCAGATTACGGCGGCCGGATCGACCTGTTCCGCGGCCCCGTCCTTCATGCGCTTGTAGTCGAACAGGCCGATCGGGGCGACCGTGATGCGGCCCGCATCGATGGGTTCGCTGAAGCGGATGCGCAGGGTATCCTGGGCCTGGCCCAGGATCATTTCCGCGGATTGGATGATGGGACCGATGCGATCCGCCAGGGGGACGGTCTGGGTGGAATCCCGGCCGCGGGCGGGATAGGTGGAGGCGAATACGCCTTGTCCCTTGGTCAGGACCTCGGCCGAGAAGCGGCCCTTATACGTCAGGTTCTTCCCGTCCACGAGCTTGGCCGGCTCCGCGCCCGTCAAGGGCACCGCAGTCTCGGCGGCGGAGGCCGGCCAGCGATAGGCGATCTTCTTCGGGACCCCGATAGAGATGTCCCTATCGTATTCCACCGCGATGCGGTCGCCGATGCCGTCCCCGTCGTCGTCATAGATGCCCGCGGATACGGCCTTGGGCAGATCCAGGGGCGGCATCCGGAAGGTGAGGCTCATCTTCTTGGCGGATCCGTTGATCTCCAGGATATAGGTCTTGTCCACGGGATCGGTCGAATCCGCGGTGGCGTACAGCACGGCCAGGCCGGTCGCTTCCGTGGATAGGACCGCGCCGCTCAGGATGGGTACGGTTTTGGCCGCGTCCGCGTAGACCTTGAGACCGGGCGGGATGGTCAGGCTGTAGGTTTCGGCCTTGGCCACCATGGCTCCCGCTTCCCGGTTGGCCGCATTGAGGGTGACCAGGGATCCGACCAGGGTGTCCCGCGTATAGGAAGGCTCGAATTCGACGCGGTTCCTGGGCGCCACGAAGGTCAGGGAGACGGGTTTGGCGGAGAGGGGGATGGACAGGATATAGGTCTGATCGGCCGTAGCGGATGCGGTACCCGTAACCCACAGGGTATCATAGCCGTCCGTGCCGGTGGATAGGGCGGTGCCCGGAACGACCTTGACGGTCTTGGCCTTGTCGGCATAGGCTTCCAGGCCTGCCGGGATGGCGGGGGTATAGGAGGCGATGGCGGCCACCAACACGCCCTTCTCCCGGTTGGCCGCCACCACCGGCACCAAGGTGCCGAGCGGTACGGAGACGGCATAGGGGGCCTCGAACTCGACCAGGTTTCGCGTCGGCACCTGGAAGGGGATTTCCACGCGCACCTTCTCATTGGCCGGTTCGAAAATGACGATGCGGTAAGGACCGGGGGCCAGGCCCGTGATCTTGGCCGTATCCACGGTGACGTCCGGGGTGGCGATGGCGATGCCGGTATGGAAGGTGCCGTCCTTCAGCGTCTCCACGAGCTTGCCCGCCGCGTCCAGCAATTGGTAGGTCAGGTTGGCCGGATCCACCACCTTGGTGGCGGTGTCCAGGGACGAGCAGGAACCCTTGCCGCCTTCGCGCTTGCGGATCTTGAAGCGCACCAGGCCGGTCGCGCCCGGGATTTCCTCCTTGAACAGGGAGCGCTGCTGGCGGAAGAATATCGAGGTCTTGACGCGCAGGGAGGATCCGCAAGGCTGCCGGTCGCAGTAGAAGAAGTCCCACTTGTACTCCTTGCCCGGCGTGAGGCTCAGCTTGTCCAGCTCGATGGAATCGGACTTGGGGGTATGCACTCCTCCCAGGTCCACCACCAGCTTGTCGTCGATGAAGACCCAGACATCGTCGTCCCCGCGGAAGGCGAAGCGCTGGCCCTTCTGGTAGATGAAGGTGGCGTGCGACTCCATGCAGAAATTCCCGTTGCGCAAAGGCCCATTGGTGACCCATGAGGTGGAATCCGGCGGGGGTTTCACGTAACAGGAGGCCATGGTCTCGGCGAAGCGGTTGGCCGTGCCTTCCACGGGGAAGAAGCTGTGGTCGACGGGGCTGTCGCGGTAGCTGTCGTATTCCCAGAGGCCGTCGCTGCTCTTGCTCATGGGGATGTCCACGCAGCTCTCGTAGGCGCGCAGCTTGGGGTTGGCGTTGACCGTATCGGTCTGCCACCAGGAATCGAAGGTGTCGAAGGTGACGGGCGGTTTGGTCGCGGTGGTGCTGCGCAAGGGCTTGCGGCCCGCGCCGATGACGGGTTGGACCATCCCCTTGAGCAGGAAGTCCCCGGTGAGGCCCGCGAACTCGAAATCGGGGTGATCCTTGCTGAAGTCCCGCACGGTGGCGGCCATCATGTACTGGCATTCGCCGTCCAGGTTGGGCCATGCCGCGGTCCAGGCATTGGACTCGGTGTTGAGCCACAGGTTCGCGCCCTTGGCCGCGAATTCCGCCGCGAGATCGAAATCGCCCGCGCCCCCGAAACCGCCCGTTCCGTAGGTATCCGCATCGTTGACTTCGGCGAAGTGGATCCTGGTCATGGCCGGATCGAGGATCAGGGAGGTGAACCAGCCGCAGCGTCCCGGCGTGGTGGTCATGCCCCGGGTCTTGGCCCCGGAAACGATCTTGGGCGCGGTGGTGGGCCAAGGATTGAGGATGTTGACGGTCTTGGGCTCCTCGAACATCACGATGGGGGGCGCCGTGATCGGGCCGGACGGATCGACCACGATCCACATTTCCTTGTTGCCCAGGAAATCCGATACCTTGAACCGGCCTTCATCCGAGGCGTTCAGCCCATTCTTCCCGAATTTCCATTTATAATGCTCCCCGTCCGGGGCCGTGCCGTTGCTGGTGAAAAAGAAATCCTGGGTATACAGGCCTATCCCGCTCAGGGTGAGCGAGTAGTTGTATTTGGAATCCTTTTTGAAAGCGATATCACCGTTCTGGAAATAGAAGGTGTTGAAGTTGTCCGATTCCACGTAAAGGTGGATGGTCTTCCCGTTCAGGCTGTCCGTGGGAGGTTGGGAGAACGCCGGCGAAGCGCCGAATGCCAGGACCAGGAAAAGGCAGGCGGAATAAGCGAAGCAGGACGGATTGATTCTACGCATCCCCCCTTAGTGGTAAAAAGGAAGCGAGGGGGTTTAAGGAAAGTTCGCTCCTTGCGGAATCGGCTTTTCGTACAGGAAACCGTAATCTTCGCCCCGTTTAGCGCTGTTTGGGGCGTCGCGATCCGGAGGCTAAGGCAACCGGGCCGAACCCTAAGGGGATCGGGCCGGATGCTAAGGCATCCGGAGCACGCCCCAGGTCTGATCCAGGCTTCCCGAGGCCGCGGTCTTGCCCGCCACCTTGATGCTGTAGCGCATGCGGGCCACGTAGGCGCCCGTGGCCACCTTCTGCTTGCCGTCCGAAGTCTGGTTCCAGCCGACGAACAGGTAACCGCGCGCGCCGCGGCAATCCCCGTTGAAGATCCGATCCTGGCAGGAAATGGTCCGCTTGGATGAGGCCACCGGAACCGCATGGTTGGTGAAGTAGTATACCTGGTACTCCAGGGACACCTGGGACGGATCCACCTTGCGGAAACCGTCCCCCTGGGCATAGTCCCCCAGGTCCGCCTTGATGAGATGGCCCATCAGGCCCAGGTCGGAGGCAATCGTCGTGACGCTCTTGTCGAAGGCCTGGAGGCTGACCTGGATGGTCGGAGCGTCCGGGCCCTGGCGGGAGGCATCCACTTCCGCGAAGGTGATGGTCTGGATATCCGTGCGCTTGACCCCGGTGATCAGGCGGAACCGGGAGTTGGGCCCCGCTCCGTTGCCGCCCGCATCGGCGATGCGCCCGGTACCGTCCATGATACGCACCAGATTGCCGGAGCGGGGGGCCGCGTTCGAAGGGAAGGCAAGGGAGGCCAGCGTTCCCTCCGCGTTCCAGACCAGGGCCGTGGGCGCCAGGACCACGTCGGGTCCCGCCTCCGAAAGGCGGTAGCGGAACAGTTCCACCGACGGCGCGATCACCTTGGCTACGTCGACCGGCTCGCTGAAGCGAAGGCGCAAAGTATCCACGCCGATCCCCAGGATCATTTCTGCCGTCAGCAGGACGGGCGCGATCCTGTCCTGGATGGGGATGTTCTGCACCGAATCCCCGCCCCGGCCCGCATAGGTCGAAGCGAACAGGCCCGTCCCATCCGTGAGTACGGCCGAGGTCAAGGCCTTGCCTTTCAAGGAGAGGGTCTTGCCGCCTTGCAGGGCCGCGGCCAAATCCGCGCCGGACACGGCCACCGGGGCCGAAGCGGCCGGCCAGCGATAGGCCGCCATCTTGGGTAGGGGGGCGGAAATGTCGCGATCATAGACGGCATCGATGCGGTCGGCGATCCCGTCCGCGTCCTCATCGTAAGCAGCGGCGGAAACCGCGAGCGGCAGGTCCAGGGGAGGCAGGTCCGGCGTCTTGCCCGAAATGGTGAACGAAACCTCGTCCTGGATGGAGGAATTGGCGGGTTCGTAGAAGAGGATGCGGTAGTCGCCGGCCGGCAGCCCCGTGATCTTGGCGGTGTCCACGGTGATGCGCGGGGTCTCGATGAGGATGCCACCCAGGCTCGCGCCCTCCGGCAGATCACGCACCTTGGTTCCCGCCGCGGTGAACAACCCGTAGGCCAGGGCGGCCGGATCGGTCTCCTTCACGGAGTCCACGGCGCTGCCGCAGGCGCCGGTCCCGCCCACGCGCTTGATGACGCGGTAACGCATGCCTCCCTCCGCCAGGGATTCCCCGACATGGTCGAGGCCGCGCTGCTGCTTGAAGTAGATGGTGGTCTTGATACGCATGGAGGACGAGCATTCCTTGCGTTCGCAGAAGAAGAAGTCCCAGTTGTATTGCTTGCCCTCGACCAGGCCCCGGGAGGCGAGATCCACCGAGCCGGAGGTGGCCTGGTGCACGCCGCCCAGATCCAGGGCCAATTGCCCGTCGATGTACACCCAGACGTCGTCGTCCCCGCGGAACTCGAAGATCTGGCCTTTCCTGTAGACGAAGGAGGCGTGCGACTCCATGCAGAACCCGAAGTTGTGGAAGTCCTTGGAGCTGACGTATTTCTCCGTGTTCGGGTTCTTATAGCAGGTATTGTTGGTGTTCACGTCCAGGCGGTTGGCCTTGTCGATGGGGAAATACCCATGGGCGGGGGTGCGGAAGGAATCGAATTCCCACAGGCCGTCGTCGCTCTTGCCCATCTCCAGATCCACGCAGGTCTCGTACCCTTTGAGCGGGGCGGCCCGGGTGCTGTCCGAGTTGAACCAGGTCCCGAAGTTGGGCGGGGCGGCGCTCGCGGGCAGGGGCTTGCGGCCGGGGCCCAGGACCGGCTGCACCATTCCCTTTACGACCCCGTCCCCGGTGGGACCGTAATCGGGATGGGACTTGGACATGTCGTGCACCAAGGTGGCCATCAGGTAGGAGCAATTGCCTTCCTTGCCGGGAAACTTCCCGGTTACCGTCCCCGCGTCCGGCAGGTACAGCTCCGGCCCCTTGGCCGTGAAATCGGCGGTGAGATCGAAATCCGCGGCATCCCCGAATCCGCCCTTTCCCCAGGTCTCGCCGTCCGCGATATTGCTGAAGTGCGCCTTGACCGGCCCGGAAACCAGGATCCACTCCGTATACCAGCCGCAATGGGTCCGGTCCGAAAGCATCCCCATCTTGGTCCCGTTGAGGACGATCTGCGGTCCGCTGAGCGGCCAGGGATTGAAAACGTGCACCAGGCGCGGGGGCGCGGTCAGGATGACGGGCGGCCCTTTCAGATCCCCATGGGGATCCAGCAGGATCCACACCTCGTCCACTCCAGCCGGGAAGATGTCGGGGCGGAACTCCGTGGCGCTGCCGGGACCGATGCGGCCGAACTGCTGCTGGAAATCCGCGGTGCGGAAATGGAAGTCGTTCATGAACGGGGTGAGGGCCGTTCCCAGGGAGGAGAAATCGAAGCGGAGCCAATTCCCGGAGTCCACGGTTACGGGATAATCCGTGCCCGTAATGTTGATGACGGGGATGACCCCATCGAACGGATTGTAAACGTGAACGACCTTGCCGGTAAGGCCGCTGGGGCCTGGCTGGGAATAGGCGGAAAACGCGGAAATCAGGCTGAAAACGACAAAAATGGCGATGCGATTTGTGAGTTTGGTCATGGGCGTGGAAGGTAGGTCCCCCATCGCCGGGAATATGAAAAAGTTACGTGGCCGGTGGGGTCCGGTTGACCCCGGAACCCATGTAATGAGGGTCGACCCGGCCTTGTTTCAGAAAATGCTCATCTGCCGCGAATCCTGGGTCACCGTCAGGAAATCCGTCCCGTAGAACCGCAACACCATATCCGCGATCGGCGCCAGCTGCTTCTCGGCATAATGCCGGTAATCCGGCTTCGCTCCCGACAGCTTCTGCACCGGCTCCGGCCCCTCGGTCGTCATCAGGTAGCGGATGACGCGGCTGTCGCGCCGGTCCATCATGAGCGCGGCGCGCACATGGGGCGGGGGGTTGCCGGTATACTCTTCAGGGTCCTTGCTAAGGCCCTTGCTGTAGACCAGCCTGTCGTCGAGCTCTCCCGCGGCCAGCCTCCGGTTCCAGTCGCGGACCAGGGCTTCCAGCGGCCCCCTCTCCTCCACGTTGTCCTGCTTGAAGACCAGGGCCAGGATCTCGCCCTGGAAATCCTTGGCCAGGCGCGTCCAATCGCTGCGCGCCGATTCCAGGCCGGTGAAGTGGAGCGATCCCGAGGCCAACAGCCCGGCATAACGCTTCTTGGATCCGCGGTCCTCCTTGCGCAGGCCGGGCATGAAGAAGCGCAGGAAGATCTTCTCGAACTGGATGGTCAGGCGGCTCGCCACGGAGAAACGCTCCCGGAGCAGGGTCTCCATATGCACGTTGAGGTCCGCGGCAAGACCGGCTCCGATCGCCTTGAGGGACTCCAGGCCGTCCGCCCGGGGCGCATGCACGAACAGGCTGTCCGTGTCACCGTAGATCACCCGGTACCCCTGCTCCTCAAGGAAGCGTTTCGATTCCAGCAGGATCCATTGGCCCGTGCGGGTGATGGTACCCGCCAGATCCGGATGGAAGAAGCGGCATCCGGGATTGCCCAACACCCCGTAAAAGGAGTTCATGATGATCTTGACCGCCTGGGAGAGGGACTTGTCGCCGATCACCTTGGCGCTTTCGCGAACGTCCATCAGGGTCTCGACGATACCGGGAAGGATGGCGAGCTCGCGGGCGAAGGCCGGTCCCGCCGGCCCCTTCACCCAGGTGACATCGGGGTTACCTTCGGCCAAGCCGTACTGCCCCGCGGCCGCCGCGAGGGGATCCACCATGAAGGTGCGGATGATGCTCGGGTACAGGCTCTTGAAATCGAGCACCAATACGTTGCGATGGATGCCGGGCGTCCCTTCCAGGACCAGGCCCCCCGGAACGCCTTCGTCCGCGGGCGCGCGGTTGCCCGTATCCGCCACGTAACCGGCGCGGTGCAGGAGGGGAAGATAGAGGAAGTCGAGGGCGGCCACGCTGCCTCCCATGCGATCGAGGGCCAGGCCGGTCAACTGGGTCTTGCGCACCGCCAATTGGGACAAGGACAGCTTGGCGAAAATCTCCTTCACGAGCACGGAATCCACCAGGTTGTAGCGGGCCAGCCCGGCCTTGTCTTCCCGGAATTGGCGCTCGATCTCGGCCATCTTCTCGACGCCTTCGAGTTCGATGAGCTTCTTCTTTCCCAGCACTTCGCCCGCCACCGTGGCCAGGGAATACCCTTCCACCGCCACGAAGGCCGCCTTAAGCATGTTGATGCCGTCGAGCACGGCCCGTCCCGGGATGCGCGCCAGCCAGTTGGAACCGAAGCGGCCATAGGCGTTCCCGCCCTCCGGCTCGATCAGATCCGCCGGGCCGTCGATTCCCAGGTCCAGCCTCAGGCCGGCGGCCTCGCACCGGCCCGCCAGGTATCGCAGATCGAAATTGATGACATTCCACCCGATCAAGGCGTCCGGATCCGCTTCGCGCACGGCCCGGAAGAAAGCGGTCAGGAGACTGCGCTCGTCGGGATATGCCTCATATCCGTCATGGATGGATCCCGGGGGAAAGGAAGGATCGATCATGAAGACGCGGGAAACCGGCGGGGCCCCACCGCCCGGATCCGCGGGGTCGCCGTACAGGGATATCGAGAACAACCCGCCCCGGGGCGTGCATTCCACGTCCAGGGAAAGCAGGCGCAGGGACGGGGTGAAGGCCGAAGGCTCGACCCGGCCGTCCCGGAAATCCACCAGGCCGTCCTTCTCGGAGGCGGGAGGATCGAGAAAGCGGATGCCGCCTTTCACCTTGCGTTCCATCAGGTGGCGGGCCGGAGCGGAAACGTCCGATTCATAGGTGCGGATGCCCAGACCCTCGGCCTGCCGGCGCGCCCGGGCCAGGTCCAGGGAGGATTGGAAATAGAGGGCGTCCACGGGAAGGCCGCGCAGGGTCTTCAACTCCAGGGGACGTCGCTGGGTGCATCCCGTCAGATCCGGCGCCTCGCGTTCCACGAAAAAGCATAGGCGAGGCCGGGTCACGGACCAGCGGAACCGCCGTCCGTCGGTCAACCTTCCCTGGAAGACCAGTTGCGTGGCATCCCGGCCGAGATCGCGGATGGAACTGGAGAGGATGAAACCTTCCGACATGGATCGATCCTTAGGACGAATTGGGATTTGAGGGGCCGTGGGGAAAGCATCGTTCTTTGGGATGCACCCCATCTAAAAGGGTTTAATAGATCCCCGGAATCCGCTAAAATAAAGTAGCAAGTCCGACGCGTATGTCCGTCGGACAACGGGAACTTTGGTCCCGTTTTTTTACTGTTCGCTGGGAAAAAACGGCGATTTCGCGGGTTGATGACCAGGAGTTTGGGACGGCCTAAAAGTACTTTTGTCTATCGTAAAAACACTGCCGGGAGTATATTCGGTTTCGGAGCCGAAGGATCGCAATCCTGCCACCGGCAAAAAGGAAAAACCAATATGTCTTCTCTCGCTTCGAACCGGTTTTTCGGCGCCCGGACGACGGCCTTCGGGACTTCGCTCCTTGTCCTTTCCTTGACCGCCCATTCCGCGTTCGCGGCCAAGGCCGCCAAGCGATGCGATTGGCACGGTCCCCTCTCCGGCGGGGAAAAGCAATACGCGAAGTGCGTGGATTTCGCGGCCTTGAACGGCAAGACCATGGACCTGCCCAAGAACGTCACCCGCATCGCCGCGGACGGGCTTTCCTTTTGCGTGCCTCCCACCCCCACCACCGGCGCGGGCGATGCCGATATCGTCTTCATCTACGACAATAGCGGCAGCATGACCGCGGACGCGGCCTATGGCGATCCGGCCACCGGGGATACCTCCTTCTACTACCTGCAATACGGCAATGGCGCCCCGGACGCCTGCTCCCAGAATCCCAAGGGCGCCGACCTCAACTACTACACCCGGGAAGGCACCACCCGGTCCGTTCTCCTGCTCACCGCCAACGCCAATTGCAACCGGCAGATCGCGGGAGATCCGTACAATGCGCGCGGCGCCGTGATCAAGGTGGGAATCGACTTCCTGGCCAAGAACTCCCCCACCTCCACAGCCGGAACCATATCCTTCACGGACCAGCTCAAATACCAACAGCAGAACCTGCCGGTGAACAATGCCGGCAACGTGAATACCATCAAGAACAGCATCCAGTTGGACACCAGCGGAAGCACCCATTACGGCCCGCCCCTGGAGCTCGCGAACCAATGGCTCAATAATCCCGCCATCATCAAGACCAAGAAGCAGGCCATCATCTTCATCTCCGACGGCGCTCCCCAGGACAATTACGCCGCGATCCTGAACGCGGGCCTTCCCCCCGTCTACAGCATCTACCTGTCCAAGTCCACCAGCCCGGACACGGCCAAGCTCAAGGAAATCTCCGACAAGACCGGCGGCACCTTCACCCGCGTGAATCCCAATGACCCCAAGGCCTTCGAAGCCGTGATGACGTCCATCATCACCACCATCACCCGGAACACCCTGCCCAAGGGCACCACGGTCACCAACAAGTCCCTCTCGCCCCCGCAGGTCAGCAAGAGCACCACCGTGACCGGCAACCCGGACGGCAGCGTGGGCATGCAGCTCGACAGCATCATCGCCCTCAAGGAAGGCCCCAACCAGATCGAAATCAACCTGGTCCGGGAAGACAACACCACCATCACCTATGCCTTCACCATGAACGTGGCAGGCTCCGAGATCTCGTCTTCCGCCGGGAACTACTCCTGCTGGGACATGCCCACCTTGGCCGCCATCGACAAGAAGACCGGCCTGGTCGCGGAAATCTACCGCCCGGACAACAATACCTACCAGTTGAAGCTGACCCGCTCGCCTTCGGATTTGCGGGACGTGAACGTGGCAGGGGGTTCGGCCAACAACGACAAGGAAAACATCCCGCTGTCCAACCTGAACATGAATCTCGGCTTCCCCACCCAGACCGGCGACTTCACCTACAACCCGGCCAAGTCCAGCCCAACCTTGAACAACGGGGTCCTGGAAGTGGACAACCACGGGGATCTCACCTTCACCTGGTCCCATCCCCGGGATGCCCGCGAGACCGTGACCTATATCCTGCCCGGCCGCATCGTGCCCATCCTCAGCGGCGACCCGACCCTGAAAATCAGGGAGCCGTTCACCAAGGGCGTCACCTTCGACCCGCTTAAGATCACCAACCCCGTCCTGATCACGGACAGCAAGAACAAGTGCATCGTCAATTGCACCGGTACGGAGGATTTCCATACCGGCGGCGGCGTTCCCACGTGGGATCTCACCATCAAATCGCCCATCCGTTATTCCATCAAGATCTTCGACAACCTCGGCCAGTTCGTCAGCCTGTCGGACGGGCAGATGGACGCGGCGGCCTGGACGGCCATATCCAAAAGCGGGGATTCGGCCACCATCCAGCTGAAGATCCTGCCCGTCTCCAGCGACGGCCAGCAGCTGGGAACCGGAGCCTACCTGATGATGGCCACCATCACCGCCCTCGGCGACGAGGTCAAGAAGGGTTCCAACGGGGAATCCATCATCGTCAGGAACGCGAAACGGGACTACCTGAGGCGCTTCGGTTACGTCCGCAACTGAGCGCTCCCCGCATCCATGAAAAAAGAGGACCTGGAATCAGGCCCTCTTTTTTTTGTCCGCGAAGGACGTTTCCCGGCCGGGATCGGGACAGGGACTAATATTCGAAATGGTTCTGGGCGGTCGCGATGGACCAGGTAGGCCCCACCTCCCGCACGGATTCCAGGCTATGCAGCAGTTGGAAGCGGGTAAAGGGCTTGGGCAGGAGATCCGAGTTCGGCGGGAGCAGTCCCTGGCCCTTGAGGAGCTTGTAGGGATACCCGGACATGAACAGGACCTTGATCTTGGGCTGCATCCGGACGATCTTGTTGGCCAGGTCCCGGCCATGGAAGGGAGGGATGATGATATCGGTCAGGAGGATATCCACCTGCATCGCCTCATCGCGCGCCATTTCCACCGCCTGCTGGAACCCGGTGGCGGTCATGCAGAGGTAATCCGTCGAAACCAGGACTTCCTGGATGTACTCCAGGATTTCAGGATCATCGTCCACTATCAAGAGATTCCGTTTCATTCCAATCCATCTCCCGGGCTGATTGCCCCACCTGGTATTGAAATAAAATTCCTGGAAGCGACCGGGAGGAAAATTCCCAATAATCCCAAATCACTGGGGAATCCGGGCGATTAGAGCAGTTTTCCCTTGAGTAGGAGCAAGGCGATGTTGAAGTAGATCACGATGCCGGTGACGTCGATGAAGGTGGCCACGAAGGGGGCCGAGGAGGCCGCCGGGTCCGCGCCCGCGCGTTTCAACAGGATCGGGAACAGGGACCCGATGATGGTGCCCCAGGCCACCACCCCGATGAGGGACAGGTAGACGGTCAAGGCGATCAGGAACCAATGTTCCCCGTAGGTGCCGAAAAGCGCCGACATGACGGTGATGCGCAGGAGGCCGATCAACCCCAATAGGCAGCCCAGGATGAGGCCCACGAATATCTCCCGCCGCAGGATGGTCCAGATGTCCTGGAACTGGACCTCGCCCAAGGCGATGGCGCGCAGCACGAGGCTGGCCGCCTGGGAACCGGCGTTCCCGCCGCTGGAGATGATCAGGGGGATGAACAAGGCCAGGATCACGGCATGGGAGATTTCCTTCTCGAAGAAGCCCATGGCCGTGGCGGTCAGCATCTCCCCCACGAAGAGGACGGTCAGCCAGACCCCGCGCTTCTTGACCATGGCCATCATGGAAGAGTCGAGATAGGAATCGTCGAGGGCGCCCACGCCGCCCAGCTTATGGATGTCTTCCGTGGCCTCCTGCTCCTCGAGGTGCAGGATATCGTCGATGGTCACGATGCCGAGCAGGTAGCCCTCCTCATCGACGACGGGAAGGGCGGTACGGCTGGAATACTTCTTGAAGGCCAGGATGGCCTCTTCCTCGGGATGATCGGCGGGAAGGGCCACGAACTGCCGGTCCATGATATCCTGGGTCACGCGTTCCAACGGGGACAAGAGGAACTCCCGGATCCCTATCTCGTCGATGAGGCGGCCCTTGTCGTCCACCACGTAGATATCGTTCAGGGTCTCCTTGTCCTCGCCGTTGCGCCGGATGAAGTCCAGCACCCGTTCCACGGTCCAATCCTGCTTGATGGCCAGGAAGTCCGGCGTCATGAGCCGGCCGATGCTGTCCTTGGGGAAGTCCAGCAGGCGCTGGGCCTGCTTGCGTTCGCGCGGCTTGAGGAAGCTGAGGAGCTGGCGGGTGGCGTTCTGGGGCAGGGACTCGAGGAGCGCCGTGCGATTGTCCGGATCCATCTCGTTGATGATGGCGGCCACGCGCTGGTTGCTGACGGCGTTGAGGATGTCTTCCTGGATGTTGACGTCCAGGAGCTGGAAGATCTCCGTGGCCTTGTCTTCCGGGACCTTTTCGAAGAAGATGGCCTGGTTGAGGAGTTCCAGGCGGTTGACCATCTCGGCCAAATCCTCCGCGGCCAGGGACGCGCAGATTTCCTGCAGGCCTTCCATATCGGCCGATTCCAGGGCCGCTTCAAGGTCCGGATAGAGGAGTTCGGTTTGCAGGTTGCCGTTGGCCATTTGGATGCCGCGCGGCCGGAACGCCCGGACCCGCGAGGAGAGGGAAAAGCTACTTAATCGGCAATCGGGAAAACAGTCGGGGCGGGAAGGATGGGAGCGGAAAAAGGATCCGGGCGGAAAGGGATCAAGGCTGGAACAGGATCCCGAAATGGTGGAGCAACATGGCGGTCGTGACGAAGCCGGCCGTAAGCACCGCCGCGATGGCCGCGTCCGCGAAAAAGTCCTTCATGCCCATAAAGAAACATCCCGGACCGCCCGGGGCAAGGATGGCGTAGGGCGGGAATCGGAATGGGCCGGATCAGCCGGGCTGGGCGCGTTCAAAGAGGCGGAACCGGTACCGGACCCCGGACTCCTCCACCAGGGGCGAGATGGCCGTTTCCCGGAATTCCGGGCCGAAGGGGGGCAGAAAGGTATCGCAAGGGAACTCCCCGTCCACGTCCGTGAGGAAGATCCGCCCGCAGCCGGGGTGGCGCAAGGCTTCGGCATAGATCTCCCCGCCGCCTACCACATAAATGTTCGTGACCGTGGGATCCCGCTCCAATTCCTCAACCGCGGCCTGCAGGGACGACCACACATGGTGGGATCCCTGGAAGACCCCGGGGGGAAGCCGGCGGCTGAGCACGCCGTTGAGGCGCCCGGGCAGGGGCCGGAAGCGCGCGGGCAGGGAGTCCCAGGTCTTGCGGCCCATGAGGACGGCATTGCGCGCCGCCGGGCTCCAATCCTTGAGGGCCGGGGCTCCGCCGATGCGGGCGGTCAGGCTGTCCCAGGTATGGGTCCGCTTGTCGCGGAACCCGATGTTCATGAGGTACCGGGTCAGGACCTCGGTAGCGTCCGGGCAGGTGGTCAGTTCCTTGAACCAACGCATGTCGCCCTTGAGTTTCCAAGGAAGGGTCCCGTCCTTGCCGATGCCGCGCTTGGCGTCCGCGGCCACCACCAGGCTGAACAGTCCCGGACGTTCCGGCATGCCGCTCCCGTCGGTCATTTCAGACGGCCACGGGGAATTTGATGAACGGATGATGCTCGTACCCGGTCACCTGGAAATCCTCGAAGGCCAGATCGAAGAAAGGCTTCCTGGCGATGGTGAGCTTGGGCAGGGGGTTGGGTTTGCGCTCGAGCTGGGTCCTGACCCCCTCGACATGGTTCAGGTAGATATGCGCGTCCCCGAGGGTATGGGTCAGGATCCCCGGAACCAAGCCGCATTCCTGGGCGAACATGGTGAGGAGCAGGGCATAGCTGGCGATGTTGAAGGGCACGCCCAGGGCCATGTCCGCGGAGCGCTGGTACATCTGCATGTCCAGGCGGCCGTTGGCCACGTAGAACTGGAAGAAGGCGTGGCAGGGCGGCAGGGCCATCCGGTCGATATCCGAGACGTTCCAGGCGCTGACGATGATGCGGCGCGAGTCCGGATTCTTCTTGATGGTGTCCAGGGCGGCCTGGATCTGATCCACCGCTTCCTTGCGGAGGCGCCCGGTTTCCGGGTCCTCCACGTACTTGGGCCATTTGCGCCATTGGTACCCGTAGATGGGCCCCAACTCGCCGTCCTCCTTCGCCCAGGCATTCCAGATGGGCGTGTACTGCTTGAGGCCATCGTTGATGTTGGTGGACCCCTTCAGGAACCAGAGCAGCTCGCGCAGGACGCCGTCGAAGAGGACCTTCTTGGTGGTCAGCAGGGGAAAGCCCTCCCGCAGGTCGTATTTGCCCTGTAGGCCGAACAGGGATATCGTACCGGTGCCGGTGCGGTCCTGCTTCTTTTCGCCGGTTTCCAGGACGAGTCGGAGGAGATCCAGGTATTGCTTCATGGGATGGGGAAAAGGTAAAAAAACCGGCCCGGGGTGGCCCGGGACCGGGCCGGCGCGATTGGGAAGGGTCAGGCGGAAGGCGTTCCGCGCCAATCGCCGGACTCCGGGCCCTGCAGCATGTCCCGGGAGGCCACCCAGATGAATTCCAGGCATCCGCCCGTTGAATCGAGTACGGGCTCGCATGCCAGCCGGCAGCCCCGATGCATGGCCTCCCGCAGGCCTACGGGCCAGGACTGGAGGGAGTAGGGGCGCGCGCGTCCGGTGAGCGGGAACTCCCTGGCCCTATAGAACGAGCGGGTCTCCACCTCCAAATCCGGGTGCAGCCCATGCGAGTCCATCAAGCGCGGCCAGTCATGCGCCGCTTCCGCCCTTACGGAAACGGCATCCCGGCCGATCACGAACCCCAGGTCGTTCCATTCTAGGTATCGGATCATCCCCGACCAGAGAAGACGCGCCGCCTCCGCGGCATCGCTTTCAGGAGCATAGGCCGGGATCCCCATTTCCAGGATGCCTTCCCGGGTATACCGCAAGGCCGTAATCAGGGGCGAGAGGTGGAAGCGTCCGGAAGCGAGAGGATTGCCGATGGGGTTCCCCGCGTCCAGGCGCATCAGGCGGCATACCGCCCTCAGGCGGCCCTCGCGGGATCGCAGCATCAGGAATTCGCAGTAAGGAACCGCCGGCGGAGAATCGATGACTTGGGAGGCATAGGACGCCCTGCCGCCGCAGGAACGTTCGAGGGCCAGGCACTCTTCCAGATCGCGGATGTCCGAGGCCATGGAAAGGGTATGCCCCGGCACCTTCAGGACGGAGGGGAAGGCGCCTCCGGGAGCCGGGGAGCGCGGTTTGGCGCGGAGGTCGGTCGGGAGTTCCGTTTTCATCATGGCGATATCCTTCCGGAGCGATGGTTCAGGTTGCCTCCATCAAGATACCGGACCCGCATTGCGGAGCGGTTTCGACCGGGAATCGACCCTATTTCGTTCCCGTTTCCCGCGTGATACCCCGCCCCGGACGCAGCGCACTGTTGATAGATATGGGCGAAATCAGGGTGTTCAGGGGGGTTACGGTCATATCGCGGTTAAGTTACAGGCAAGTTAACCCTGCTCCCGGGCCACTATCCACATATGTTGGGAGGCTGTGGATAGCGCCGGAACAGGGAGGGGAACCGGCCTCGGGAAAGGTTCAGGCTTCGTGCCTTTTTTCCTCGTCCGGGGGGGCGGGACGGGACTTGCGATCGTCCGCATGGTGCTTCACGACGCGGGCCTGGACGTGGAAGATCACCTCTTCCGCGATATTGGTGGACAAATCCCCGATGCGCTCCAGGTTGCGGCTGATGCGCAAGAGTTCCAGCGCCATCTCGATGGAGGTCTTGTCGTTCTTGACCAATTGGATGGCCTCGCGGGTATTGGCCCGGTTCAGCTCATCGATCATGTCGTCGGTTTCCAGGACGGCGCGGGCCAATTGCAGGTTCTTGGTGAAAAAGCTTTCGCAGGCGTCATGCAGCATGGTCTGCCCGATCGCGATCATCTTGGGCAGCTCGAGAAGCCCGGTCTTCTGCTCGAACCCGGCAACGCTGATGGACGACTGGGCGATATTGATGCAATGGTCCCCGATGCGCTCCAGGTCGTTGTTGATTTTCTGGATGGCGAGCATGAATCGCAGATCGATGGCGACGGGCTGGAAGAGGGCGAAGAAATCCGCCACCCCGTGATCGATCTCGATCTCCAGATTGTTGATCGTCCGCTCGTTCACGAAGCAACGTTCCGCCAGGGTCTTGTCCTCCTCGAGGAGGGCACGGGTGGAATACACCAGGGACTCCTGGGCCAGCCCGGCCATCTTTCCAAGGGTGGCCTTGAGGTTGTTCAGTTCCTTCTCGAAATGGCGTTCCATGGTTCCTCCGTTAAACTTTAAAAGCGACCAGCCGTCCAGCGCTTCCGGCGCTCGTAAGGACCGTAGCCACTATGGCTTTAAAAGCGACCAGCCGTCGAGCGCTTCCGGCGCACGTAAGGCTGGTCGCCACTATCCGAATCTGCCGGTCACGTAATCCTCGGTCTGCTTCTCTTTCGGAGAGGTGAATATCCGCTCCGTGAAATCGAACTCGACCACCTGCCCCATATAGAAGAAGGCCGTATAATCGCTCACGCGTGCCGCCTGCTGCATGTTGTGGGTGACGATGACTATGGTATAAGTGGTTTTGAGCTCGTAGATCAACTCTTCGATCTTGGCGGTGGCGATGGGATCGAGGGCGCTGGCCGGCTCGTCCATCAGCAGCACTTCCGGATCCACGGCCAAGGCGCGGGCGATGCAGAGGCGCTGCTGCTGCCCGCCGGAAAGCGCCAAGGCGCTCTTCTTCAGCTCGTCCTTGACTTCGTCCCAGAGGGCCGCCCGTCGGAGGCTGGTCTCCACCAGCTCATCCAACCCGGCCTTGTCGCGAAGGCCGTGGATGCGGGGCCCGTACGCGACATTGTCGTAGATGGACTTGGGGAAGGGATTGGACTTCTGGAAGATCATCCCCACCTTCTTGCGCAATTGGACCTCGTCCACCTTCTTGTCGTAGATGTCCACATTGTCCACGAAGACCGAACCTTCGATCTTCACGTTATCGATGAGATCGTTCATGCGGTTGAGGCTGCGCAGGAAGGTGGACTTGCCGCATCCGGACGGGCCTATCAAGGCGGTGACCTTATAGGCCTTCATCTCCAGGTTGATCCCCTTAAGGGCATGCTTCGGCCCGTAATGGAGGTGCAGATCCTTGGCATAAAGCTTGGCGTATTGCGGTGCGGTTTCCATTGTTCTCCAGAAAGTGGTGCCGGTCCTATCGAGTTCCTATGGAACTCGCCGGACCGGCACTTTTATTGAATCCGTGGTGCCGGTCCTATCGAGTTCCCGTGGAACTCGCCGGACCGGCACTTTTATTGAATCCGTGGTGCCGGTCCTATCGA